>PLMF01000163.1 GCA_003142355.1 Bryobacterales bacterium
GGAGAATTGGGTTCGTTTCGCAAGAAGTGCAAGTGGTTTTGTTTGTTTCGGGTTCCGCGGAATTGGGTTCGTTCCGCAATTCTTCCCGCAGGGCTTTGAGACGGTCGAATTCTTCGATTGCCCGGCGGTACTGGCGTTCGGCCTGGGCCTGGTAGCGCAGGAGCAGGGCAAAACTGTTGTTCTGGCGGATCAGGCGGTGGAAGCCATCGCCCAGCAGGTAGTTTCGGTTCTGGGCCTGGCTGACTTCGATATCCGCGGAGAGTTGGGAGTTCATGGGCATGCGGAATTGTCCGCTGGTGTCGAAGGATTCGCCCAGGCATAGGCTGAAGTAGCCGGCTTCGAGGCGGGCGGCTCGGAGGATGGCCTGCTGGGCGAGGGCGATGCGCTCGACGGCAAAGAGTTCCTGGGAGTTGACGGGCTGGTAGAGGGTCACCAAGTCTTCTCGTAGGTTGGCGACCTCATTGAGGTCTTCGAGGCGGACGACGGCGAAGGTGGAAGCGGTGAAGCCGTGTTTGCGCGCGTTTTGGGCAGAGCGGGTCTTGCCCTCTGTGGTGCGGGGTCCTGTGGATTTAGCAGAGTTGGCGCGATTGGCAGCGAGTTGTTCTGGGGAAACCGTATCAGACATGGGAATATTACCCTCCAATTCGAGGATGGCATGGGGAGGGGCTTGAGTCTTAAATTCGGCGGAGTCGGGTGATGAAAGGAAAGGGGTTATTGAATGAAATAGATGTGACTCGCATTCCGGCTTTGGGGACTGGCACGAAGAAGGACCTCTGCGTCATCGTCGTCGTTGCCCTCCTTGGGTGCTTACCTCCCGGCGGCCACCGTGCAATAATCCATTCAATGATGGCAAAGATTCTGGTTCTGGTTGCCGTGGCGGTGTGCATTGGACTCCTGCCGGCGGCGGATTTCCCGAGCGCGGAGATCGCGAATGGTCGGATTCGGGCAAGGATCTACCTGCCGAACGCGCAAAACGGATACTATCGCGGAACACGGTTCGATTGGTCGGGAGTCGTTTACAGCCTGCAATACAAGGGACACAACTATTACGGACCGTGGGTGCAGAGGACGGACCCGAAGGTTCGCGACTTTGTGTACGAAGGGCCGGACATCGTCGGCGGGCCTTGTAGCTCGATCACCGGTCCCGTGGATGAGTTCGGACAAGTGGGATGGGAGGAGGCGAAGCCCGGCGGCCGGTTCATCAAGATTGGCGTCGGCGCTTTGGGGAGACCGGACGAAGACAAGTACGACAATTACCGGTTGTACGAGATTGTCAATCCAGGGAAGTGGACCGTCGGGAAATCTCGCGATTCCATCGATTTCACCCAGGAGCTTACCGATTCGCCTTCCGGCTATGGTTATATCTACCGGAAAACGCTGCGGCTGGTGAAAGGCAAAGCGGAGATGGTTTTGGAACACAGCTTGAAAAACACGGGAACCCGCCCCATCCGGACCACGGTCTACAATCACAATTTTCTGGTGCTGGATAACCAGCCGCCCGGTGCGCCCCTGGCGATCACCGTGCCATTCCAGATTCAAACCCAGCGCCCTCCCAACAAAGAACTGGCCGAGATTCGCGGGAATCGGATCGTGTACCTGAAGACGCTGGAGGGCCGGGATGTCGCGACCACCCCGTTGGAGGGCTTCGGCGACAACCCCCAAGACAGCGAGATCCGCATCGAGAACACCAAGCTGGGCGCGGGTATGAAGATCAGTTCCGATAGGCCGCTGGCGCGCGAAAACCTGTGGTCGATCCGCAGCGTGGTGGCGATGGAGCCCTTTGTGGCGATTGCGATCGAGCCGGGGGCCGAATTCAGTTGGAAGTCTACGTATAGCTACTACACTCTGCCGGCCGGCCGCTAGAACCCCGTTTGCGTGATTTCGTTCCCGGACGCTGGGAGCATGCGGCGCGAGGGCGAGGCATGCCTCGCCCCCACAAGGGCGCTGTGTAGGGGCCGGGCATGCCCGGCCCGAAGCGGCAAACGGGGTTCTAGTACGGCGACCGGGGCGGGCGATGATTTCGTCTGGCAGCGCGGGCATGCGGCAAACAGATGGGGCATCCTAAGTTAATAACGGTGAGAAGTTCGCGGCGGCTGGCACACTTTCGTAGTTTAGTGGAGGTTATTTCATGTCCTTACCTATCGACAGCGATGCGCCGGCGGCCGACCTGGCCCGGTTTGACGATGAATGGGCGAAGACCTCGGTTTCGGCAGAGGAAATGTACAGCGACATTCCGGATGGGAGCTACGATGCCGTCATCGAAGGTGCGCGCGTAACGGAAACCAGCTCGAGCGCACGCCCGGTAGTCATTTGGAAATTGCGCATCCACGGGCCCCAGGCAGTGAACCGCGTCGTGACGAAGAATCGAGTGATCACCGAGAATACTCTCGGGTACCTCAGAGAAGACCTGGAGAAGTGCGGGTTGCAGGTATCGCGCCTCTCCGAGCTGCCCGACCGCTTGGGAGAATTGGTGGATCGTCCCGTTGGCCTTGACAAGCGCACCAAGGACGGACGGACCAATTTCTACTTCCGCTGGGGGTCCAATCGAACCGGCCAAAATAGTCCGGACGACGTACCGTTCTAGACATAGGCCTCCCCGCTTTGCAGCCCTTTTCCGCTAGAACCCCGTCTGCTCCGTGCGGGCGATGATTTCGTCTGGCAGGGCGGCGGTGAGGTCGCAGAAGTAGTCGCTGTAGCCGGCTACGCGCACGATCGGGTCGCGGTGCTGCTCGGGATGCGCTTGCGGCACTGGCGCGGCGGTTGCAGTTTCCTGCTTCGGGCTACTTCTGTATGCGGGTACTGAGCCATGTACCAGGTAGTCATCGACACCAACGTGCTTGTGGCCGCGCTGCTCTCCAGTCGCGGAGCCTCACACCGTCTGCTGCGGCTGGTGGGCGATGATCGCTGGCGGATGAACCTTTCGGTGCCGCTGGTTCTCGAATATGAGCAGACGCTCAAGCGCGTCTGTGCCGGCGAAGCTTTGAGTGGTAGCGACATCGATGGCATTCTGCAATTCCTGTGCGCCAACGCGAGCCTGCGCCCCATCTTTTTCCTCTGGCGGCCGCTACTGCCGGATCCGAAGGACGACTTCGTCCTGGAACTGGCCGTGGAGAGCCGGGCCGATTTCCTGCTGACCTTCAACGCCAAGGACTTCGTGGGCGCCGAGCGCTTCGGTATTCGCGTGATCACGCCGCGACAATTCCTTGCGATAATAGGAGAGGCGCCATGACTCTCAACGTGACAGTTCCGGACGCTGTGTACCGGCAGATGGCCGAACTGGCGGCGCGGCAGCAGGTTTCCGTGGAACGGATCGCTGCCGCGGCATTGGCCGAGCAACTATCCGGCTGGGCCCGCGTGGAGCAAATGGCCGAGAGCGCCAGCCGCGAACGTTTCCTGGCCGCGCTGGACAAGGTTCCCGCCGCCGAGCCTGCCCCGGAAGATCGGCTCTAGGTTCATTAGGTCCATTTCAGGGGAGCCGGCTGTCACTGAAAACGATATCGGGCCTTAGCCGGCCTTCTTCTTCGACTCTGGTCGGCTCCCCCGCCGTTCGTTCAGCGCTTGCCTGAGCAGTGTCTTGATTACCGCTTGCCGGCTGACGTTGAGGCGGGCCGCCCGCTCATCGAGTTCCCGCAACATGCCGTGGGTCAGGTCCACATTGACGCGGTGGAGCGGCTTGACCACCGTGAACTTGTTGGTGAAGTACGCGGAAACATCCTCGCCCCGCGATGCCATCTCCGCAATCTCGTCGGCAGTGGGTATTGTCCTAGACGTTTTCGGCATAGCTTTGCTCTTCCTGCGTAGTCGCCTTCCAGGCCGTGACCAGATGGTAGTATTCGCCTTCGGGGTCATGCCGGACCTCAAAGATGACGGAACAGAGGCGGCCGCGGCACCATCCGATTGCACGAAACTGTTCCGGATTGCCGCTCTTTTGGTCAACCACGTACACCTGGTCGAAGATCTCCCGCGCGTCCCTCAGGCTTACGCCATGTTTCTGTTTGACGTCCCGGCTCTTCTCGCGTTCGAAGTCGAAGCGCATGGCCTGATATAACTGTTATATCATCCTCGGCTCGTGGCCGGATGACCCGCGAGAATTCCTCGACTCTCAACGCGACCGTTCCGGACGCCGTGTACCGGGAAATGGCCGAACTGGCGGCGCGGCAGCAGGTTTCCGTGGAACGGATCGTTGCCGCGGCGCTGGCAGGATGACGATTAGGCATCTGGACGGCCGGGCAGGCCTTGCGGCGGGTTCAGGGCAAGCTAAAGCATGCCCCACCCTAAAACCCCGTCTGCTCGGTGCGGGCGATGATTTCGTCTTGCAGGGCGGTGGTGAGGTCGCAGAAGTAGTCGCTGTAGCCGGCTACGCGCACGATCAGGTCGCGGTGGGCCTCGGGATGCGACTGCGCCTCGCGCAGCGTCTCGGCCGTCACTACGTTGAACTGGATGTGATGGCCGTCGAGCTTGAAGTAGGCGCGCACCAGGTGCGCCAGGTTGTCGAGGCCCTCTGCTCCTTCCACGGTCCTGGGCGTAAACTTCTGGTTCAACAGGGTGCCGCCGGTGCGCACGTGGTCCATTTTGGAGGCGGATTTGATGACCGCGGTGGGGCCGTGGCGGTCCGCGCCTTGGGCCGGTGAGATGCCGTCCGAATGCGGCTCCCAGGCCTTGCGGCCGTCGGGGGTCGCACCGGTCACGGAGCCGAAGTACACGTGGCAGGTGGTGGAAAGATAGTTCACGCGGTAGGCGCCGCCCTTGGTGTTGGGGCGTCCGTTGACCTCCTCGAAGAAGGCGTCGAAGACTTGCGCCAGAATGGCGTCGGCGTAGTCGTCGTCGTTGCCGTATTTGGGGGTCTTGTTCCACAACATCAGGCGGGTGGTCTCGCGGCCGTCGAAATTGGCGGCGAGCGTCTCCAGCAGATCGGCCATGGTAATCGTCTGGCGATCGAAAACGTGGTAGCGGATGGCGGCGAGGCTGTCCGTGCACGTGCCGGGGGCAACGGCCATGATGTAGGTGGAATTGTAGCGAGGGCCGCCGTCGTGGTAGTCCTTTCCATTGGCGATGCAGTCGTCCACCAGCAGCGAGAGGAACGGCGCCGGCATGTGGCGCGCGTAGAGGCGCTCGATGACGTTGTTGCCGCGGATTTTGATGTCGATGAAATGATGTAGCTGGCTGCGGAATGCCGCGAACACTTCTTCGTAGGTTTGGAATGGGCCGGTCTCGATGCCGATCTTCTTGCCGGTGCGCGGGTCGAGGCCGTTGTTGAGCGCAATTTCGAGCACCTTGGGCAGGTTGAAGTACCCCGTCAGGATGTAGGCTTCCTTGCCGAACGCGCCGGTCTCGACGCAGCCGGAAGTGCCGCCGGCGCGCGCGTCCTCGATGGACTTGCCCTGGCGCAGCAGCTCTTCCACCACCATGTCGGCGTTGAAAATCGACGGCTGGCCCCAACCCTTGCGGACAATCTCGAGGCCCCGCTTGAGGAAGCGGTCGGGGCTCTTCCGGCTCAATTGCAGGTTCGAGGACGGCTGCAACAGGCGCATCTCGTCGATCACGTCCAGGATGAGGTACGTCAGGTCGTTCACCGCCGAGGAGCCGTCCAGTTTGAGGCCGCCGGTATTGATGTTGCAGAAGTCCGTGTAGGTGCCGCTCTCGGCCGCGGTGACGCCTACCTTGGGCGGCGCCGGCTGGTTGTTGACCTTCACCCAGAAACACTCGAGCAGCTCCCGCGCCTGTTCCCGGGTGAGCGAGCCGGCGTCGATTTCGCGCTGGTAAAACGGATACAAATGCTGGTCGAGGTGGCCGGGGCAGAATGAATCCCAGGTGTTCAGCTCGGTGACCACGGCGAGGTGGACGAACCAGTAAGATTGCAGCGCCTCCCGGAAGTTACGGGGCGCGTGCGCGGGCACGTGCCGGCAGACCTCCGCAATTTCCTCCAGTTCGGCCCTGCGCTGCGCATCGCTTTCCGGCTCCGCCATGCGCTCGGCCAGCTCGGCATGGCGTCCGGCAAAGCGGATGACGGCGTCGGCGGCCACCGCCATGGCCTTGAGCTCCTGCTGCTTGTCGTAGGCCTCCGGATCGTTAAAGAAGTCCAGGCGGGCCAGGCTTTCCGCCACCTCGGTTTCGAGATCGACGAGGCCCTTGCGGTAGATCACGTCCCCCAGGACCGTGTGGCCCGGCGACCGCTGCTCCATGAACTCAGTGTAAATGCCCGCCTCGTAAGCGTCCTTCCAGGCAGGCTCCATCTCCTCGAAGATGCGGTCTCGCATGCTGCGACCCTGCCAGTAGGGGATGATTTCCTCGCGCTGGATGCGCTGGGCCTCCTCGCTCACCGAGTAGGAGATTTTCTCGCGCGAGTCGAGAATTCGAAAGTCCTCCATGCTGTGGCAACACAGCTCGGGAAACGTCGGGGTGCCCTTGGGCATGGGTCCGCGCTCCCCGACAATCAGCTCGCCGGGGCCGATGGCGATGGTGCGATGCTCCATGATGTACGCCAGCGCGTTGGCGCGCATGAGGGGTATCGACAGTGGCCCGCTCTGCCGATCATAGAACTCAGTCAGGAGTTTGGCGCGTTCAATGGAGAGCCACGGCTTCGTGTCCAGGCTCGATTGGCGTAATTTCGCTACGCGTTCCGTCATGGCTACCCTCGAACTCTTACGTTCAAACCGGCCCGCACCAGGGCATCGCGGAAGCGCGCGAGGTCCGCCGCCGTGGGCTGTGGCGCGTCCCCCAGCCGGTATGTCAATCCGAGCCGCTTATATTTGCCGGCGCCTATGTGGTGATAGGGTAGCAGCTCGACTTCGCTCGCCGGAAGCTTCGCCAGGTACAGGGCGAATTGCCGGATGTCGTCATCCGTGTCGTTGATTCCCGGCAGGACGGGAATGCGCACGGTCACCGCCCCGCCGCGCGCCACCAACTCCTCCAGATTACCGAGAATCCGCCGGTTCGAAACCCCCGTGTACTGTTTGTGCTTGACGGGGTCCATCAGCTTGAGATCGAACAGCACCAGGTCGGCCAGCGGGGCCACGTTGAGGAACACGCCGCTGGGCGCGTAGCCGCAGGTGTCGAGGACAGTGCGTATGCCGCGGTCCCGGCAAGCGCCGAGCAGCGCGGAAACGAACCGCGGCTGAGCCAGGGGTTCGCCTCCCGAGAGCGTCACGCCGCCGGCGGACTCCTCGAAGAAAATGAGGTCTCTCTCGATCTCCGCGACCAGCTCGCGGACGGTCAGCCGCCGGCCCGCGATCTGGCGCGCTTCCGCCTGGCAGACCTCGGTGCATTGGCCGCAACGGCGGCAGAGAGCGGAGGTGCGCACGGTGCCATCCACCTGCTCGATGGCGTGTTGCGGACAGGCGGTAACGCAATCGCCGCAATGGCGGCACCGCTCCTCGAGATACACCAGCTCGGGTTGCAGCCTTTGACTTTCGGGATTGTGGCACCACCAGCAGGAAAGCGGACAACCTTTGAAAAAGACGGTGGTGCGGATTCCCGGCCCATCCTGCGTGGAAAACCGCATGATGTTGAAAACCACGGCGGTGGATTGGGCGGCGTTTTCCGCCTGGTGGGGCGCTAAAACCATGTAAGCCACAGTTTAGCTCTGTACTGAGGATGGCACGCTCGTTAACGGGTTGATCACCGAAAGCCCCTCCAGCGTGGCGACCGTACAGAGGTTCTTGTCCGAGGCGACCAGTTCGGAGACCGCACCCCGACGCCGTAAGTCCAACGCTGCCGATAGCTGAAGAGCATCCAGAGTCCTGAGCGCATGATCGACGGCGTAGGTCCGAACGAGCGCCTCAGCGTTTTGGAAGTGACGGCGGGCCAACAGGACGACCTCAAAACGGCCGCGGGAGAGGTCGGCGCAGAATAGCCCACGCAATTGCTCGAGGGCCAACTTCTCTATGACGCCTGTTCTGACCTCCGTCGCAAACACAGATTCGATCTCCACCAGCGAAAGTTGCGAGATGATCATCCTTACGCCGGGTGTTCCAACGAGCGATTCCATCCGCTCGCTCCCGACTTCGGAGTGATAGAGTTTCGCCAGCACACTGGTGTCGAGGAAGTAGCCAGGCACTTAACGTTCGTTCCGCTCTGCCCTGAAGTCGGCATCCAAGGAGCCTGGAATCGGCGACAGAGCCCGCCTGACAGTCTCCAGGGAGACGCTGTGGTCCGCCAGAGCTTCAAAGCGCGCGGGAGCCTCAAACTTCAAGTCGTCTTCAGGAGGATTGTCGTCGAGAATAATGATGCTGACCAGCTCGTGCTCGCCAAGAGGCAGCGGTTCCACAGGCCGCAGAATGCCGCCCTCATAGACAGCCTGTAGCTTCCGTACCATGATTCGATCTTAGCTCACATCGCCCAAGAATGGCCGATACCGGAAGAAAGCCCCTCACGACACCAGCGCCTGGGTCACGCGCGAGGCGAGTTGGTCGAAGGTGATGATCTCGTACAGCGAGGGGTCGGACATGATGCGGGCCACCAGGGCGGCGTGCATGGCGTGGCCGGCGCGCTCGGCGATGACGTGGCCCAATAGCGGGCGGCCGAGGAGCGCGAGGTCGCCGATGAGGTCGAGCGCCTTGTGGCGGCAGCACTCGTCGGGCGCGCGCAGGCCCTCGGGATTCAGCACGCCGCCGCTGTCGAAGCCGACGCAGTTCTCGAGCGAGGCCCCGCGAATGAGGCCCATATTGCGCAGCTGGTCCTCATCGGCTTTCCAGCCGAAAGTTCGGGCAAAGGCGATCTCGGATGCGTAGCGCTCGGGCGTGACTTCGAGTTCGATGGAGTGACGCCCCACAGGGTACGGATAGTCGGTATCGCAGGTGAGGCGGAAACTCTCGGCGGGGAGAATGGTGATGCGCTTGCCGCGATCTTCAATCGAAATCGCCCGGCGAATGCGAAAGTAACGGCGCTTGCGGCGGTACTGGCGAATGCCGGCCGCCTCAATGAGCCGCACGAACGGCAGACCGCTGCCATCCAGGATGGGAACTTCCAGGTTGTCGATTTCCACGTAGACGTTGTCGATCCCCATNNCTGACGCGCGCCACGTGCCGCCAACTGGCGGGAATCTGGAAGTTCTCGAGATCCGTGCGGACGAAGACAATCCCCGTGGAGACGGGAGCGGGGAGAATGCGGATCTGGACGGGAACGCCACTATGAAGCCCCACACCACTGGCTTCGACCGGGCGCTGCACGGTAGTTTCAAAACGCGGGTTCAAGCTTTATCCTAAGAGCAACTGGGAAACCAACTGCAACTGTTTGATGCTCAATAAGTTGGCTTGGTTACGGTGTGGTCGAAAAGCCACGGTTTGCAGGGGTGTTGTGGCGGAAATGCGATCCATGGGCAAGCTAAAGCATGCCGCACCTCGGTTATGATGGGCCAAGTGGGCCAGCAACGATTGTTCCTGATTGACGCGTTCGGGTTTATCTTTCGCGCCTACCACGCCCGCGCCCGCAGCGGCGCTCCTCCCATGCGGACCAGCACGGGGCTATCCACCGAGGCGGTCTACATTTTCAATAGCATGTTGCGGAAGCTGGCGAAGCAGTATGAACCGCCATACATGGCGGCGGTCTTCGAGAGTGAAGGACCGACCCTGCGCGAGCAGGAGTTCGCCGCCTACAAGGCCAACCGCAAGGAAACGCCGCCGGATCTGATCGAGCAGATTCCGTGGGTGAGGCGGCTGCTGGAGGCCATGCGGATTCCGGTTCTGTCGTACGCCGGCTTCGAAGCCGACGATGTGATCGGAGCCATGGCGCGCCAGGCGGAGGAGGCCGGCCTGGAAGTGGTGGTGGTCTCGAGCGACAAGGACATGCTCCAACTGGTCGGCGGGGGGATCTCCATGCTCAACCCCATGAAGGACGACGAGTGGTACGACGCCGCCAAGGTCAAGGAGTTTTTGGGGGTGGAACCGTCGCAGGTGGCGGATCTGCTGGCCCTCAAGGGCGATGCCAGCGAC
>PLMF01000431.1 GCA_003142355.1 Bryobacterales bacterium
GAACCGCGCGATGCGATGACCAGCATGAATCAATCCTGAAGGTGAAACGCCTTGCGAATGGCGGCGATCACGTGCGCGCCATCGGGGTGGCCGGCATGGTTGCGGATTTCGGAAATCGGCCCGTGCGCGATCTTGTTGACGATGCCGTGCGTCAGCGCCTCGATGGCCTGCTCCTGCTCCGGCGTGAANNAGCTGCTCCTGCAAACCGATGATGGTGGGGGTGACTTCGGCCACCTTGAGCCGCGCCATCGTGCGCTCCACCTCTTCGGCCACCAGCTCTTCGGCGCGCTCGGCCGCTTTCAAACGCTCGCGCAGATTGGCGTTCACTACCTCCTGCAGGTCGTCGATGTCGTACAGGAAGACGTTNNTGCGGCGCGCCCGAAGAGGCGATCAGGATGTCCACCTCCGGCAGCATGGCCACAAAACGGGTGTATTCGACCGGCGTGCCCTGGAAAAGCGCGGCCATCTCGATGGCGCGCTCGTGGGTGCGGTTGGTGACGAAGACGTGAGACGCGCCCGAGCTGCGCAAGTGGCGCGCGGCCAGCTCCGACATCTTGCCCGCGCCCGCAATCATCACCGTGCGGTTGGCCAGCGATCCGAAAATCTTGCGCGCCAGCTCCACCGCGGCGTAACTCACCGATACCGCCATCTGCCCGATCCCGGTCTCCGAGCGCACCCGCTTGGCCACGCTGAAAGCGCGCGTGAGCAGGCCTTCCAGCCAGCCGCAGACCGCGCCGGAATCCTTGGCCGCGGCGTAAGCGGCTTTGAGCTGTCCCAGGATTTGCGGCTCGCCCACCACCATCGAATCCAGGCTCGAGGCCACGCGGAAGAGGTGATGGATGGCGTCGCGCCCTTCGTGGCGGTAGAGGTGCGGCCCGATGGTATGCGGGCTGACGGCCTTGTGATCGGCGAGGAACGAATCGACGATGGCCTGCGGGTCGGCGCCGTCCTCGGTGGTCACAGTCACCTCCACGCGGTTGCAGGTCGAGAGGATCAGGGCTTCGGCCACGCCCTCGCGCCGCTTGAGATCGGCCAGCGCGGCGGGCAGCGCCTCGTCGCGGAACGCCAGACATTCGCGCACCTCGACGGGCGCCGTTTTGTGGCTCACGCCGGTGATGAGCAGCTTCATGGTTTGAAGAAGATGGCCCCCAGCCGGGCATGCGCGGCCCAGGTGAGGGCCGAGAAGCCCACCAGCACCACGGTCATAATGGCGGCTTTCCGCCCCCGCCATCCCGCCGCCACTCGCAGGCAGACTAGAGCCAGGTAGACGCCCCAGGTGAAGAACGAGATGGCGATTTTGGGCTGGCTGATCCAAGCCGTCTTCAATTCGATGAAGGCCCACGTGCTGCCGGCGATGACGGCCAGGGTGATCAGCACGAAGCCCACGGCCATGCTCTTGGAAATGAGGTCGTCCAGCGTGCCCAGCGCGGGCAGCCGGTAATAAGACTTGCGCGGTTTCCGCGTCTTGAGCTCCCGCTCCTGGAACAGATAGACCACCGAGGCCACGGCCGTAAACAGCAGCGCCGCATAGCCCAGCAGCACCAGCACGATGTGCACCGTCAGCCAGGCGTTGCGCACCACCGGGCTACTCCAGGCGCTGACCGGGTTGCCCAGCGTGGCGACCAGCGCCATTACGAAGACCAGCGGAAAGATGAACACGCTGAGGCTTTCCACTTTGTAGCGCCAGTGGACGCACAGGAAAAGCACCACGATGAGGAAGGCGCACATGGAAAGCGTTTCGTAGAAGTTGGTAATGGGGCAGCGGTGGTTGACAATGCCTTCTTCGATGATGGAAACGAAGTGGAAGACCGACCCCAAGGCGAACGCTCCCAGCGCCACGCGGAACAGGTGCTCGCGGCGGCGGACCAACGTAAGGATGGCGTGCAGCAGGCCGAGCGAGTACAGTCCCGCGGCCACACGCAGCCAGATGACGCTCATTTCAGCCATGGGGCGGAGTCTATGCTAACAGTATATCGCGGGGTTGCGGAAAGGACGCTCGGTGTGTGCGACATAAAAGTGGCGGTCTCTCCGATTCCGAAGCGAATCGCAGAAATCTAGGCGTAGCCGGTGCGCAAGGCGTTTCTCTAGCCCGTCAGGGCGCAAGAGAGTAGCCCACGGCGCAAGCCGTGGGACTGGTGAGCAACCGGCGTAGCCCCTGGAGGGGGCGGAAGACCGTTCTTTCGCCCGGGGCTTGGTCGATTTCGCAACTCTCCCACGGCTCTCTTTCGCTCCTGCGGAGCTTCACCTGGGGACGTCACTTTTATGTCGTGCACCCGGACGCTCGATGACCAATCGCCGGATGCTTAACCGCTCTGGGAAAGCCGGTTCCCGGCTCGAGCGTCCAGTCGCCGGAACCCCACGGGGGCTAAAATAACCCGCTCGACAAGCACCTTCGCGGGCTATCTGATTGGGGCGTAGTTTCCCACGCGGGGACTTGTCAGGATCTATCGTGGATAGCAGCCCTGAAAAGGCTGGCGTCGGCGGTTCAATTCCGTCCCTGGCCACCATCTTTTCAACAGCTTACAGACCCTCCAAACCGCAGTTTCATTCCATTTCATTCCAAAACTTTTGGCCCCTTGAGATTTGCCTTCGCCGGAATGAGGCCCGTTTGGAGTTGGTTTCTTGGGGCAGGATCGCTCTTTCGTCCTGCCCTCTTCATTTCTGTTGAGGCGTGGGATCGCCTGTAATCACCCGTCATCACCGTAATCACCGTCGTCACCACGGCGGCAATCCTCTCCAGTTTGGCCGCTGCACCCACACAGCGCCTCTACATTCGTTCGCCAGCGCCCGGTTGAACCACACGGCACCCCGGCGATGGCGACGTTTCTCCTATGCGGATATCCCGCCCATTCCACTTGGCCGGAATCCGAGAGTCGTGAATCGTTCTTTCCAGTCGCTCATGATTGTCGAATCGCCCCCAATCTCCGCATGGCTTCCACGATCACCGGGCGCTTTTCCGGTTTGCTATCGGCCCTAGTCGCCATAATCCAGCCTCCATTGAGCAACCTCACGCTCTGTCTCTGAAAACAGTGAGCTAAATCGTTCCTGAACGACGTAGTACTCCATCGTCAGATCAAGCCGACCAAGATTTCGTAAGAACGTGAATGTGTTTGCGGGCAGGTCGCTCTCTGCCCTCTCCAACAAGCGGTGGGCATAGGCAACACCGCCGTAGCGACGGACGCCCTCGATGAAGCGAGTGGAGCATAATCCGACCTCTCTCTCCCGGTCGAAAATACTTTCCATCTCATTCTGGAACTGCTGCGCCACCAACCCCTCGTAATTCACAGTCTGTTGTCTCCTTCGAGCGGGGGAGTCCATTGGGAATTTCGATCCCTCCGTCAGTTCCGGTACGTCGGGTTTTTCCAAAAGGGGGAAACAAGGGATTCTTTACCCGCAAAATCACTGTCGAGATTTCCAGGGGCGGCTCCGATCACGACGGCGAACCTGCCGCTGAAGTACCCCGCACAAGGGCACAGCGCCGTTCAGAACCGCTCGACAGCGTCGGTCTATTTCTGCTTATCCCTGCTGGCGAATGCTTTTTGCCTTTCATACCGCCAGCCATCTTTGAAGCCTTGACGTGCCTCTTCCCCAATATCTGAGATTGATAGCGATTTCATGGCCTCTTCCATAGCTGAATCCCCATTCAAATCCTTGAATTCGCAATTCGGAGAGGGGTAGCCATGTTGAAGAGCCTCTGTCTCAAGTTCAAGACAATGCAAATCGTTTATGTCTGCTACCGAAAAAGAACTGCTCCCAAGCAGGAAGCCTGTGTGGTAGTCACTGCCGGGTCCATAGCGCTTCACATAGGCGAAATATGCGCACAGAAGCACCACAATCGAGATGCTACCAAGCCAAACCCAGGTTTTTCTCTTATCAGACATTTTTGCTACACCCCAACCTTATCAGAGGCTTGGACTGATTTCAAGATTGGCACGTCAGAAGGAGCGTCATTACCTGGATGGCGTATCCGACCCCAAGCATTTGGCAAGGTCGGCAAGGTACTCTGTCGGCAGCAGTCTTTCTTGGAACTTCTACCGTGGGAGTCCAACTGAAAGATTGACCGGCGCTTTCCGGCCCGAAATACGGGCGGGGCGGCTGTATACACTCTTTTTGGTGGAGTCCTCATTTCAGAAAACACTGATGAACAAAAGTTCTGATCGGCCTTCGACTTCCACGGTTCCGGTTCGCCGCAGTCTCTATCGCCGCCCTGCCGTGCCGCATTTTCCGGGGGCTGTACCAAAAAGCAATTCCCGAAAATCGCCCATTCGCACTGAATCGACGTGGGCGGGAATGCCGCCAAGGTGGAACTTTCCGGTTGCGCCTCGGGCCGTAATGACAATGTGTTCGGGCACTCGTCTACCATGCTTCAGCCGGAATGGGTAGCTGGTTGCTCGGCTTGAGGTTGACCCATTTGAGAATGTTAAGACTCCGAATCGCTGAGAATGCCCTCTTCGATGATGGAAACGAAGTGGAAGACCGACCCCAAGACGAAGGCCCCCAGCGCCACGCGGAACAGGTGCTCGCGGCGGCGGACCAACGTAAGAATGGCGTGCAGGAGGCCGAGCGAGTACAGTCCCGCGGGCACAGGCAGCCAGATGACGCTCATTTCAGCCATGGGGTGGTGCGGTACTCTGAGTCTAAGCTACCAGTNNGCGGGGTTGCGGAAAGGACGCTCACATGACCAATCGCCGCAGGTTCATCACTGGGATGGGAATATCCGCGGCGGCGGGACGGGGAGCACCGCCGGCGGAGAGGGACCGGCAGTATTGGATAGGCCAACTCACTCGCCTTGCCGACCCGGTGCTGCGCCACCTGGCGGCGGGCAAGTTGAAGCGGGACATGCCGGTCGAGTGCGTGACGGGAAACCCGGCGGAACGGGCCAGGTACACGCACCTGGAGGCCATCGGACGCTTGCTGGCGGGCATTGCGCCGTGGCTGGAAGCGCCGCTGGAAGCCGGCGCCGAGCACGACTTGCAGCAGCGGTATCGAGGACTGGCGCGGGAAGCGATTCGTTCCGCGACGGACCCGCAGTCGCCGGATTTTCTGAATTTCCATGAAGGCAGCCAACCGCTGGTCGATTGCGGATTTTTGGCGCAGGCTCTGCTGCGGGCGCCCAGCGAGTTGTGGCACAAGCTCGATGCGCAAACCCAGCGCAACCTGGCGGCGGCGCTGATCTCGTCGCGCGTCATCACCCCGCCGTTCAACAACTGGCTGATGTTCGCCGCCACCGTGGAAACCGCGCTGGCAATCGTGGGCGAGCGGTGGGACGCGATGCGCAGCGACTACGCTATCCGTCAACACCAGCAGTGGTACCTGGGCGACGGCGTGTACGGCGACGGGCCG
>PLMF01000349.1 GCA_003142355.1 Bryobacterales bacterium
GGTCGTTAGCCGGACAGCAGTGACTGAACATGTTTGCCAGCAGATACGGCACATGAAGCCCGCCCACCAGCAGCCGCGTGAACAGAATGCGGTGGGCGCCATCGGCATTGTGGCGCTGTTGGCGGCGCTGGCAATTCTCAAGACTCTGCTGCGGGTGGAATACCTGCCGGCTACGGCGCTGGCGGTGGAGATCGCCTTGGGGACCGGCTCGGCGCGGTAGAGCCCGACGGTATGCGTGGCCGCGGCGGTCAACAGCATCAGAGTCATGCCGGCAATCGGTCTTTCTACGCGATCCCGAGGCGATGGAAGACCGGGACTTTGGCAAAATCCACGATGAATGCAAACACCGCTGCCGCCACGAATGTTCCTCCTACCACGAATACAGGCAGAGGAGTCATGGCGATTCCGCAAGCCGCCAACGTTGAGGCTATCGACACATCGACTCCGGACGACCCGATGAGCCACGGGCTGGGACGAGAGGACCACAGGCGCTGCCGTTCCCGATTCGTATAGGTGGTTGCTTGGTTGCCGAACACGATGGCCACGAAAGCCAGAGTTCTTAGCGTTTCGATGGCAAAGCCCAGGCGGAATTTGGCGGCGGCCAGCACGGCCGTGCAAAAGACCAGCTCGGAAATTCCCATGAAGATACCCGCGATGGTCAATTCGCGGATTCGCCAGACATTGGGCATGGGGGACGGCCGCACGTTGTCCGTGGTCAAGGACATGCCGAGCAGGTCGCCGGTGAGCATGATGATAACCATCAGCATGGGAGTCAGGATTGCGTGTCCGGTCATGACCAGACCTACCGCCAGGAAGAGCACCTGCACGATTTTCTTCGTAACTGAGTTGAGCGCATAAGTCAGGATGCGCTGGAAGGTCACGCGGCCCTCCCTCACGGAAGCGACGATCCCGCCGAGTCCTGGTTTAGTCAGCACGATGCCGGCCGCCGACTTGGCAACATCGGTGGCAGTCGACACCGCGATCCCCATCTGCGCCTGGCGCAGCGCGGGCGCGTCGTTGGCGCCGTCGCCGCACATGCCAACCGTGTGGCCGCTCTTCTGGAACGCCTTGACGAGGTTGAACTTTCCCTCCGGGAGGACGCCTGCGAAGACGGCGAAATCCTCGGGGCCTACACCGTCGGGGATTGGTCCAGGTGGAGAAACAGCGCCATCCAGACCTACCGCGCGAGCCACAATCGCCGCCGTCGCCGGGGCATCGCCTGTCACCATTACGGTGCCAACGCCCAAAGAATGCAGCTCCGCAATCAAGGCGGCGGAATCCGGCCGGGGCGGGTCGCTGAGAGCCATGATTCCGGCCAGTTTCAGCGCCGCCGGCGGACCCACCGCGACGGCCAGCACGCGGAAGCCCCGTGCCTCGAGTTCGCTCGCCCTTCGGGATGCATCGGGAGCCGATTGCGCAAGGGCGGCAACCGCGGTAAAAGCCCCCTTGACCACGCGCACCGCGGCGCCGCCCGGATCGGCGGCGGTGGCCTCGGACATCTTCGTCCCAGGATCGAACGGAACGAACCGGATCAGTTTCGGCAGATCGGGGGCCATGTTTTTGGCGGCGGCGGCGCGGATGGCCCCGTCTACCGGATCCTGCCCGCCGTCGGAACTGGCCAGGGCAGCCAGTCCCAACACGTGCGGTTCGTCGAAGCCGGACATGGCATGAACGGCGGTCACCGTCAGTTCATTTTGGGTGAGCGTGCCGGTCTTGTCGGCGCACAGCACGTCGATGCTGGCCGCTTCATCCACCGCGGAGAGCCGCGTCGGGAGGACGCCCACATGCGCCAGAGCCCGCGCGCCGAGCGCGGCCGCAAGGGTGAAGGTAGCCGGCAGCGCTACCGGGATCGACGCCAGAACCGCCGTCAGCACCAGGGGAATGATCTCACCCAGCGGCAGTTTGAGAGCGTGGGCATACGCCACCAGGGTCGCGATGATGAGGCCATTTACGATGGCGAGATTGCGCACCACTCGCAGAACGGCCTTCTGCTGCGAACTTTCGACGTGCGCGGTGCGAACCAACTCCGCCGTGCGTCCAAACTTTGTGCGCGCTCCGGTCGCCGTAACCTCCGCCACCGCTTCACCGCGCCGCACCAGCGCCCCCGCATAAGTTTCGAACCCGGCGCCCGCTTCGATAGGAACGGATTCGCCGGTGAGCATGGACTGGTCGAGCAGCACCGATCCCTCAGTCAGACGCACATCGGCGGCAACCACGGCGCCGAGCGATAGCTTCACCACATCGCCAGGCACCAGGCCGGCAGCGGCCACGGTGGCCCAAACACCATCGCGGCGGACCGGCGCGTTCAGCGCGAGCCGCGACTTCAGCGCGGCAAGAGTCGCCTGCGCGCGCCCTTCCTGGAAGAACCCGAGAGCCGCGTTGAAGGCGAGGAGAACCGCGATGATGGCAGCCTCGACATACCTGCCGAGAACAACTTCCAGCACCACCGCAGCCTCGAGCAGCCAGGGAACCGGCGCCCAGAACTGAGTCAACGCCCTGCGCCATGGATCGATCGCCGTGTCGGGAATTGCGTTGGGACCGAACTTCTCGAGCCGGCGGCGGGCTTCATCGCCGGTGAGGCCGGTGGCGGGCGGGACATCCTTGGCGGAGGCCATAATTCAAACGTTACTTCATCAGCAGCTTGCGGATGGATTCCAATTCCCGCCGGCGTTTCGCCGTGGTCTTGGGATAGGCCATCTTCAGTTCATTGAGCGCATCCAGGACAATTTGCGAAACAATCAACCGGGCATTCTCCTTGTCGTCGGCGGGAACGACGTACCAGGGCGCGTGATGGGTGCTGGTCGCGCTCAGGCAAGCCTCATATGCTTTCGTGTAATGCGTCCAGTATTTCCTCTCGTGAATATCCGAGAGGTTGAATTTCCAGTTCTTGTCCGGCTCCTCAATGCGCTCGAGGAATCGCTTTCGCTGTTCCTCCTTTGAGAGGTGGAGAAACACTTTGACGACCCGCGTTCCGTTGCGATACAGGTGGCTCTCCAGGTCCACGATGGAACGATACCGCTCGTCCCAAATGGTCTTCTCGTTGCGCAACTCTTCCGCCAGCCCCTGGCTGCGGAGAATCTCCGGATGCACCCGAACGACCAGCACTTCCTCGTAATAGGAACGATTGAAGATGCCCATCTGCCCGCGTTCCGGAAGCCGGCACGTCGTGCGCCAGAGAAAATCATGTTCCAGCTCATCGGCGCTCGGCTGTTTGAAACCGTAAACCTGGCAGCCTTGCGGATTGACCCCGGACATGACGTGCTGGATGGCGCCGTCCTTTCCGGCAGCGTCCATCCCCTGAAAAATGAGCAGCAATGCATAGCGGTTGGACGCGTAGTGAAGGCGTTGCAGGGAACTCAACTCCTCGACGTGTTTTCCCAGCAGTTCCCGATACTCCTTCTTCGACTTGCAAAAGGGTTTTACAATCGTCGGCCAATCTCCGAGTTTGACGGATTCTCCAGGCCGCACACGGAAATCCTTTGAATTGATTTTCATCTCCGTCCCTTTGCTGTGGCGCAGACTCTCAGTCTGCNNCGACTCATCGGGACGCGCTCTGGTGCATGGCAGGCACGAGTGCCTGCGCCACCGATCCTCTACTTCATTTTCTTGATTTCCGCTTCTACTTCTCCTGCCCCCTTGGCATAGAGTTTTTCTTCATCGGGGGCCAGCTCGTGGAGCAATCTCAGAAACTCTCCAGCGTGCACGAGTTCCTCGTCGGCGATGTCCTTGAGCACATCCACGGCAAGCTTGTTGCCGGTCGACTCGGCAAGCTGCATGTACATCTGAGTCGCTTCGTACTCCGCGGCCACCATGAAACGAATGGCTCTGATGAGCTCCTCATCCGTGAGCTTCCTGTCGTTTGCTAACCCTGAAAAGGGCGATCCGAACCCTGGCATGTTTGTTCTCCTAAGATGGTTTGTCTACTACGTTCAGGCTGCCGTCAGCCCAGGTTCTCCGCCGCGAACCCCCAATTAATCAGTTTATCCAGCACCGCTTCGATATAGTCCGCGCGCCGGTTCTGGTAATCCAGGTAGTAAGCGTGTTCCCATACGTCGATGGTCAACAACGGCTTCATGCCAGTGGTCAGCGGCACATCCGCATTGCCGGTCTTGACCACCTTGAGCTTGTCGCCCGCGAGCACGAGCCACGCCCAGCCGCTTCCGAACTGGGTCGTTGCCGCGGCCGCCAGCTCCTTCTTGCAGGCATCCAACTTGCCGAAGGAAGCTTCGATTTTCTGCATCAACACCGCGGGCGGTTCGCCACCGCCGTTGGGTTTCAGACTGCGCCAGTAGAACGTGTGGTTCCAATCTTGCGCTGCATTATTGAAGATCGCGGACTTGTCGGCTTTGCCGGCCGTCTCGGTGATGATAGTCTTCAACGGCAGGTCCGCGAACGCCGTTCCCGCTATCAGCTTGTTCAGGTTATCGACANNGTCGTCATTGTTCCTCCTATGTGGTCATGTAAAAATCTGATGTTACCCTTCAGCGGCGCGTTACACCTTCGCTTCCGGCGGGTCCGCGACTCCTTTCGCTGGCACGAAATCCGGCAGGTCGAGGCGCGCCACGCCAATCCGGTCGTCGGCCATTCCGTAATAAACGTCGAAGCGGTCCGGCGATCCAAGATCGTCGCGCCGGTCGATGCCCGCCGGGAACACCACGTT
>PLMF01000092.1 GCA_003142355.1 Bryobacterales bacterium
GCCGTGTAGATGGCCAGTTGGAGATTGGCGTCGGCCAGCGTGTTGTGGATGTTGCGATCGAATTCGACGGACATATGACCTCAGCGGCTCGCCAGGACCTCGGCCAGGTGCATGGTGCGCACCTTGGAGCCGGCCCGCGAGAGCGCACCCTGGATCTGCATCAGGCAACTCAGATCGAGCGCCACCACGGTGTTGGCGCCGGTGCGCTGGATGGCGTCGATTTTGGTGCGTGCCATGGCGCCGGAAAGCTCCGCGAACTTCACGGCAAATGTGCCGCCGAATCCGCAACACTCTTCGGCCGGTTGCATTTCCCGCAACTCCAGGCCCTGCACGCGGGCCAGCAGGCGGCGCGGCGCGTCCTTGATGCCCAGCTCGCGCAATCCGTGGCAGCTATCGTGGAACGTGACCACATCGTCCAGGCGCGCCCCCACGTCGTCCACGCCCGCGACTTCGGTGAGGAACGTCGAGAATTCCCAGATCCGCTTCTCCAGGGAATGAACGCGCTCGAGCGTCTCCGGCTCTTTCTGAAACAGCTCGGCGTAATGATGCGCCACCATCGACGTGCAGGAGCCCGAAGGCGCCACAATCGACTCCGAGGATTCGAAGGTGTCCAGGAAATGGCGCGCCACGGTGCGCGCCTCGTCGCGGTAGCCGGTGTTGAAGGCGGGCTGCCCGCAGCAGGTCTGGCTCTCCGGGAAATCGACCTGGTAGCCGAGGCGTTCGAGAACATCGGCCATATCCATGCCGACCTTGGGAAAAAGCTGGTCGACAATGCAGGTGACGAACAACGAGACCCGATTACCCATGCAGAACCAGAATTGTAGCAGTTTCGGACCATGCCGCTGGCGCGACGAAATCAAAGGGCAAGCTGAAGCATGCCCCACCTACCGCCCCAAACTCAAGCGGTCCGCCAGAATCGGCGGCAGGCCCGCCTCGCGAATCTTCTCCTGCGCGGCCGCCACGTCATAAAGGGCACGGCAGTAGGTGACCGTCCGCGCGCCGGAATCGTAGAGCAGGTAGGCCGCGCGCGGGTCGCCGTCGCGCGGCTGGCCCACCGAACCCGGGTTCACCAGGTAGCCGCATTCGGGGTCGACCTCCATTGTCTGCCGGCGGCTGCGCGCGGACGTTGCCGGGATGGTCTCCACGCGCGCATGGTTCCAGATGAAGCCGCCCTGCATGTGCGTGTGTCCGAAAAAGGCCAGCCGGCTCTCGAGGTATTCGAAAGCCTGCCCGGCTTCGCCGGCGGCCATCACGTATTCGTCTTCATCGAACGGCGAGCCATGCAACACCTGGAAGCCGTCCAGCAGAACCGGCCCTTTGGGAAGGCCGCGAATATACTCGATATTCGCGGGCGTCAGGTTGTGCTGCGTCCAGAGCGCCGCGGCGCGCGCCACGGGGTTGAACCATTCCAGATCCTCCTGGCCGGTGGAGACCTTGTCGTGATTGCCCCGCACCACCACGACACAATTGGCGCGCACCCAATCCACCACGAGATTAGGTTGGGCGCCGTAGCCCACCAGGTCCCCGCAGCAGAGCGCCTGGTCATAGCCGCCGGCGGCTTCGCGAACCACCGCCTCCAGCGCCTGCCAGTTGCCATGAAGATCGCTCACGATGAGATAACGCACGAGAAGTTGGACTATGCCTTTCTCAGCCGCAGAACGGAGATTTCCGGCGGCGCTCCGATACGGGCCGGGATGCCGATGGTCCCGATGCCGCGCGTGACGTACGCCGCCGAACGTCCGGCGCGGAAGAGCCCGTAAACATAAGGAGTGAAAAAACGGGCAGGATTGATGGATTGATCCAGAATTTCGACGGTGACCTGTCCGCCATGCGTGTGCCCCGCAAGCAGAAGATTATATCCCTGCCGGGCCGCCACGGGAAACACGTCGGGATTGTGCGAGAGCAGCACGTTCACGGCGCCGGGGACTACCAGGCGCTCCGCGCCGCGCAGATAGTGCCCTCTGTCGGCCAGGGATTGATAGTCCACTCCGGCCAGGTTGAGGAGGGAGTTTCCGAAGCGAAGCGTTTGGGCTTGGCCACGCAGGAAACGGATACCGGCGCGCGCGCCCGCTTCCACAACGTGGCGCTCGGCGCGGGCGTAACGCTCGTGATTGCCCATGCACCCGAATGTGCCGGCGTCGGACTTGATGCGCGCAAGCTGCCGGATGCAGGCATCCAAGGGATCGCCGCGAAACGAGATGAGGTCCCCGGTGACCACGGCGACGTGCGGCCGCAGATCGAGGGCCATGTCGATCACCCTCGCCAGCTCGGACTCGCGGAGGAACGCGCTGAGGTGGATGTCGCTGAGCTGCAGGATGCGCAGGCCGTCGAGATCCAGCGGCAAACCGGCCAGTGGCACGTCCAGTTCCCGCACCCGGAAATCCAGGCGCTCGACCATGGCTCCATAACCCATCACCACGAACGGAGCGGCCATCAAGACATTACCGGCGGCGTTGAGCGCGCGCCGGCGGCCCGGGTCAACGTCGGCGCCCAGTTGCTTGCCAATGGCCTTGAACGCCAGGTACACCGCCAGAGCGGCGGTGGCGGTGATGAGATAGGCCAGGATGCCGGCGCCCAGGATCAGGGCGATATGCCCGGGGACTCCCAGGTGGGGGACCAACTCCGAAAAACTGAACGAATACCCGGCCAGCAACACGGCGTCGAAAAGAAAGACCGTGGCGCGAGCGGCGGTGCGCGCCCATCCCGAGAAGAGCCGCCCGGCCGCGCGCAGCAACATGGTCGCGATGCGCCACTGAACGGCGACAAAAACGAAGGTTACGATTAAGTTCAGCGCCAGGCCCACTCCCGAACCCCCATCCCCATCTTTTATTGTAATGGCTTACGCGATCCAGGCGTTGACGAGCACGGCGATGGCGGCCGTGGCGGCCGTTTCCGCGCGCAGCACCTGCGGACCGAGCGAAACCGGCAACCAGCCCGCGGCCGCGGCAAGCTGCCGTTCGGCATCGGTCCAGCCGCCCTCGGGGCCGGTGAGCAGGGCGGCGCGGCTGGCGCCGACCCGGCTTGCCGGCAGCGCCCGCAATAATGGAGGCGCGGTGGTCTCCTCCAGAAAGTAGCGATAGTCCGCCTCTTCGGCGAGCGATGGCTCGAAGCGGACCGCCGGCAGAATCTCCGGAGCGCGCACGCGGCGCGATTGCTGGCTGCTTTCGCGCGCGATGCGGGCCCATCGTTCGGCTCGTTTGCGCGCGGCTTCCAGCAGCCCCTTCCCGCTGCGCTCCGCCTCCACCGGCAAGATGCGCTCGACGCCCAGCTCGGTGGCCTTTTCGACGATCCACTCGAAGCGGTCGAACTTGATGAGCGCGGCGCAAAGGGTAATGTGGAGAGGCGTCGCCGGCGTGGCGAGAGGCTCGATGACGCGAAAGACCACGCGGAGGCCGCGCGCCTCCGCGATTTCCGCCAGATAGGCCACCTTCCCGTCGGAGATTTCGTAGCGCTGCCCCGCTTCGGCGCGGAGCACGCGAGTGAGGTGGCGAGCGTCCTCGCCGCGCAGTTCCGCCATGCCGCCGCGCACGGCATCCACGAAGAATCTTCGCCGGGCCAAGAGATCATTGTACGAAAAGGGGAGAGACGCGTTTTAAAAAATGCGTCTGACCCCTTTTCCGGGCGGCCGGGCCGTCAGGTCACCGGACCGCGGCTGGGTCCCCACTTTTCGGCAATCGCCTTGCCGCGTTGCTCGAGGGCGTCGAGTTCGGCGGCACTGAGCGGCTTGTATGCAAGAGCGGCGGCGAGTGCCTCCCGAAGTTCGGCCGGTTTGCGGAAGCCGACAATGGAGACCGCCACTCCCGGGATTCCCCAGACATACCTCATGCTGGCCACACGGTCTTCCGCGCCGATGCGGCAGACGGCGGTGTTGCCGGTCGGCCCCCCCAACACCTTCATGGCAACGATGGCCATATTCCGCTTGCGGGCTTCGGGCAGCAGCCGTTCCTCCAGGTGGTAGATCTGGTGGTCCACGAAATTCAAAATGGCCTGCATGAGGTCTATTTCACCGGTGTCGAAAGCGCGAATCACGCGGGCGGGGCTGGTGTGGGTGCTGCACCCGATGTGGCGGATCATGCCCTGCTTCCTAGCCTCGACCAGGCCCTCGAGCGCCCCGCCCTTGGCCAGCAACTTGTCGAGGTCGGGCCACCGGTCGTCGCGGGCAATGTTGTGGAACAGGACGCAGTCGAGGTGGTCCGTCTGGAGCCGGCGAAGGCTGTTACGAACCTCGGTCAGCGCCCCCTCGCGCGTGGGCTCCTCAATCTTAGTGGCCAGGAATACCTTTTCGCGCTTGCCCCGGAGGGCGTTGCCGAGGAGATCCTCGGAGTCGCCGTAGTTGGGGGCGGTGTCGACGTAGTTCAGACCCGCCTCGACGCCTTCGGCCACGATGCGGTCCACATTGGCCTGCCCGGTACCGGCAATGTATTGGGCGCCGAAGCCGAGAATGCCGGTCTTGAACCCGATCTTGCCCAGCGTACGCATGGGCATGGCCGCGGCGTGCGCTTGCGGGGCGAGGGTCGCGGCAGCCATCAGCTTTGAGAATGCGCGTCGTGACAGAGGTTCCATGTAAAGGCTCCTGAACAACAAAGACTATAACAGCTATTGCTAAAATCGTGTTCTCGAACATGGTTGAACGCACCGATCAAATCTGGAAATCGCAATCGCTGGCCGCCACCTATCTGGAGGGCGTGCGGGCCGCCATTCCGCTGGCGCTCGAGCAAATCGATGTCATGCTCCGTCTCATCGCCGCCTGCGCCCGGCCCGTGCGGCGCGTGCTCGACCTGGGTTGCGGCGATGGCGTCCTCGCTTCGGTAATCGTCCAGCGCCTGCCGCAGGCTGAAGTGGTGCTGGCAGATTTCTCGGAGCCGATGTTGGAGGCCGCCCGGAAGCGATTTTCCGCGGCCGGCGTTGTGGCCCGCTTTGTCCTGGCCGATTACGGCCTCCCATCCTGGACCGAGGCCGTCGCCGAGTGGTCTCCTTACGACGCCATTGTCTCGGGCTACTCCATCCACCATCAGCCGGATGACCGGAAGCGCGCGGTCTACCGCGAGATCTTCGGACTGTTGAACCATGGCGGAGTCTTCGTCAACATCGAGCATGTTTCCTCGCCCACCGAGTGGACCGGTTCGCTGAATCACGAGATCTTTGTCGACTCGCTCCACCGCCATCACCCCGACCAGAGCCGAGAAGACGTGGCCCGGCTTTACTATGACCGGCCGGACAAGGACGCCAACATCCTGGCGCCCCTCGAAGAGCAATGCGCCTGGCTCCGTGACATCGGTTTCACCGACGTCGACTGCTATCTGAAGGTCTTCGAGCTGGCGGTTTTCGGCGGGCGCAGGCCGTAACTTGGCATCCACGGCGAAATGTGTTCCGATGAGTTTTGAGGAGGCAAGCGGCATGGCAACCGATGGAAAGCCCGACCGGGGAAGGGTCGAGATGAATGCGGAAGAGTGCAAGGGATGCGGTCTTTGCATCGAGGCTTGCCCGCCCAAGGTCCTTCGACTCGCGGACCATCTGAACCATTACGGCTACCATCCGGCCGAATACCTGGGGGCGGGCTGCACGGGGTGCGGCATCTGTTTCTTTGTCTGCCCGGAGCCCGGCGGAATCACGGTGCTGAGGCTGGTCCTGCAGCCGGCGGCTGCCTGAGGCCGCAGGGAGAGAAGCGATGCGGAAACAACTGTGCAAGGGAAATGAAGCCATCGTGAAGGCCGCGGTCCTGGCGGGCTGCCGGGCGTATTACGGGTACCCGATCACGCCGGCGAGCGAAATCGCCGAAGCGGCGGCGCTCTATCTGCCGCAAGCCGGCGGCGTGTTCTTGCAGGCCGAGAGTGAAGTGGCGGCTATCAACATGCTTTACGGCGCGGCGTCGGCGGGTGTGCGCGCCATGACCGCCTCCAGCGGGCCGGGCATTAGCCTGATGCAGGAGGGCCTCAGCTACATCGCCGGGTCGGAACTGCCCTGCGTGGTGGCGGACATCATGCGCGCCGGTCCGGGTCTGGGGAACATCGCACCCGAGCAGGGCGACTACAACCAGATCGTCAAAGGCGGCGGGCACGGCAACTACCGCACCCTGGTGCTGGCGCCCGATTCGGTGCAGGAGATGGCCGACCTGACCACTTTGGCCTTCGATCTGGCCGACGAGTACCGGAACCCGGTGGTGGTGCTGGCGGATGGATACACCGGGCAGATGATGGAGCCGGTGGAGTTTGCCTCCCGCGCCTTCGTGCCTCCGCCGGCCGACTGGACCGTGAGGGGCACGGCGGAGACGCGGCACAACCTGATTTGTTCCATTTACCTGGAGCCGGATTTGATGGAACGGCACGTCCGCAAGCTGGAGGCCAAGTACAAACGGGCCGAGCGCGAGGCGGTGCGCGCCGAATGCTGGCGCACCGAGGACGCCGAGATCGTCCTGGTGGGCTACGGCATCATGGGCCGCGTTTTGAAGGCAGTGGTGGAGATGGCCCGCGCCCGCGGCATGGCCGTGGGACTGCTTCGCCCCATTACCTTGTTTCCTTTCCCCTCGGCCCAGATACAGGAACTCAGCCGCCGCGCCAGGGCGTTCGCGGTGGTGGAACTCAGCACCGGGCAATTGCTGGACGACGTGCGCCTGGCGCTGGAGGGCCGCCGCCCGGTGGAGTTCTACAGCCGTGTGGGCGGCAATGTCCCCTCGGCCGAGGAGGTGCTGGCGTTTGTCGAGCGGAAATTTGCAGCCTGCGCCCCAGTGGAGGAGGTACTGATCCATGGCTGACTACACCGTGATCCACGGGAAGCCCACGAGCTTCTACGACGTGTTCGAGCGCAAGGCGGAGTTGCAGCACCAGACGCACTATTGCCCCGGTTGCGGGCACGGCATCATCCATAAGCTGCTGGCGGAGGCCATCGACGAGCTGGGCGTGCAGGACCGCACCGTGCTCATCAGCCCGGTGGGCTGCTCGGTATTCGCGTACTACTATCTCGACGTCGGCAACATCCAGGTGGCGCACGGGCGCGCGCCCGCGGTGGCCACGGCGGTCAAGCGGAGCCAGCCGGAGAGCATCGTAATCGCCTACCAGGGAGACGGCGACCTGGCGGCCATCGGCACGGCCGAGATCATCCACGCCGCCAACCGCGGCGAACCGATCACGGTGGTCTTCGTCAACAACGGCATCTACGGCATGACGGGCGGGCAGATGGCCCCCACCACGCCGCTCGGCGCGAAGACCACTACCTCGCCCTTCGGCCGCAACCAGTGGACCGAAGGCTTCCCCATTCACGTTTGCGAAGTGCTGGCGTCGCTGGAAGCGCCGGTCTACATCGAGCGCGTGGCGCTGGGCAACAACAAGCAGATCGTGCAAGCGGCCCGTGTGCTGCGCCGGGCGGTGGAGAACCAGGTGAAGGGCCTGGGATTCTCGCTGGTGGAAGTGCTTTCTCCCTGCCCCACCATCTGGAAAATGCAGCCGGTGGAGGCGCAGCGCTACGTGGAACAGGAAATGACCAAGACGTTCCGCGTGGCCAACCTCCGCGACCGCACCAAGGAGGCGCCCGCCCGGCCCGCGCCCGCCCCGCCGCCGGCCCTCGAGGACATTCCGCGGATTCTGGGACTGGTGAACGGCGATGGCGCCGCAACCTCCGAAGGGCGCCGCCCCGCGCGGGCGCTCGATGTCCGCATCAAGGTTGCGGGTTTCGGCGGCCAGGGCGTGCTGATGCTGGGTGAGGTGCTCGCGGAAGCCGCGCTGGATGCGGGCTACGAAGTCTCATGGCTGCCTTCCTATGGGCCGGAGATGCGCTCGGGCACCTCCAATTGCCACGTACGGCTGTCGAGTGAGGTCATCGATTCGCCGCTGGTCTCGCGGCCCAACGTGTTGCTGGCGCTGAACGAGCCGTCGCTGCGCAAGTTCCTGCCCGCCGTCGAGCCGGGCGGCATCATCCTCTACAATTCCGGCCAACTGCCCGAGGATTGCGCACGGCCGGATGTTCGCACGGTGACCTTGCCGTTCACCGAACTGGCCGACCAGCTTGGAAATTCGAAAGCCGCCAACATTGTCATGCTGGGGGCGCTGTTGGAAGCGACCGGCCTGTTGGACCAGGAGCGCGTGACCGTCGCGCTGCGGAGAAAGGTGAAAAGCCAGAAGTGGTTCGAGCTGGACCTGGCCGCGCTGGCGAAAGGCCGGGAAGAGGTCCGCAAGGGGGCCTCCTCATGACCGGTGAATTGAGTCCCGACACCATCGTATTCTTCGAGAACCGCGTGACGACCCTGTCCGAGGCGCGCGTGGGCATCCTCACCCACGCGCTCAATTACGGAACGGGCGTCTTCGAGGGCGTGCGCGGCTATTGGAACGAGCCGGAGAATCAACTCTTCCTGATGCGCCCACGCGAGCATTTCGAGCGCTGGAAGCAGAACTGCGGCATCCTGCGGATCGAGGTGCCGCCGTCCGCCGCCGAGCTTGGCGAGCTCACTGCCGACCTGCTGCGGCGCAACGGTTTCCGCGGCGACGTTTACATCAAGCCGCTGGCCTACAAATCGTCCCAGTGGATCGGCATCCACATGGACGACGAGAGCGCCTTCGCGATTGTGCCCATGCTCGCGCCCGCCTACCTGGACAGTTCGAAGGGCCTGCATGCGGGCGTAACTTCGTGGCGGCGCATCGAGGATAACGCCATTCCCGGCCGGGGCAAGATCTGCGGATCGTACGTGAACGGCGCGCTGGCCAGCGACGA
>PLMF01000140.1 GCA_003142355.1 Bryobacterales bacterium
GCGTTTTGACCTGGAGGCCAAAGCCGATGTCCCTTTCGCCACACTCTCCGGAGGGCTGCGGCAGCGCCTGTTTCTTGCACTGGCGCTCATAAACCGGCCCACTCTGCTGGTGCTCGACGAGCCCACGGCNNATGGCAGGACGGTCCTTCTCAGTACGCATGATCTCCAGGAAGCCGATGAACTATGCGATCGGATCGCGATTCTGGATAGCGGGCGGATCGTCGCAGTCGCGTCGCCGGCTGAACTGATCGGCCGCTCGCAATCGCCGGCGCGGCTGATCGTGCGGACGGCCCCGTGTTTGGCGAGCACCGTCATGGATGCCCTGCCCGGCGTAATGCAGGCTGCTCACGGCGAACGCGGTTGGATTTTGGAAACTCGCGCGCCGAATCGTGTCCTGGCCGAACTGGTGCGGCGCATAGACGAAGCGGGCGCCCGGTTGCTCGAAGTCGAGTTGCGCGGACCGTCATTGGAAGACGTCTTTATCGAACTCACGGGCCGCCCCTGGTCTGCCGGAGAACCGCACGGAGAGGNNATCGTGTACGGTTATCTGGTGCCGGTGTTCTTTCTGTTGGCATTTGGCAGCGTGTTCAGGACCGATTCTCCGCCGTTGCAGGCTCATATGGGCCAAATCCTCACCATCACCATCCTCGGTGGAGCGTGCTTTGGACTGCCGACCGCGCTGGTCTCCGAGCGCGAGCAGGGTGTCTGGCGCCGTTACCGGCTATTGCCGATCCCGGTAGCGTGGTTGGTTTTGAGCGCGATGATCGCGCGTGTGTCGATTGTCGCCTCCGCGGTTCTGATTCAAATCGCCTTGGCCCGGGCGGTTTATGGCACGCCTCTCCCCACCCAACCCGGAACCGCGGCGCTGGCATTCTTCTTTGTGACCACGGCCTTTCTGGCACTGGGGCTGTTGATCGCGGCCCTGGCCGACACCGTGCCCGCGGTGCAGGCGCTTGGCCAGTGTATCTTCCTGCCCATGATTATGATCGGCGGAGTCGGAGTACCGTTGACGGCCCTTCCGGATTGGGCCCAGCATGTCGCCGGCTTTATGCCGGGCCGTTACGCCGTTGAGGTTCTGCAGCCCTGCTTCGATGGGCGGAATGGACTCCCTGGCGCCGCCTTCCGGCTGGGGGCGTTGGGCGTCATCGGCCTGGCGGCGGGGGTTGCCGCAACCAGGCTCTTCCGCTGGGAAGCAGGTGCCCGGATCGCCCGTCCCGCGCGCTTGTGGGTCGCCGCCGCCTTGGCCGCGTGGATATCGGTGGGCGCGGTCGCTTGGCAAACGGGCCGCTTGAAACCAATCTTGCCCGAATCGGCAGCGTGGACGAATATTACGGAGGCGCAAATCGCGGAAATTGGTTTTGACGGTCTACCCAGCGACCACGATCTGGTCGCGCCCCTGGCTCCTCCCACTCTGGATCCGGGGGAGTTTGCCGCCAAACTGGGCCTCTGGCCGCGGGGAAAGCTCGACGACTCCGGACAGAGCATCCGCAATCTTGTCTCGATCGCCGCCGTGGCTGATCTTTCTGCCGATCCGCGAGAGTCGGAGATTGCCCGGCTGGTGTTCCGGCAACTTAGCAGGGGGTTCGAACCCGCCGTGGTGCGTCAGGCTCTCGCCTGGATCATCCTCAGTCCGGAAGATGGCCAGGCGCTTACGAAGGCCCCCGAGCTGGGTCTCTTCCGGCACCCTCCCGAACGGCTCGTTCGCCAGCGCAGCGTCATCTACGCGGAGAAATACCTGGGCCGGTTGCTGGGGAAGATCCCGGACTGATCGGCGGTGGGATAATGGGGGATCGTCTCTAGCATGAACCCGGAGTCCGATCTCTTTCCCATCCCCGGAAACCCCTCGAAGGTTCTTCGCGGCAAGGGACAACACCCGGCCGCGGAATCCGGCAATCTTGCGATCCGCCGCCTTCTGGCGCTGGCGATCCTAATCGTGGGTGCAGCCATTCCCGCCTGGATCGCTGGTGCCTTGGCGCGCGCTCCACAGACACGGGATATCCACATCGAGGCCTATCGCTACGGTTTCAGTCCCGCGCGCATCAGGGCCAATCGCGGGGATCGCCTGCGGTTTACCTTTTCGACCCGCGATACCGGCCAGAGTTTCTTCCTCCAGGATTATGATCTTCACGTCTCCATCACTCCCGGCAATAAGCTGGTGTCGGTTCGGCGGTTGTCACGTCCCGATGACCCTCCAACGCTGATGGAGACAGTGGAAATTGTAGCGGGACTCCCCAGATGGCAGGGATGGCTCATTTCTAAATCGCAGTTTCGCAATCATACCTACAACGGCCCGTTGCATGGAACGGAGCGGGGGGAACTGATCGTCAGCCCCAATTTCCTGCTCTACGGAGCCCTGGGGCTGTTGGGCGCCATTCCGTTAGCCGGATTGCTGGTGACTGGCCGCCGCACCGCCGGCGGCTCCGAACCCCGCCCGCTCAACCTGTTCACACTTTTTCCCTGGCTGAAGCGAGTCGTAACGGCTCCTTCGTTTCAATTTAATCTTGCTCTCCCGATGTTGGGGGCCTTCTGGTTCATCATCCTGGCAGGTCTGTTGGGCACCAAGGTCGCCGGACGCAACGCGGGTCCGATGATCATATGGGTCCTATGGCTCTCGGCCCTGATCATCCTGCTGGTGCCCATCGGGGGCAGGATCTGGTGCACGGTTTGTCCTCTACCCCTGCTGGGGGAATGGCTGCAGCGGCTCCGGCTTTCCCGGAATCCGGACAGCTTGAATAGCCAATCCCGTCAATGGCCCGCCTGGTTGAGCAACGCTTGGCCGCGCGTGCTGCTTTTTCTTCTCTTGGGGACCTTCAGCACCACCATCGTTGCACTACCTCCCGCAACCAGTTGGATGTTGATCGGCCTTGTCATTCTGGCCATGGCGACTTCCATCTTTCCGGAGCAACGATTGTTTTGCAGATACCTTTGCCCGATTAACAGTTACATCAGCCTCTACTCCACCACGGGGCGTGTCATGGTGCGGTCCGTCTCTTCCCCAAAATGCGCCGGCTGCCAGGAGCAATTCTGCCTTACCGGCAGCGCGAAAGGATGGGGATGTCCTTACGGCCTTCGCGTGGGCTCAATCCATCGGAACAACGATTGTGGAGTCTGCATGGAGTGCGTGAAGACCTGTGCCTATGATAATGTCGCGGTCTTCTGGCGCAACGAGGGATGGGACAAAGACGTCGCCAGTTACGGCGAGGCCTGGCAGGCGATGGTGATGTTTGCCCTGGCTTGCCTGTACTGCATCGTCAACCTGGGTGCCTGCGACAGGATTCGGGATTGGATCGATCTAGTCGATAAGAAGCACTGGGGAACCTTCTCCGTCTACGCCCTGGTGGTGTGGGTGGTATGCCTGGGAGTTCTGCCTCTGGTGTGGTATCTTCTGACACGGGCCGGAATGGGGATCGGCCGATCGACTACGGTCGCGAATGTTCAGTTTCGGGAAACCACAGCGGCGCTCATACCCATCGGATTGGCCTGCTGGATCGCCTTTGCCTTGGCGACTGTGCTTTCGATGATGACCTTTCTGCTCCAGAGCCTGTCGGATCCGTTCAATTGGGGATGGGACCTCTTAGGCATGGCGGGTAGCCGCTGGCACATCATCTGGTCTCCGGCCATCCCATGGCTGCAGGTCGCCTGTGTTCTCATAGGCGCTGCCTATTCGATTCAGACGCTCTATCATTACTGGCTCGACCACGCGCCGCAACGGCGCCGGGCAATCATGGGATCCCTTCCGCTCGGGTCGTTCCTGTGGACTGCGGCCGCCGGTATGATCTGCTTTTTTGCCGGCTAGGGGAAGTAAGAAGGATGAAAAAGGACAGGCCGAAATCACCAGGGAAAAGACGCTCCTCCGTGCTGCCGGGCGTCAGGATCGCTGCCGTCATGCTGGGCGTGCCTTTGCTGGTTCTGTTCTACCAGGCACACCACTCAGGCCTCTCCATGGCGCAGGTATTTGAGCATATTTTCAAGGGCGCCCGCCAGGCGGACAAGGAAGAAAGCCCCGCCAAAACCGCGCACGGCAGGAAGATCGACTTTCTCACGCCGATGCCGATCGGATTTCCATCGATCGATCCTCCTCGCATCGGCAGCCTCGAGATCGTCGATCTCGACAAGGATGGCCTTCCGGACATTCTGGTGGCCGATATGCTGGCCAACCGCGTGGGTTGGATCCGCCAATATCCGGCCGGTGTGTATACGGAGTATTGGATCAGCCCCGTGCTCCCCGCCCCCGCGCATGTGAGCGCCGTTGACATCGACAAAGACGGCGACCTGGATGTGCTGGTCGCTTGCATGGGTCAGCTTTTCCCCAGCAATGACAAGATCGGCTCGGTTGTGATCTTGGAAAATGATGGCAAACAGAACTTTACGCCGCATACGATCATCGATCACATTGCCCGCGTCACCGACGTTCGCGCCGCCGATTTCAACGGCGATGGCCGTCTGGACCTGGTCGTGGGCGAATTCGGTTATGACGATGGCGAGACCCGCTGGATGGAGAACCTCGGCAACTGGCAATTCCGCTCGCACATCCTGCAGAGCCTCTCCGGGGTGATCCACACCATTCCCGTGGATATCGATAAAGACGGCGATATGGATATCGTCAGCCTGGTGAGTCAGGAATGGGAGGAGATCTACGTCTTCGAAAACGATGGTCACGGAAACTTCAAATCGCACCTGGTTTGGGGCAGCACCAATGAAGACTACGGCAGCAGCGGCATCAGGCTGGTCGACTTGAACCAGGACGGACTGGTGGACATCCTCTACACGAATGGGGACGCTTTTGATTACCTGCCGCCGCGCCCGCGACCTTGGCATAGCGTCCAATGGCTCGAGAATAAAGGCAATTTCAAGTTTGAACACCACGCCATCGGCCTTCTCCCGGGGGCCAGCGCCGCAGTGGCGGCCGACCTCAACGGCGATGGCTATCTGGATGTCGCCGCCGTCAGTTGCTATAACTTCTGGGAGCGCCCGGATTCGCAGAGCATCGTCTGGTTCGAAAACGACGGCAAGATGAACTTTACAGAGCATGACATCAGCCACTCTCCGACTCATCTCATCAGCCTGGAAGCGGCGGACATGAATGGAGATGGAAAACCCGACTTGGTTTCCGTGCGGATGGACGTTTATCAGCCATTTACCCCTGAGGGGCGCGTGGTGCTCTGGCTCAACCACTGGGGCCAGGCAGCGGGCAAAATACCATGAAACCCGAATCTCGCGACGACCATCGTTGGTACGATACAAGGTCGCTTCTAAAAACCGGGGCGCTTGCCGTGGCGCTTGCCGCCATCACGTGGCTGCTTGTGCCGATTCTGCTTCCGGTAAGATTGCCGGAGGATTTCCCGAAGCTGCCGGATCTGCGGACGGTGAACCCGGGCCTTCGCACGCTGCTGCAGGGTGCGGATCGGGAGGCCCGGCGGCGGCCCGGCTCAGCCGAAGCAGTTGGCAAACTCGGAATGGCTTATCATGCCAACCTGTTCCTCGATCAGGCCGCCGGCGCTTATCGGATTGCCGCGCGGTTGGCGCCCAACGACTATCACTGGGCGTATTGCCAGGCGTTCCTGCAGGAGGAGAACGGGAACGAACAGGAGCAGGTCAAGTTCTTGCAACAGACAGTGCGGCTCAAGCCCGATCACGTCCCGGCTCTGCTCAGGCTGGCCGACGGGGAGTTCAAGCGGGACAGGTTGGACCAGGCTGCGCATTATTACGAAAGGGCGGCCAGCGCCCCCAATGGTCGCTCCTCTCTGCAAGCGGCTTTCGGACTAGGACGCGTTGCGGCGCGCCGCCAGGAGTGGAACCAGGTGATCGAGCACGTCGCTCCCCTGACACGCGCCTACCCTTATCTGCAGCCGCCATACGAATTGCTGCTGGAAGCCTATGAGGCACTCGGGCAGGCTGACAAGGCCGCGGAGGCCAGAGAGAGCATTACGTTGAGCAGATCTAAGGTCGTGCCCCCGCCGCAAGATCCGTTAAACGACCAATTGATTGGTCTCTCTTATAACTCTACGCGTCTGCTCAAACAGGCGGGCCTGCTGAGCCGTTTCGGATATCCCGACCAGGCGGTTCAAGTGGCTCGTCGCGCAGCCGAAGCCGACCCCAGGGACCCGGACATCCGGAATTTTATCGCTCGCACGCTGCTTACCGCCTACCCCAATAAACCGGAGGCGGTCGATGAGGCCCTGACACAGATCAGTGAGTATCTCCGCCTGAGGCCGGACGATCCGCTCACCTTATGGGGGTTCACTAGTGAATTCTTCGAGACTCCCAAGCCACCCGCGGCCGTTGAGCGGCTCAGCGCCCTTCTGGGGCCGTTTGCCGGCCGCGGCGATGCCCATTTCTTCCTGGGCATGGTCGCCGACGCGCGGGGACAGAACGTCGAAGCGGTCTCGCAATACGAAGCTGCCCTGAAGAACCACCCCAACGGCTCCGCGGTCTACATCAAGCTCGGTCTGGTCTGTGACAGAGAAGAGAAGTTCGACCAGGCAATCGCGTATTTTCGAAAGGCTCTCCAACTGGAGCCAACAAATACCGTTGCCCGTTTCAACTTAGGCGTTGCCCTGTTGCAGCGCGGCAACGACAATCAGGGCTTGAAAGAGCTTGGCGAAGTACTCCGGCTCAAGCCGCACGACGCAGCCACGCATTTCTGCATGGGATTTGCGTTCTTGTATTCGAAGAGAATCGAGGAAGCAATTGCGAATTTTAGCGAGGGGCTGCGCTACCAGCCGGATGACGCCGAGGCCCACTTCGGCCTGGGATCCGCGCTCTCCATGCAACGCAGGCGGGAAGACGCAGTGGCGGCACTGCGGGAAGCCATCAGATTGCGCCCGAACTACCCGGAAGCACAGGCACTGCTTCAACAACTCGAGCGTTGAACGTCTCGAAAACCTGAGACGCCGGGCAGGGCCAGCCCCACCCGGCGCCTCAAGACCTGCGACCCAACTTGGTCTCTCTAGAAAGTCACACGTACCATCAACTGCAGGATTCGGGAGTATCCAAATGCCCCGGGACCAGATTGCGTCTTGCTGCCGAAACCTCCAATCTGGGTGCAACTGGTGCCGCTGCAACCCTGGGCGGGATTATTGACTGCCAGCGCAGTTGCGGTGTACGACGTTGGCACGCCGGTGACGACACCGCTGCTGTTGGCGGGATATGCCGTGAAGGCCAACGAGCTGTTGACCCCGGTGAATATGGTGTGGTTGAAGACGTTGAATGCGTCGGCGCGGAACTGGAAGTGGACCTTGCCGTCCTTGATGACCGCAAACTCCTTTTCGAGCGCCATGTCAAAATTCACTCCAGTCGGGGCGTTGAGATAGTTGATGCCGGATTCGGCCCCAATGCTCCCAACCGAGGGCGGTAGGAAACAGGAGGGGTTCAAATAAGTGTTCCAATTGCTTGACCCCGTGTAAGGGTTGCAGCCCGCCACTCTCACCGGCCGCGAACCTTCGGTTAAGGACCCGGTGACGATCGCATTGGATGAATTCTGCATGCTGACGGAGGGCGTAAACGGCGCGCCGGTCTGCGCCATGGTGACGCCTGAGAGCTGCCAGCCATTGGTGAGCAGTTTCGTAAATGCGTTGCCGACCTCCGGCACAGGAATTCTGTACACGTAGTTGATCACCAGGACCTGGCGGCGGTCAAAAGACGTGGGCGAGGTGTTCCTCATCTTGTTCAACCCATCGGGACTTACGTATGAGTTGTCATTGGTGCCGCCGGACAGCGAGCTTGCCATGGCCTTGCTCCAGGTATAGGAGACGCCCAGGAACAGGCCCTTGGCCGCGCGCCGCTGCAACTGCACCTGAAGAGCGTTGTAGTTCGAGGTTGCCGCGCTCTCGTACAGGTTGATGTTGCTGTAACCCATCATCGGGGACAGGAAGTTCTGCGGGAGGGAGTTGCTCCCGAGGGGTCTTCCCGTTCCCAGTGCCGCCGCGCATCCACTGCATCCGGCGCCGGCTGTAGGATCGGTGGCGGCTGCCGTCCACGCGGTCCCAAACGGGCTCCAGTTCAGATTGCGGTTGTCCTGCTGATGCCGGGAGGCAGAGCCGACATAAGCGGCATCCAGAATCATACTCCACGGAAGGCGCTTCTGCACGCTGAATTGATACGAGTACGTGGTCGGAACCTTGCCGGTCGGGTCGACTGCGGTAACAGACGATGGAGTAATCATCGCCGAGGTGGGACTGAGCTGTTGGGCATAACCGTAATTTTCGGTAACGCTTAGGGCTTCGGGCGGGTTGGCTAAAGTGTCGAACGTGCGGTTGCCCTGGATCCGGTCATAGTAGATTCCACCGCCGGTGCGGATTACTATATCCTGTTTGCCGGTGACGTCCCAGGCAATTCCGAAGCGGGGGCTCCATTGTAAACCACGGTCCTTGGTCAAATACTTGTTGACACAAGTGGCAGCCTGGCACATGCCGTTGGTGATGTTTCCGCTCCCTGGGATGATGACGCCAATGTAGTTCGCGGGAAGATACGTCTTAGTGGCCGGATCGTAGGCGTTTCGCGTGTTGTTCGCCGGGTTGACCGCCGGCTGGTACAGCCGGGGCGTTTGCTTCGGGTCCCACAGAGAGAGTACAAAGGTTGATGCCTGCAAGCCAGCGTCGTACTGTGGCTGGTACCACGCGGCGCGCATACCGTAATCAAGCGTCACGCGCGGCGTGACCTTCCAGGTATCCTGCACATATTGTTCCATGTTCCAGTAGCGGTACAGGCCGTTAAGGTGATGCTGCGCCTGACTGAAGGACTGGTACACGCCCAGCAGCGCGTTGGCGTACCCGTAGCCGGTATCGATCGGATTAGCACCGGCCGGACCACCCTGGTCCCCGAAGTTGTAGCTGCCGTTGAAGGATGCGAAGGATGTCTGATCCTTCCGGCTGCGCTGCATGTAGTAGCCAGCCTTGAAGACATGGCTCCGCCAGACCTTCGTCACACTGTCGGTGAGATCGATAGTGGTATTGTAGTTGATGAACGGCGCATCGGCGCTCCCGAACCCCGGAGAGTTGGCTAGGTTGTTGCCGCCAAAACCCACGTTAGGCAAATAGCTCTGGTTCGCGTCAGGGTACAATACCGGCAGGGGATTGGATCCAAAAAGGGTCTTCTGGCTCAGCCCGTCGTTTGGGGCGAAGATATTGATGCTGTTGTTGGTGTAGCCCACGTTGAATTCGTTGGTCATGGTCGGGGTGATCATGAAGGTCATTCCCCCCGCCAGGCTGTTACCCGGAATAGGCTCGGAAATGGGCGCGATCGGCGGGTTGATCCCCAATACCCAAGTGCCGTAAGGAATTTGCGCGTTCGATATGTCTTTGATGTAGTGGCCAAAGACGCGGATCCTTTCGGTCACGTTGTAATCCAGACGCGCCAAATCCTCCCGGCGGGGAGACGCACCCGCCAACTGCGTCTGGTAATTGTAGGTGGCGCCCGGAGGAAGGTTGGCATTCGCGGCCAGCGTCTGGTTGGGCTGGGGAAAGATGTTTAGCAATGCCGCGCCGGGCGCCCAGATCCGGCTCGCTGGAATGACGCTTCCGGGAAAGAGCTGACCGTTGAGCGGGTCATATATCTTGATCGCCGCGTGGTTGGCGGAGCTGACGGTCTGGCTGAAATCGCCCTTCCGTTCCAGCGTGGTGGGCACCGTCACGTTATGCGCGGTGTTCGGCACCAGTTGCTCCTGCCATTCCTCGCTCCAGAAGAAGAACAACTTGTTGCGAATGTTCCATTTCCGGATTGGCACGGGGCCGCCGACGGTATAACCGGGATCGTTGTAGCGAAACAAGGGCTTGGGAGTTACGCTCAACCCGAACTGGGGCCGAATGTTGTTCAGAAAGGTGTTGGCGTTGAGGCCCTCGTTGCGATGATACAAATACCCGCTGCCGTGGAACTGGGAGGTGCCGCTCTTGGTCACCAATTGAACCTGCGCACCCGAGCTGCGGCCATACTCGGCCTGATAGGCGCCGGTGAGCACCTTGAATTCCGCGATCGAGTCGTTGCTGACGCTGGCGTTCATGCCGCCATTGTTGCCGGTGTCGACGTCGCCGATTCCGTTGATGGTGACCTGATTCTGCGAGGGGCGCGTGCCATTCGCGGTAAAGTTGTTCGCTCCGGTGGCTGCGTTCCCCACGGCGTACGTGGCTCCGGTACTAAACTGCACTCCCGGAATCAGCTTGGCCAAATCCAGCGGACTGCGCCCGTCTACGTTGATGTTCGCAATCTGCGTGCCGGTCACGGCAGAGCCGCGCTCGACGCTTTCCGTCTGTAGCGTCATCGCCGTGGCACTGACTTCGATCGTCTCGGTGACAGCCCCGAGTTGGACTGCCAAGTCCCCCAGGGCGATTTTGTCGCTGGCGTTCAGCACAACGTCTGGACGCGTCAACTTCTTGAATCCCGCCGCCTCTACACTGACGGTGTAGCTGCCCGGCAACAATCCGGCGATCGAGAAATCTCCCGCCACGGTTGAATTCGTGGCGACTGTTAATTTTTTGGTTGGCTCGGTAACGGTAACCTTGGCATTCGGAACCGCACTGCCCTGCTGATCGACTACACGTCCGCTCAGCGAGCCCGTGAAACTCTGCGCGTACCCCTGAATCGCAAGCACGAACAGGAGGAGCAATATCATCGCGGATACTTTTCGCATTCTTCTATTTCCTTTCGTTTCCCACCATTGGCTAAGCTGTCTTCACTAGCTGGACAGCGCAACCCATCGAGATTACGCTAAGCACAGGCCGTAGCTAGGTTCGGTACGGTGTCAGGTGCTCAACTCTAATGGAATCTATAGGTTGCGTTCACGTGACGAGCTTCTGAAGCTCTCCATTTAACTGTTGCGGCACCAGTGTCGCGGCACACCAGTCTGCGCATACCCTGCCGCCGCAAAGGCCAGAAGAACTGCGAGCGCACTCACCTGCCGCATGCCAACTCCTTTCTCCAATTTGTCCGGGCCCACCTGAAACCGTGGGAGAGCTACCCGTTGCGTCGGAGGCAGAGACCTCTGACAATGGAACGTTCGACCGAACTGGCGCAAGACCAGCTCATTTTGTTCAGCCCCCAAACTTTTCGGCCTTATAATCTTATAATCCTAAATCGGCAATGCTGTCAAGGTCTAATAGCCGGCGCCGGTAATCCCTCAGTCTCGGGGACGGGGTTGAGTCTGGACACGCGGGTGCGTCTGCGCGGGTGTGCGCGCGCAACGGCTGGCTGTCGATGACCGAGCGGTCGCGGTACTCCTTGTGCTCCAACACTCCGCCGCAGTACGGACACGCCGGCTCCACGGCCCTAAAAGTCTTTTTTTGAGAACTTCCAACTTGTCGGAGACCGGGAGGAATCGAGTCGCCTGCTGGCCGAGGTCGACACAAATCCTCACGACACCCGCATCGCGAGGTCGAGACGATGCCCGCCGTCACTCCGTCCCTGCCGGTCCTGCGGCACCCGCAGTTCCAACTTCCCTACCCGCGTCACCACCGTCCGCGGGTGATGGCCACTTCGGTATCCGAGCCGGTCGGAGGTGCGCTCGCTCTTTGTTTGTCAAGTTCTGCAAAATCGGCCAATGATATTTCGGTATAGATAGTGTCCGACGGCATGGCCGCGAAGCTCACCGCGGGGCGCCTCCCATCCGCCGAGTGGCTGCGCGGAACTGGCGAGTCCGGCGTTCAGGCGAAACGGAGGTTCCGATCGTCAACTTCTCGACGCTCATGCTGGCGCCGGAATTGATCCGTATCCAGGAGAAGCCCGCGGCGAATTGGGTGCCGCCGGCCAAGGTGAATGCGATTCGTGGGGAGTTCATGCGCCAATGCGACAAGCTGGATGGCCTGGTGGACGGCGCGATCGACAACTACATGGCATGCC
>PLMF01000047.1 GCA_003142355.1 Bryobacterales bacterium
CACGAAGTGGCGCATCGTGACGTGCCGGACCGGCGGCCGCTCTTTTTCGCGCTGCTGTTCATCTTCATGGGCGCGATGTTCGGCCTCATTTTCGCCAACAACCTGGTGTGGCTGTACCTCTTTTGGGAAATCACCACGCTGTGCTCGTTCCTGCTGATTGGCTACACGCAGACCGAAGAAGCGAAGCGCAATGCACTGCTGGCACTGGTGATGAACCTGGCCGGCGGGCTGGCCTTCGCGATGGCCATTGTTTGGCTGCAAAAGAAAACCGGTGGCATTGAACTGCAGGCGATGATCAACTCTCCCGACAAGGCGTTGATGCTCCTGCCGGCGGCGCTGCTGTGCTTTGCCGGCATCACCAAGTCCGCCCAACTGCCGTTCTCAAGCTGGCTGTTGGGAGCCATGGTGGCGCCCACCCCGGTGTCGGCGCTGTTGCATTCCAGCACCATGGTGAAGGCGGGTGTCTATCTCGTCCTGCGCATGGCGCCCCTGGTCGCCTCCACCAAAGTCGGAATGATGGTGGCGCTGGTCGGCGCGGTTACTTTTGTCATCGGCTCCCTGGCCGCCATTACCACCAGTGAGGCCAAACGGGTCCTGGCCTGGTCCACCGTCGCGAATCTCGGTCTGATCGTGCTCTGCGGCGGCATCGGGACCGCCGAGGCGGTCTGGGCGGGCATCTTGTTGATCATCTTCCATGCGGTGGCCAAATGCCTGTTGTTCCTGTGCGTGGGCGTGGTGGAACACAAGCTGCACAGCCGGAACATCGAGGACATGTCCGGGCTGGTTGTGCGCATGCCGCGCGTGGCGATAATGATGCAGATCGGCATGGCCGGCATGTTCCTGGCGCCGTTCGGCATGTTGATCAGCAAATGGGCGGTGCTCAAAGCGGTGGTCGATGCCTATCCCGCCCTGTGCGTCTTCATCGTGTTCGGCAGCGCGGCTACGCTGTTCTTCTGGGTCAAGTGGATGGGCAAGTTGCTGGAGGTGCTGAAGCCCCGCAAATCCGCCGAGCCCGCGCTGCCCCTGGGACAGGCCGTCGCCCTATACGGGCTGGCGGGCGCCACCTTCCTCGCGTGCCTCTTCTTCCCGCTCATTTCCTCCCATCTGATCGAGCCTTATGTTTTCGCGGTCTATGGGCAGTCCGCCTCGATGGCCCCGGGCAATATCATCATCATGACAATCATGATGGTGATGATCATGCTCTTTCCCCTCAGCTACATTAACTACGGACGCGGCGTAAGGGTGACGGACGCTTACCTGGGCGGGGCGAACGTCCCCAGCAGCGCGCGGTTTCTTGGTTCAGGCAACTCTGAAAATGAGGTGGTAACCAATAACTACTTCCTGCGCGGCGTCGTCAGCGAACCGTGGCTGACGCGCTATGGCGTGCTGTGCAGCTCGGTCCTGCTGGGCCTGATGGTCGGAGCCGCCGTGTGGTCAATGATATGAGCCCTTGGATTCGACTAGTAGTTTATCTCGTGGGCGCGCCCATCCTGGGCGGCCTGCTGGCGGGTTGGGACCGGCGCATCTCGGCGCGCATGCAATCGCGGCGCGGCCCACCCATTCGCCAACCCTTTTACGACGTCATGAAGCTCTGGCAGAAGGAGAACCTGGTCGTCCGCCGCTCGCAGAATTTCTACATCTTCTTCTTCTTTCTGCTGGTGATCTTCACCGGGGCGCTCTTCTTCGCCGGCTCGGACCTGTTGCTGGTGATCTTCGCGCTCACGCTGGCCGCCATCTTCTTCGTGCTCGGCGCCTGCAAGGCCAGCTCCCCTTACAGCTTTGTCGGCGCGCAACGCGAGCTGATCCAGATGATGGCCTACGAGCCGATGATTCTGCTGACCGCCATCGGGATGTATATGGTGACCAAGAGCTTCTACGTGAACGAGATCGCCAACCATCCCACGTTGCTGGTGCTGGCGCTGCCCGGGATCTTCCTGGGCTTCCTCTACACGCTGGAAATCAAGTTCCGCAAATCCCCGTTTGATCTCTCCTCTTCGCATCACGCCCACCAGGAGTTGGTGCGGGGCATGACCACCGAGTTCTCCGGCCGGGCGCTGGCGCTCATCGAGATTGCGCACTGGTACGAGAATGTGTTTCTGCTCGGCTGGGTATATCTCTTCTTCGCCTCCTCCCCGGTGCTTGGCGTCACGGTTTCACTGCTGGTGTTCGGGTTCGTGATCCTGGTGGATAACGTCTTCGCCCGGCTCAAATGGCAGACCGCCTTGCAGAGCGCCTGGCTGGTGGCGGCAGTGCTCGGCTTCGGAAACATTCTCGTGCTTTCCTGGCTGCGCCACCTGTAGAGGAGACCCGGACCACCATGAACGGCATCAAACAATCACCCTGGATCATCCACTACGACGCCTCGAGCTGCAACGGCTGCGACATCGAGACACTGGCTTGCCTGACCCCGATTTACGACGTCGAACGCCTGGGCGTGCTCAATACTGGCAACCCGAAGCACGCGGACATCTTCCTGGTGACCGGCGCGGTCAATAAGCAGAGCGAGGCAGTCATACGCAACATCTACCATCAGTTGCCCGAGCCCAAAGTGGTGGTGGCCGTTGGCATTTGCGCCTCCAGCGGCGGCATCTTCCGCGAGTGCTACAACATCTCCGGTGGAGTGGACAGTGTCATTCCGGTGGATGTGTATGTGCCGGGCTGCGCCGCGCGGCCGGAAGCCATCGTGGACGGCGTGGTCCAGGGCCTCGGGGTGTTGGAGCAAAAACACCGGGACATGAAGGCCGCCCCACAAAACACCGACCAAACCCTTTACCTTCGCGCCGAAAAGAGCGACGCGCCGGGAATCCTCGGCCTGCAAAAAACCGCCGGCCAGTGCGAGGCGGAAATCTACAACACCGAAAATTTGCCGGCCTTGCAGCAGACGCTCGAGGAACTCCAGAACGATTTCGACCGGGCGATCTACATCAAGGCCGTGATCAACGACAAAATCATCGGCTCGGTGCGCGGCCAGGCCCGCGACGACACCGCGCTGGTGAGCGGGGTGGTTGTCCACCCTTACTACCAACACCATAAAATAGGCCGCCGTCTGGTGGCGGAGATTGAAAAGGCCTTTCCGAACGCGAAACGCTTTGAGGCTTTCACCGGCCGGCCGAACGCGCGCGGCCTGCATTTGCTGGGCCAGGCGGGTTATTCGGAGTTCAAGACCGAGCCGTTCACGCCCGCCATCACGTGGGTCTATCTGCAAAAGGAACGCAAATGAGCCAGGAACAAATCGAGCTTATCACGATTGACGCGCTGCTGGAAAAAGTCCGGACCAAGAAGGATCAGGGTTGCCGGCTGGTGCAAATCAGCGCCACGCAACTGCCCGGCCAGATCGAGCTGACCTACAGCTTCGATCTTAACAGCCAGCTCTCCAACCTGCGCCTGTCGCTGCCCGGCGAAGAGCCGCCTTTGCCGAGCATCAGTTCGATCTATCTCTGCTCGATACTTTACGAGAATGAAATCCACGACCTGTTCGGCGTGCAGGTGGCCGGCATGGCGGTGGATTTTAAAGGCAAATTTTACAAGACGGCCATCAAATTCCCGTTCGCCAGCGCCAAAATTCCCTGCGCCAGCAGCGCGGCGGTTCCGGCCACCGGCGCGGCAGCCCCCTGCGCGACGACTCCCCCGCCAACCACGGGAGCAACCAAATAAATTTTTATGCCACGCACTGTCATTCCCTTCGGCCCGCAGCACCCGGTGTTGCCGGAGCCGATCCACCTTGACCTCGTCGTCGAAGACGAAAAAGTCATCGAGGCGCGGCCGTCCATNNTTCATCCACGGGCAGACCTATTGCCAGGCGATTGAAACCATCATGAACATCCCGGTGCCGCCGCGCGCGCTGTATCTGCGGACGGTCTGGGGTGAACTCTCCCGCCTTCACAGCCATCTGCTCTGGTTGGGGTTGATGGCCGACGGCATGGGTTTTGAAAACCTGTTCATGCACTCCTGGCGCGTGCGCGAAAAGGTGCTCAACATCATCGAAGCCACCACCGGCGGCCGCGTCATCTTCGGCTCCTGCAAGATCGGCGGCGTGCGACGGGACATCGATGCCGACGGCTTCAAGAGCATGCTCGCTGAGCTGGAACTGGTTGAGCGCGACATCCGGGACATCACGAACGTCTTTATCAACGACAACTCCGTCAAGAAGCGCTTGTGTGGCGTGGGCGTGTTGTCGCGCCACGACGCCTACGATCTGGGCTGCGTCGGCCCGACCTTGCGCGCGAGCGGAGTTGCGCAGGACATGCGCCAGTTGGGCTACGCCGCCTTCAAGGACCTGAAGGTCGAGCCCATTACCCGCAGCGAAGGCGACTCCTATTCCCGTTGCGCAGTGCGCTGCGAAGAGCTTTTCCAATCCCTCAATCTCATTCGCCAGGCAATCTCCAAGATACCCGAAGGTGAGATCGCGGTTAAGGTAACAGGCAATCCCAATGGCGAATACATCGCACGCACCGAGCAGCCACGTGGGGAAGTGGCTTATTGCGTCAAGGCGAACGGCACTAAGAGTCTTCAGCGTTTTCGTGTGCGCACGCCTACCTTTGCCAATCTGCCGGCGCTGGTGAAGCTACTGCAAGGCTGCGACCTGGCGGATGTACCGGTGCTCGTGCTCACCATCGATCCCTGCATCAGTTGTACGGAGCGTTGATATGGCCTACTTTGAAATGTCCCGCCTGGCCCTCAAATGGGCCCTGACCAAGCCGCCCAC
>PLMF01000115.1 GCA_003142355.1 Bryobacterales bacterium
GTGGCATTGGGCGCTTCCGCCTGCCAACCTGGCGAATTCCGCTCAACCGCGCCGATTGCCGCCGCGACATTTCCACCGCCCAGCCGCCTGGGCGAACTTCCGATGCTCTCCTCCGCGAAGTCCAGCAAGGCCTGACGACAACTCGGGCTGGCCTTCGCGAAGTGGATGGACCAGGACTTCAATAAGCGCGACGAACGAAGTGATTCGTTGGGCTCCGCTGTCCAGACCGACGCTCGAGCCGCGAAGCGCGTCTACCCACTCCACGACGAGCGTTCCCGGCGCAGGTACTCATCGACATCGACGCCCTTCCAGATGCCCTTGCCTAAGCCCTGAAGCTCCAGCAGGCTCCGGCGTGGATGGAGGTCCAGTCCGCCACTTAGTCGCCCAACGAGTTCGGCAATGAGACGCAGCTGGTCGGCGGGGCCCAGGGCTTGCACGGATCTCCTTGCCTGATCGTAACGTGGGTTAGGCAGATCGCTCATCCCCATGACTACACGATACCGCTCTTCGTGGCCGGGACGCCACTGCGACGTTATAATGCTGGACTTATATTAGCTTTGCGTTATAATCTGACTGTGGCCTGGAACGTCGAGGTTACGGATGAATTCAAAGCCTGGTGGGACGGACTCACCGAAGCCGGGTGCATTTCGGTTGAGAGGTCCGTATTGCTGCTGGAGGAGCGCGGCCCCCATCCCCCGTTTCCGTACAGTAGCAAGGTAAACGGTTCGCGCCATGCCGCTCTGCGCGAACTGCGCGTGCAACACCAGGGCCGCCCCTACCGGGTGCTCTACGCTTTCGACCCTCGCCGCGTGGCAATTCTGCTGCTGGGTGGCGACAAAGCCGGCGATGACCGTTGGTACGAGAGAAACGTGCCACTGGCAGATCGGCTTTACGACAACCACCTCGCCGAGATCAAGGAGGAAGACGATGCCAAAGACGACCAAGTTCAGTGAACTCCGGGCGAAGATGTCGCCGGAAGCTCGGGCCGAAGCCCGGCGCCTGGCCGACCAGGATCTCAAAGAGATGCCGCTGCACGAATTGCGCGCCGCCCGCCACCTGACACAGCAACAACTCGCGAAGACCCTTGATATGACGCAAGCGGCGGTTTCGCAACTCGAGCAACGCACGGATGTCTACCTCAGTACGCTCGAAAACTTCGTGGAAGCGATGGGCGGCCGGCTGGAAATGTACGCCGTGTTTCCCGATGGGAAAGTGAAACTGGGTCTGGAGCGGGAAGCATCATAGCCCTTCAGACGGGCAGTTCCGGCCCCCCGCCCACGGTCGTCTTCATCGCACCGGCTCCGGTTTGGCAAGGCTGAGAAAGCGGTCCAGTCGACCGAACATCCAGTCCGGATCATCCCACATCATGAAGTGGCGCGCCGTGTCAAGTGATGGGCGGTCGATTCGGGAGATGAATTGTCTTACCGCTGCGATTGTTGAACTACGCGTTCAGTGCCCTGTCAACCCGTTCGATGGCTTCGTCCACTTCGGCGGTGCTCTTGAATCCGATGGTGATCGCATCCACCGAGCCCAAACCCATCACGAAGCGGATGGAAGCTTCGCGCTCCTCCGGTTTCGTGAAGCGGCCTTCGCCAATCAACTTCATGCCGACGACCCCTGTGCCCTGAGCGTGGATTTTCCTGGTGTGCGCCACCACCTGTTGGACGTCGCCGATGATGTCGGGATCGCCGACGTCCGGCGTATCCATGTGAACCCCCGCATGGTTGGTGCGGAGGAGCGACACATCCACCCACTTGTTCCCAAGTACCGTGCCCAAGGCGGGCAGCCCATGCGTCGACACGCCGTGCGCCAGGATTGTTTTTCTGGCCTTCGCCTCGGAGAGCCCGTCCTGCGCGGCCCTGGTGGTCTCCGTCCAGCGCGGGTCGCGCACGTAATGGATCAGCAGGATATCGATGTATTCGCTGCCGAGATCCCGGCGGTAGCGGTCGATTCTGGCCAAGGCGTCCTGGTTGCTGCCCACGTCCCACTTGGTCATGAGGCGGTAACTATCCCGCGGTAGACCCTTCAAGGCGATGCTCAACATCTGCGGCGTCCCGGAGTACGATTCGCCGGTATCGAAGAAGCGGACGCCGCGGTCGTACGCGTGGCGGACCAACCGCGTGAAGGCGTCCTGACCCAGATCGCGCTGGACCCGGCCCGAGAACGTCCCCGTGCCAAACGCCAGGCGCGTGACCTTGACTCCTGAATCGCCGAGTGTCACCCAGTCGGAAGCCGACCTCTTTGGGGCCCACGCTGAGCCGACGCCTCGGCTCCCAGCCAACCCGGCGGCTGCCAGGCCTATCTTTAGAAACTCACGTCTGTCTCTGATCATGGCCGTACCAAGGAGGATGCGCCGATGCCGAAACACACCTGACTCCCTGGAAATCTCCTGTCCCGACTATGCTATCAACAGCGCCGTCCGTTGTGAACTCAAATTGGGCTCCATGCCGGTGGCCGGGGCGCCACCAGGCTGAAGTGCCGCAAATTGGCTAGACTCAAAGCCATGGACCTGGCAATCCAAGCAGACGATGTGCGCGCGGCCGCGGAGCGGATTCGCCCGCTGGCGCGGCGGACGCCCGTGTTGACTTCGGCGGGCTTCGACGCCGAGGCGGGCGTCCGCGCGTTCTTCAAGTGTGAGAACTTCCAGCGCGGTGGAGCGTTCAAGATTCGCGGCGCCTCGAACCTGATTCTGTCGCTGCCGGAGCACGCGCTGGCGCGCGGCATCGTGACCTATTCCTCGGGAAACCATGCCCAGGCCGTGGCCATTGCGGCCCGGCACGTAGGGGCCCGGGCCACCATCGTAATGCCCGAGGACGCGCCGCGCTCCAAGATGGAAGCCACCCGTTCCCGAGGGGCCACCATCGTCACCTACAACCGCTTCACGGATAGCCGGGAAGAGATCGCGTCGCGGATTTTGGCGGAGACCGGCGCCACCCTGGTGCCGCCGTTCGATCATCCCATGATCATGGCCGGACAAGGCACCGCGGCGTTGGAGCTGCTCGAGGAAACCGGCCCGCTCGATGCTCTGATTGCGCCGGTCGGCGGCGGCGGCCTGGTTTCGGGATGCGCCACCATCGCCAAGGCCATGAACCCCGCCATCCGCGTGCTCGGCGCCGAGCCGGAAGGCGCCAACGACACCTTTCTTTCGATGCAGGCGGGCGAGCGCGTGACGGTGGCGCATCCCGAAACCATCGCCGATGGCTTGCGCGCGCCCAGGCCCGGGCAACTGACCTTCCCGGTGATACTCAAGCTGGTGGAGCGCGTGGTGCTGGTGAGCGAGGGCGAGATCCGCGCGGCGGTGAAGTTCCTGCTGCTGCGTCTGAAGATACTGGTGGAACCCAGCGGCGCAGTGCCCGCCGCGGCCGTGCTCTTTCGCAAACTGCCCGCCGGCATCCGGACCATCGGCGTGGTGCTCTCCGGCGGGAACGTGGATTTCGAGGAGTTGGTGAAGTATTAGAGTAGCTACCGCTGGTTCGCCTTCAGCACCTTCTTGCGCAGCCGTATGGATTGCGGCGTCACTTCCACGTATTCGCCCTCGCGGATGAACTCGATGGCTTGTTCCAGGTTCAGAATCCGCGGGGGCACCAGGCGAATGGCGTCGTCGGCGGTGGAGGCGCGCATGTTCGTGAGCTTCTTTTCCTTGACGATGTTGACGTCGAGATCGGCGTCTTTGGCGTTNNCCGGTGGGCCGCATGGGAATCTCGCCCTGCCACTCGATGTAGCCGTGGAACAGCGAGTTCATGATGGCGGTGCCGCGCGTGTCGGTGAGCATTTCGCTGCGCAGCCCGATCAAGCCGCGAGACGGCAGGTGAAACTCGATGCGCACGCGACCGGACCCGTGGTTCACCATCTTGAGCATCTTCCCCTTGCGCGAGCCGAGTTTCTCGATCACCACGCCGAGAAACCTCTCGGGGCAGTCGATGACCAGAAGCTCGACCGGCTCCTGCACTTTGCCGTCGATGGTCCGGGTGAGGATCTCGGGCTTGCCGACCATCAGCTCGAAGCCTTCGCGGCGCATCATTTCGATCAGAATGGCGAGCTGCAACTCTCCGCGGCCCATCACTTTGAAGGTGTCGTG
>PLMF01000412.1 GCA_003142355.1 Bryobacterales bacterium
CCCCGATCAGCAGCACCAGCGAGAGCGCGATCTCCGAAACCGTCAGCAGACTGCGCAGCCGCGAGCGGGAAACCGGCGCCCTGCCGCCGGCCTTCAATTCGAGCGCGAGGTCCCGACGCGAGCTCTCCAGAGCGGGCGCGAGGCCGAACAGAAGACCCGTGGCGATCGAAACCAGGGCGTCGAAGCAGAGCATGCGGAAGTCGAGCCGGGGATCGAGAAAATCCAGGTCCCTGGCAGCGAGCGGCACCAGCCTTCCGGCCCAGATTGCGACCAACAGGCCGGCCACACCGCCCGCCACCGAAAGCACCAGGCTTTCGGTGACCAGTTGGCGCACCAGTCGGGTGCGCGTGGCGCCCAGCGCCAGCCGCACCGCGATCTCCCGCCGTCTCCCCAAAGCGCGGGCCAGCAGCATGGTCGCGATGTTGACGCACGCGATGAGCAGGACGAACCCGGCCGCGATCAGCAGCACCAGCAGAACCCCGCCGGCAATGCCCCGGCTCAGGGGCCCCAGCGTGGTGTTGCGGTCCAGGATGACCCCCGATCGCTTGGTTTCTTCCGAATAGGCTCTGGGATAGGCGCTCTGCAATTGCCGGCCGATAGTGGCGGCTTCCGCCTGCGCCTGCTCGAACCGCACTCCGGGTTTCAGCCGGCCGGCGATATTCAGAAACGCGTCCGCCCTTTGGTGCGGATCCGAGAACGGGTCCGGCCGCGGCGCGGCGGCATCCAGATCGATCGGCGTCCACACGTCCAGGGGCTCGTCAAGCTCCGTGCCGCGGAAGGCCGCGGGCGCGATGCCCGCCACGGTGTAAGGCCGTCCGTTGAGCCGGATGGCCTTGCCCACCAGCCCTGGATCCCCGCGGAACCGCCGCTGCCACAGCCTGTGACTGACCACCACGGCATGTTGCGTTCCCGGGCCGAAGAACGCTCCGGCGCCCAGCACCGAAAAGTAGTTGTTCGAAACCACCGCTCCGCGCAACTGCTCCGGCTCGTCCACGCCGCCCAGGCTGAAATCGGTATGCCGGTATGCCATCAGCCCGGAAAAGGATTGGGCACGGTCGCGGTAGTCGCAATAGTCCGGGTAGGAGAAGTGGCCATACCCGAGGCCCGCGTCCGTCCGGCTGAACACCACCAACCGCTCGGGCGCGGCGATCCCCGGTGCGTTACCGGCCAGCACCGAAGCCAGCAAGCCGAAGATCGCGGTATTCACGCCAATGGCCAGCGCCAGCACGGCCATCGTGACCAGGGCAAAACCAGGGGTGCGCAGCAGATTGCGCAGAGCGTAATGGAGGTCGTTGCGCATCGTTGGTGCCTGTCATTCTATAATCCAGGATTTCCATTTTGGCTCCTGGATTGGGTCGAGTCTATCACAGACCGCCAACGTTCGACTTCCCAGTTGCAGTTTTTGGGAACTTCTTCTCCTTGGCCGCATCTTTTGGCTCGGCCAAACTCGAATTTCGCCCCGCTGGAAGAATTCAAAAACCGGGAAGCTGCTTCTTTTCAGCGATTTCCACAAACACCTCTCCGACCCTCGCGTCGTGGTGACGCTGATTTCGGTGTGCTGATTCGCCCGCGTTCACGCCGTCGCCGCCCGGCAAGGCGGCAATCCTGCGCGCTATCGCCGCGAGGGATTCCTGGCCACAAGAGCCCTTCCTTCCAACAACCGGATCGGTCTTGGTAAACGCCGTCCACGGTAGGAGCGTCGTCGGAATCTGATCACTCAGTGATCGGCATAGGGGCGGCGGTCGCCCGCCGACCCCTGCCACACCACCGTGCGTACGGGTCCGTACACGGCGGTTCGATTGGTTACGTCAGCACTCCTCGAACAATGATGGAAGCCCGAGCGATTTGAAGTACGCATTGGAAAGCCCCACTGACAGAGCCTTGGCCCGTGCGAGATACCAAGGGCCGCGACCGCTGCCGGCGGTATTGCGCGCCAGCAGCTCTCGCACCCCCAGTTCCAGTAGTGCTGCCCGGCGACGGCGCGGTGTTTTCCACTGCCGCCACAAAGCAGCCCTGAGTCGCAACCGGACCCAGCGGGTTAAGCCGATCAACACCTCCGGCGTTTCGCAGAATCCGAAATAGCTGCGCCAGCCCCGCATATACGGTGCCAGTTCCTCCATCGTCGTCTCCATGCTGACGCCTTTTGCCCGTTGCGTGATTTCCCGGATTCGTTGCTTAAACCGATCCAAGGCCTTCGGCGCAATGGCACGCTTGACCTCCGGACCGGCCGTAAAGCTGAACCCGAGAAACTTCCGTTCCTGCGGTCGCGCCACCGCACTCTTGGCCTCGTTTACCTTGAGCTGGAGCTTTTGCGTGATGAATCGCGTAACGCTCTCCATCACCCGTTGGCCCGCCCGCTGGCTGCGAACGTAGATGTTACTGTCGTCCGCGTAGCGAACAAAGCGATGCCCCCGGCGCTCCAACTCCCGGTCGAGTTCGTCGAGCACGAGATTGCTGAGCAGTGGCGAAAGCGGTCCTCCTTGCGGAGTCCCTTCCACACTCGGACTGACCAACCCGTTCTCCATCACCCCGGCATTCAAGAATGCCCGGATGAGTTTCAGCAGCCGCTTGTCCTCGACCCGTTTGGCGACCTGGCCCATCAATTTGTCGTGATTGACTCGATCGAAGAATTTCTCCAGATCAAAATCCACCACCCAGCCGTAGCCTTCGGCGATATACTGCTGCGCCTGTGCCACCGCTTGATGAGTTGACCGCCCCGGCCGGAACCCGTAACTGTGATCGGAGAACGTCCGATCCCACCGCCTCTGTAGAACCTGCATCACCGCCTGCTGGATCAGTCGATCCAGCACCGTCGGGATGCCAAGCTTGCGCACCCCTCCGTCCGGCTTGGGGATTTCCACCCGCCTCACCGGTTTCGGCTCGTAGGTCCCATTCAACAGTTGTTCCCGGATGGCTGGCCCGTGCTGTTTCAGGTAGTCGGTGAGTCCGCCGATGGTGATCCCATCCACGCCCGCACTACCCTTGTTGGCCTTCACCCGCCGCCATGCTTCCCTCAGGTTTTCTCGCTCACATACTTCCTCCATCAATCGATTCGTGCTGGCTGGGCTTTCGGGTCCATGCGCCACCGCAAGCGATTCAGTCTCTTCCCGTCCCGCTTCACGGGCTTCACCCGCTGACGTGGCCGAGAAGTCCAGTTCCATCTGGACGTTCTGCTGCCTGTCGCTCTCGAGGTTCATGTCCTACTCACCGCTCCTCTCGTTCGGGCCTTCGACCACCGTTCCCGGCTCGGCCTATCTGTTGACTCCCCTTTCGGTTACGGAGTGCCTCACTAGCCTCGCCGACGACCTGGCCTAATACGCCCTCTGCTGACTTCTGCCCTGCGGTCAGGCTGCCTCTCGACAGCCTCAGTCCGTTACGGACACAGGACAGATCTCCTGGGGTAATCTCAGCCGCCTTCCATGCACAGTCGCCGGATCTACGCTTCGCACCTTTGATGGATACGGACTTCGCGGTAAGTTGCCCGCTCGTCCGGCACTGGCGCCTCATATCCGGTTTTTGTCCATCGACCCGCATGTTTGCTCTACGCTTCTTTCAGACCCCGCCTCGCGGCGATAGCCCTTGCGTTCTCACTAGCCCTTCACCTCCATCAGGTTGGGCGGGGGACTTGCACCCCCAAGCTGCTGAGCTTGCCCAGCACACAACTAAACCGCTTCGCGGTATCCGTCTTCGATCCGCTTCCGCAGAGCGGCCCGCTGGCGTGGCGCGAGGCTCCTTGAAACACTGGTTCAGGTTGTTTCCGCAAACGACCAATCCAACATTCAAGGAGCCATCGCATGACACCGCTTCGCCGCCGCATGATCGAAGACATGCAGTTGCGCAATCTCGGCACGGAAACGCAGAGAGCCTACCTGCATTACATTACCGGTCTGGCACGATTCTATCAAACCAGTCCCGAACACCTAAACCTGGAAGAAATTCGCGAGTACCAACTGGATCTCATCAACGAGCGCCGCTTGTCGCCCGAATCCGTCAACCAGTTCGTATCGGCGGCGAAATTCCTCTACAACGTAACTTTGGAGACACCCTGGCCGGAAGGGGTGCTGCCACGCGCCCGCGTGCCCCACAAACTGCCGGTAGTTCTCAGTGAGGCCGAAGTATACGAATTCTTCCAACGTGTCTCGACGATTCGTTATCGCGCCGCGTTGATGACCGCCTACGGAGCCGGCCTGCGCGTCTCCGAGGTCGTCTGCTTGCACGTGGGCGATATCGATTCCCCACGCATGCTGATCCGGGTACGACAAGGCAAAGGCAAGAAGGACCGCTATGCCATGCTCTCTCGCCGCCTGCTGGAAGTGCTGCGGTGTTGGTACCGCTTCCGGCACCCCGCCGGACAGCGGCCGAAACCCTTGCCGGAGGATTGGCTTTTCCCCGGATGGCGCAAAGGCCGCCACATGAACAGCCAATCGCTGCAGACCGTGTGCCGCGAAGCGGCGCAAGCGGCGGGCCTGAGCAAGCGGGTCACCGTCCACACTCTTCGCCACAGTTTTGGAACCCATCTTTTGGAGAACGGCACCGATATCCGGATCATTCAGGCCTTGCTCGGCCACAGCAGCATCACCACCACCGAGCGTTACGCCCAGGTGAGCCCGCAGGTCGTGGCGGCCACCGTCAGCCCGCTCGACAACCTGGATCGCAACGCCCGACGGGGCAGCAAAGGCAAACGCAAGGCGTAAACCTTGCCCGAGCCAACCCTGGAGTTGGCCGACATCTTTCGACAGCACGGCCCAGCGTACCGGCAGGCCCATTCCTTGCCCCTGCATCAGCACCGTTTGATGCAGGCCATCGAAACCTGCCGTACGCCCGTGTTGGGCGGCAGCGTCGAATGGTGCGACCACTGCCAATACACCCACATTCAGTACCGCTCCTGCCGCAACCGGCATTGCCCCAAGTGCCAAGGCCTGGCTCGCGAACACTGGCTCGAGGACCGGAGAGCCGAACTGCTGCCCACCGAGTACTTCCACGTGGTCTTTACTCTCCCCGAGCAGATCGCCAACATCGCCTTCTACAACAAAGAGGTCGTCTATCGCATCCTCTTCCACGCCACCGCCCAAACCCTGCTCACCACCGCAGCCGAGCGTCTGGGCGTGGAACTCGGCTTCTTCTGCGTGCTCCATAGCTGGGGTCAAAATCTGCACTTCCACCCGCACCTGCACTGCGTGGTTCCCGGCGGCGGTCTCTCGCCCGACCACCAGCGTTGGATGGCCGCCCCGCGCCGATTCCTGCTGCCGGTCAAAGTCCTCTCCCGCCGCTTCCGCCGCCTGGTGCTGAAGGCCCTGGCGAAGGCGTACGCCGATGGCGCCTTGCAGTTCTTTGGAGAACTCGAATCGCTGCGCGATCCCAGCGCCTTGGCCCGGTTCTTGGCGCCCCTCGAACACAAGGAGTGGGTGGTCTACGCCAAGCCTCCCTTCGGGGGACCCGCTCACGTGCTGGAGTATCTCGGCCGCTACACGCACCGCGTCGCCATCGGCAACCAGAGACTGCTCGCTCTCGAGGATGGCCAAGTCTCCTTCGCCTGGACCGACTACCGCGACTCTCTCCGCAAGGTGATGAGAGTGCCGGCCGACGAGTTCATCCGCCTCTTTCTGCAGCACGCCCTGCCTCGTGGTTTCCAACGCATTCGCTATTACGGATTCCTGGCCAACTGCCATCGCGCCGATCAACTGGCACTGTGTCGCAACCTGCTGGCCACTCCCTATTCGGATCTGCTGCCCAGACCTACCGACTACCCCGACTTTTGCGCCAAACTCCGTCTCTGCCCCAAGTGCGGGATCGGAACCATGGTGCCACTCCAAGTTCTGTTCCCCTGTCACGGCCCCGTACCGATGCTGGTGGACACCTCATGAAGATGCGCCGTCGGAACTCGCCACCACTCGAACGCTGCTTTTCCGGCAGGGTGCCGCAGCGGTGTGCGCCGCGCCGCCCGGATGTCATGGCCGGCGCGATTCCCAGGCGCAACCACGCCGATTTCTCGCCCCATCCACGCAACTCCAGCGTTTCCGGCTGTCCGTCGCCGTCGAGGATTGCTCCGACAACCGCACTGCCAGCCCTTCCCGCCGCCACAACTCCTCATCACGATCGGAAACAAAACCCATTAAAGAGTCGGCCTCACGCTGCGGTTTAGTTCACCTCACGGTTTACTCGGTGTTCGCGGCGCAGGGGCCGTTTTCCGGACCCCGGCCTTCCGGCGCCGCGAAACCGAGCAAACCTTTTTGAGTCACAA
>PLMF01000114.1 GCA_003142355.1 Bryobacterales bacterium
CTTTCACCCGGTCAAAGCACTAGACCCGTGTGAGGCACCACCGTGAATCTCCCCAGTGGCGGGATATCTGTGGAATAAGCTGTCTGAGACGATTACGCGCGAAAAACGCGGTAGTGTTTAGAAAAGCGAATTCCTGTCGCGGAATCCCCGTACAATAAGTGATGGCCGATGCCGGAAGCCAATCTGCTGAGTCGTAAAGGCTTACGTGTGATCTCCAAAGATAGATCCTGGTAAGTCCCCGTCACGTCAACTGGCCCGGAAACGCCTGGCCCTCAGAAATGGAGCCAAAGGAACGCGAAGTCCGGATCTGGGAAGCTACGCTCCAATCAGAGGGCCTGCGACAGTGTCGGCGAGAGCGTTGTTTTAACGTCTATGGCTTATTGGGGCGGGTGCTGCCGGGTCTCGAGGGCCAACAGGCGTTTTTCGATGGCGGCGAGCCGCTGGGTGGTGGAGGCGTCGGCGGTTTCCAGGAGGACCATGCGGGCGAAGTTGCCACGGGCGAAGGCTTCGATGCCGCGTGGGATTTCGCTTTGCCTGTCGCGCAGGGCTTCGATGGGGGGGCTTGGGCGGTGGTGACGGCGGCGATGCGCAGTTCGGCGGCGGCGAGTTCTTCGCGGGCGATGGTGCGGATGGTGTCGGCGTCTTCGGGGGGCAGGGGAGTGTGGCTCGCTCCTTTGTTGAGTCTAGACATGGCGTCATTATTGTTTGCGCAACGACCGCTCGCTTGCGGACAGGGCTACCCCCGGGACAGACGCTCCCGCCTGCCAGGTAGGGGTCGGGCATGCCCAACCCCTACGGCTCGTGGGCCGGTGGCTGCTTTCAATCCACGCGCCCGCACGGAGCGCGCCACTACGCCGGCCACCCCCCTGATTGTCGGATTTGGCGCAGGCGCAGCAAACCCAGACGGGAGCGCCGAGACGAATCTCGGCGCGGCAGCCATGAGTGGCTGCGCCACATCCAGCCAGAAGCTTCTGCAATAGAGGATTGCGACTTATTTGACGCCGATAGCAGGCGGAAGCGCCTGCTCCACCCAACAGCGGTAGATCACTGTCTGGGGGGTGCGCGCTACCTCATGGTAATTCGCGAACCACCGGCGCAGCTCGGGGTAATTTGCGATGGCTAGGCGCGGGTTGTAGGCGCTTAGGCCATCCACTAGGAATGTGGGGTGGGAGCGCGCGAGGATAGCGCGGCGCGCGGCCGCGGCTTCGGGTTCCACCGGGTCGGATTGGGTGAGGTGCCGGTCGGCCGGGACGCCCGTCAGGGGCTGCGAATCCAGAAACATGGTGGCGGCCGGCAATTGGGTGTAGACGTAGATCTCGGGGCGGTATCCCCAGACGAAAAGTGTGTCGCCAGGGGTGGCCAGTTGCCGGGTGAGCGCGGCGGCGGCGCGGCTGTCGCGGTCCATGGCGGTGTCGCGCCACTCGGCGCCTCTCAGGGCGGTCAGGTACGACGGGCCGAATCGCGCCAGGGGGACGAGCAGCAACAGAGCGGCGAGCAGGGCGCGCTTGCGTCCTAAGAGGGTGAAGCCGCGCGCGGCTATCAGCACCATGACGGGGAGAAGCTGAAAGTAGTAGCGCGGGAAGAAGCGTAATCCGGCGGCCACGCCGACGAGGGAAATTAGAATCCAGCCGATCCATCGCCGCGAAGCTTCGCGACGGATCAAGAGGGCTACGGCGGCTACCGCCAGCGCCGCATGAAAACCTAGCCAGTCGAGCGTCCGGACGATTCCGTTCCACAGCGGGTCCGCCAGCGGCGTGCTGCCGGCGTAAAGGCGGCCCCAGATCCACACCTCGTCCCAGTAGGCGGCCAGTGCGCCGGCGCTCCATAACCAGGCGGCCGCGGCGCCACTGACGGCGGCGAATCCGGCTGCCATGAAGAGCGCCCCGGCGGGGTTCCAGAGGGCACAGACCAGCGCCACCAGGAGGCCCTTGGGGCTGATCAGAAAGGCCACGCCGGCGAGGGCGCCGCTCCAGAACGGGCGGCGCTTCCACGCCAGCCAGACGGCGGCCAGGTGCGGCGCCAGCATGAGGAGATCGGAAGCCAGAGGGACGACCGCGGAGGCGAAATCGAATGTTAGGAAGAAGCCCAGCAAGGCGGCGGCCCAGAGAGCCTCGCGCCGGGACCACAAATCGCGCGCAAATCGATAGGCGACGAAGCAGGCCAGCAGGGCATAGATGGCTCCGGCCAGGCGCAGCAGCCAGCCGGCGCGCGCGCCCCAAAGCAGGCACAGGGCGGGCACCAGGGGCGGTTTGTCGAACCAGATGTCGCGGTAGATGGTTTTGCCGCCGAGCATCTGCCGGGCCGCGGCCAGGGGCAGGGTGTCGCCTTCCCAGAGGATTTCGACGTGGCACATCCGCGCCGCCACCAGCAGCGCGAACAGCAGCAGGAAAAATAGCCGGGTCTTGCTCAAACCGTTGTAGCGGAGCGCGCCAGCAGNNCGCTCGAGCACGCGGCGAAACTCGGCGCCGTAGGCCGGGTCGGCCAGCGCGAACTCCACGAAACTTTCAAAGTAGCTGGGGAAGTTGCCGATGTCGTAGCGCTTCTCTGCGGCCGTCAGCTTCACGGCCAGCACGCGGCGGCCTTCCTCGCACATCAACTGGATGGCGTCGGTGAGTTGAATCTCGCCCCGCTGGTCGGGCTTCACCTGGCGGATCATGTCGAAAACCACCGGCGAAAAGATATAGCGGCCGGCGATGGCCAGGTTGCTGGGCGCATCCTTCGGGGCGGGCTTTTCCACCAGGTTCACGATGCGGAAAACGTCGTCCGCGCCGCCCTCGGGCTGCACGATTCCATAGTGCAGGGTCTCTTCCCGCGGCACTTCCTCGACGGCGACGACGCAACTGGCGCGCTTGGACTCAAAGACGTCCGCCATGCGGCTGACGGCGCGCGACACGGCGTGCAGGCCCAGGATGGAATCGCCCAGAGCCACCAGGAAAGGCTCTTCACCGGCGAAGTTTTCAGCGCACAGGATGGCGTCGCCGAGACCTTTCTGGAGCCGCTGGCGGGTGTAAAAGAAATTGGCTTTCAGGGCTTCGAAGTCCAGTTCCTTGAGCAGGTCCTGTTTGTTGGCGGCGGTGAGGGTGCGGGCCAGCTCGGGATCGTGGTCGAAATGATTCTCGATGGTGGACTTTCCGCGGCCGGTGACGAACAGGATCTGCTGGATGCCGTTCGACACCAATTCCTCGACCACGTACTGGACGATGGGCTTGCGGGCCACCGGGAGCATTTCCTTGGGCTGCGACTTGGTNNGCTATATTGGGCAAAGAAAAAGCGAAGCAATGGAGGACATCCAGGAACAACTCGCCGCTTTGCGGCGGCGCGTGGCGGGCATCGACCGCAAGTATCGGGCGCCGGAATCCGCCCCGCCAACGCCGCGCGAGGAACGGCCCGGCCGCTTCATCGAAGAGCTCATGAGCGGCGAGGTGGTGACGACGCCGCATGGCGAGCACTTCGAGACGGAGAAAGTCTGGGAGCGGCACCGGCGCCACGGCAGCGTGGATATCGCGGACCTGGCGGAACTGCCGGAAGATCTGCTGGGACCGCTCTCGGCGGGGACGGTGGAGCGCGCGCACCCGTTGAAATGGGCCTTCCTCGATACGGAGACCACGGGCCTGGCGGGCGGCACAGGCACCTATGCGTTTCTGGTGGGAGTGGGCGCGATCGACGCGGCGGGATTCCGCCTGCGTCAGTTCTTCATGCGCGATTACGGCGAAGAGGCGTCGCTGCTATGGCGTCTTTCGGAGCACCTGGCGCAGTTCGACGTCCTCATCACGTATAACGGCAAGGCATACGACCAGCCGCTGCTGGAGACGCGCTATCGGATGGTGCGGGCGCCGGGGCATCCATTCGACCGCATGCAGCACCTGGACCTGCTGTTCGGCGCGCGCCGGTTGTGGAAGCTGCGCCTGGAAAGCTGCCGCCTGGTGGACCTGGAGAACCAGATCCTGGGGGTGGAGCGCCAGGGCGATCTGCCGGGGGAGATGATCCCGTATTGCTACTTCGAATATTTGCGCACGAAGCAGGCGTTCCGGCTGGTGCCGATCTTCCATCACAACGCGCTGGATATTCTTTCGCTGGCGTGTCTGACCGCCATCGTGCCGTTCGCTTTCCGGCGGCCGGAGGACGCGGCGCTGCGCCATGGCGCGGACCTGATCGGGCTGGCGCGGTGGCTGCTCCAGGGAGGGCGTCCGGAAGAGGCGCTGCGGCTATTTCGCCGCGCGGTGGAGATGGGTCTGCCGGACGGCCTGCTCTTCAAGACGCTGTGGGACATTGGCGTGGTGGAGAAGCGGCTAGGGCGTGCGGACGCGGCGCTGGCCGCGGTTACGGAACTGACGGAATCGCGCAACCCATACCGCGTGCGCGCGCTCGAAGAACTGGCCAAGCACTACGAGCACCGCCAGCGCGACTGTGCGGCGGCGCTGGAAATGACAAGCAGGGCGCTGGCCATCGAGGACACGCCCGAGCTGCGGCGGCGGGAGGAGAGATTGAAGGGGAGATCCGGGCACAAGAAAACCGTGCGCGGAACGGGTTGAACTCAATATCCGGCTTCGGGTCCGTGGCGGACCGCCAGAATCACAACCTGCTTCCCGTCGTAGTGATACAGGGCGACGTAGGCCCCGTGCCCGAATTCGATCACCCACTCGCGAAACTCCGGAGGCAACTCTTCGACGGGACGGCCAATCTCCGGGTGCTTGCCGAGCGCTCTCACACCCTGCCGGATCGTCTTGACGGCGCGCCCGGCGGCGTCCCGGCTCTTGGGAGCCAGGAACTTATGGAGACGGGCCACATCCAGCAGCGCCGGTGGGGACCACCTTAGACGTGGCATTTAGGGAGAACAGCGTGCTTGCCCGCCTCGAGCTTGGCCAGCCAAGCGTCGGCTTCCTTGGCCGTGACGTGCAGGCCGGTGGTTTGATAGCCGGCCCATGCGGTGAGCGCGTCCTGCCGGAGAAGTTCACGTTTCTCCTCGCGTTCCACATACTGCTCGACGGCTTCGCGCATGAGCCAGTGCGGCGACCGGCGGCGCGCCGAGGCGAGCCGGCGCACACGTTCTTTCATCGCGCTATCGAGCTTCAGGCTGGTGGTCGAAAGTGTCGCCATCGCGAGTGCTCCAGGGTGTCACTTGGTAGCACTATAGCACGGCAGCCGGCGAAAAATGCGTCTGACCCCTTTTTCTTCCTAACGTGCGTCGATGAAGACTTCGGCAGGGTCCTCCCGGAGAGCCCGTTTGAAAGTATCGAGAAAGCCTTGCAGGCGGACCATCTCTTGTTGAGCCTCCCGCCGCAGATCCTCGAGTGGCCGGCCGGAGCAGCCTGAAACGCCCTCATCGGCGGATGCGTCCGTGAGCAACGTCGACCGTATGGCCGTGCGGCGTTCCTCGAGCAAGGCGATCATCTGGCGGTCGTAATCCGGGAGGAGAAGGTGCGTTCCCCGAATTGCCTGCGCGCGAGCAACGAAAGTGCTTTCCTGATTTGCCACGGACTGCGCGAGAATGCCGCAGGCCTCGGTCACGTGCCGATCTTGCGCGCGCGAGCGCGAACAATCGCACTGTGAGGCGAGCACCAGAAGGCCTATTGCGAACTGCGCACATCGCAAGCGGAACATATGACCGTTTAAGAGATCATAATAGGATCTTTTGCTTGTAATGCCAGATTGCGATTGGATAGCTTACCCGTCTCCGGGAAGAACCCGATTGCGCACTAGCGGACCACGGGCGGGTCGGCCACCTGGGTTCCGAGGCCGGCATAGGATTCTTTGACCTTGATCACTTTGTCGCCGTTGAAGGTCACGAAGGTGATCCTGCCGGGGGGCGTGCCGTAGACCCAGTCCTCCAACTCGAGGCCGTCCTTGGTTTCGCGCGATTTGTGGGCCGGACGGCCGAGCGCCATGACTACCTGCTCGCGGTTCATGCCCTCGGTGACGCGCTTTTCCTTGATGGCCTGCTGTACTTCGGGCGGGAGCGTCTCGGAATAGACTTCGGTGACGGTGTGGCGGTCGAAGTCGATCACCGGCGCCAGCATTTTCTTGATCGCCGCCGCCTTGACCGGCTCAAGGGGCTGGTGAAAGAGGACGGCAATAGAAGTGCCGCCGGGCGCGTTGGAGTTGTTGCCTTGGGAGATGGGGGCGGTGGCGCCGCCCATGCCGACTTCGACGTTCTGATACCACTTGCGGCCGCCCTTGAAGCCGCCGTTGATCTGGAGCACGATCTTGTCGTCTTCGAGGTCGATCCTGGTGATCTGGACCTGGTCGCCGATGCGGGCGGCGGGGCCGCTTTCCCTGGCGATTTGGGCCCACTGGCTCTGGTCGTATCCGGTTTTGGCGTCGAATTCGAGCGGTTTCCGGGAGCGGGGCAGGAGCACCTTCACGGTGCCGTACTCGGCTATCAGCCCGCGAGTGAGCTCGATGCGGTCTTCCATGGTCAGCTTGTTGCCGGCCCAGGAAAGCGACGGCAGCAGGCTCAAAATTGCGGCGGTGGCGATGGCTCGCATACGGCACTTTCCGCGGGCGGGCCGGTGAGCGGCGAGGGCTGCCGGCGAATTGGGGCCTTCCAGAGGTAGGCGAACAGCGCGAACAGCACCACGGAAGTCAGCAGGCTGGCTTCCGGGCCGTAGTCGCCGCCGCTCCAGAGGCGGCCGGCGGTCCAGGACATCTCGTAGCCCGTCACCTTCATTCTAAGCCCGCTGACATTCACGCCGAAGAGCGGCAATGCAAGGTTCCAGCCGAAGTGGAGACCGATGGGCAGCCACAAGTCGCGGCTGCGGAGGAGAGCGTAGCCGAACAGGATGCCAAAACCGGCGGTGTTGGCGATGCCGAACCAGGTGGAGTTGGGGTTGGCCGCGTGCAGCAGGGCGAAGAGGACGCCCACGGGCAGGATGGTGGCGTACGGTCCACAGCGGGCCAGCAGAAGCTGAAAGCCATAGCCGCGGAAGAAGAGTTCCTCGCCCGCGGCGCCGGCGGCGAGGAGAAAGATCAGGTAGACCATGGCGCCGGCGGACGGCTGCTCCGCGGGCGTGGGCACGATGTGGGCCGCGCCTACCAGGAGCGGGGGCGCCAGCACCAGGCAGGCGGAGCCAACGCCGCCGGCGAGGCCGAACAGGAGGTTAGCGGCCGAGGCCCGGTTGAGCCACAAGCCGGCGTCGCTCACGGGGCGGTCTTCGTAGATGCGCAAGGCCAGCCAGTTGGCGAACACAGCGGCCAGGAAGCCAGTCGCGATGGTGCCGGTGAGGTATCCGCCGATCCACAGCAGCAGCGGGCCGAAGAGGAAGTACGCGGTGGCGAAATAGAGCGCCACGTAGACGGCCACCTGAATGGCGATACGCAACGGGTCCTGGTGCGCTATCTTCATGTTTAGTGTGCCGCGGCATCAGCGCGGTGCGGATCGACGCACCGACACGACTACTATATATCGAACTGGAGCGTCAGAGTGACCATCGAAGACGTTGCCAAGCGGGCCAAGGTGTCCATCGCCACGGTTTCTCGCACGTTGCACAACAGCGGGCCTGTCAGCCCGGAGACCGCGGCGCGGGTCTGGCGCGCCATGGAGGAGCTCGACTACCGGCCCAACACCGCCGCGCAATCGCTGGTGTCGGGCCGCAGCCGCATGCTGGGTCTGGTGGTCTCCGATATCACCAACCCTTTCTTCCCCGAGCTCATCCGGGGTTTCCAGGACCTCGCCCTGCAGCAAGGCTACGACGTGCTGGTCACCTCGACCGACTATGACAAATCGCGAATGGCCCTGTGTGTGCGCCGGATGATCGATCGCAAGGTGGATGGTGTGGCCATCATGACATCGGAGATGGACCGTTCCGTGATCGGCCAGCTCGCCAGCCGGAAAGTTCCGCTGGTTTTCCTGGATGTGGGCAGGGTGGGGATCGGCACCAGCAATGTAAAGGTGGATTACGCGCAAGGCATCACGCAAGCCGTGGATCATCTTTGCGCGCTGGGTCACAGCCGTATCGCGTTCATCAGCGGACCGAGCGGCCTGAAATCGGCGCGGGTACGACGCGAGGCGTTTCTGAACTGCCTGGGCCGGCGCGGACTTGCGGGGCGCGACGGGTTGGTGGAAGAGGGCAATCACAAGATCGATGGCGGCCTGAGCGCGGTCACCCGGCTGCTGCAAAGGCCTGGCCCGCCCACGGCCGTGCTGGCCTCCAACGACCTGACCGCCATCGGCGCCCTGCGCGGCATACGCCAGGCCGGCCTTCGCGTGCCGCAGGACGTTTCGGTGGTCGGCTTCGACGATATCTACATGGCCCAGTTTACGGAGCCGCCGCTTACGACGGTCCGGTTGCTGCGCTCGGAACTGGCCAGTCTGGCCTGCAACGCGCTGTTCCAGTCGATCAGCGGAAACAGAAAAGGCGCCCAGTTCACCATGGGCACCCACCTGATCATCCGCGAGTCGACGGGCAGAGCGAAGTCCCCGCGACGCCCGGTCACAGCGCCACCGTCCGGAATCGGCTTCTGACGCCCCAAAATTCCGGACAAAAGAGCCTAATTTTCTCTTGTCCGGCGGCGAGAATGGTGGTATAGTCCTACCAATCATGGAAGCGTTTTTACGGTTCGAGAAAACGCTTCCAGTGCGATTCAACGAGCTATACCGTTAACGGGCAACTAGAAACTACGTGGGGAGGTTGGAATGTTTTCCAAGTCGATGCAGGTTTTGATTCTGTTACTGGCCGCTGGGGCGCTCTTCGCCCAGACGGAGAAAGCGACGCTGCGAGGGACGGCGACAGACCCCTCGGGTGCGGTGGTACAGAATGCCACGGTCGTTGTCAGCGAACTGGCCACCAACGTCGAAGCCCGCCGCGTCACGACGGACGCCAGCGGCAACTACGAGATTCCCGAACTCAAGCCGAGCACGTACCGCATAGAGGTGAACGAGGCCGGCTTTCGGAAATTCCTGGCCGACAGCGTGGTGCTCGACCCCGGTCAGGTGCGGCGCGTGGATATCAAGCTCACGGTCGGAGCCACCACCGATTCCATCACAGTCGAGGCCGGCGCAGCCCTGATTCAGACCGAGAGCGGCACCATCAGCGGTCTGATCAATGCCAAGCTTCGGTATGCCGATGTGCCGACGGTGGATGTGTATCCGTCTCCGTTGGCCATGCTGGTGACCACTCCCGCCATCCAGGGAAACGGTTGGAGCCTGGTAATGGCTGGTATTGCGGACCGGAACAAGCAGACTTGGGCGCTGGATGGCGTCGCCAACGACACCACCGCCGACCAGAACGATAACCCGAACTTCTTCGAGACCGTCGAGGTGACCGCGCAGAACGGCGCGGCCGACAACGCTCGCGCCACCAACTTCAACTTGATCTCGAAGCGCGGCGCCAACGCCTTCCACGGCTCGGTGTATTGGAAAGAGGAAAACGCGGCTTTCAATTCGCGCGGGTTCTTCGATCCCAGGAGGACGCCCTATATCCTGCACGAGGGAGAGGTCGACCAGGGCGGCCGCATCATCAAAGACCGCACGTTCTTCTTTTTCGGCTGGATGTACCAGAATATCCCGCTCGGGTCCTACATACAGGCGAGCGTGCCGACGGTGAAGATGCGCGCCGGCGACTTCAGCGAATTCCCCACGGTGGTCCTCAAGGATCCCTACAACGGCAACACGCCGTTCCCCGGCAATCAGATCCCGGCGAACCGCGTCAACAGCATCTCGCAGAGCATCATGAGCAAGTATTACCCACCGACGAACCAGTCCTGGAACCAGTTCACCAATAATTACGGCTGGCTGCACCCCTACAACCAGGAACTGTACAAGGGCAACTGGCCCTTCATTCGCGTGGACCATAGACTGACGAACAAGAACAATCTGTATGTGCGCTACATGATACGCAAGACGCCGTATATCTGGACGCAAGGCGTGGGTGAGCTGTTCGACAGCACCCAAACGCGAGACCACCGGAACACGGTTGTGTCGGACACGCACATTTTCTCGCCGTCTCTGGTCAACAGTCTCACCTTCGGCCGCACGACCGACCTGCTCACGCAGGGGGCGCCGGACAAGGGCGTCACGCCGCCGTTCGGCGACGAAATCGACAAGACCCTGGGGCTGCAGGGCACCAATCTGCCGGGCCTCCATAGCGTCGGTTTCCCGCCCATTGCGATCACCGGCCTGACCAGCCTGTCGATCCGGAACGACGGTGGCGCCACCAACTTCGTGGTGACCGACGATGGCATCAACACCTTCGAGGACACGCTGACCTGGATGAAGGGCAAGCACGTCATGAAGTTCGGCGGGGATTATCGTCACTTCTGGCGGCTGTTGGGCACGATCTCTTCCACCACGTACGGCAATTTCACCTTCAACGGCACTTTCACGGGCCAGGCCTTCGCGGATTTCCTGCTGGGGGTTCCGCAGAACAGCCAGCGGCTGACCCCGCTGATCAACCGCACGGTACATCAGAACCAGTCCGGGCTTTTCTTCACCGACACGTTCAAGCTCACATCGAAACTGACCCTCGACTATGGTGTACGGTGGGACTACTACGGCACGCCGGTGTATGACGACGGTCTGATGTGGAACTGGGATTCGACAACGGGAAATGTCATTGTGGCGCCCGGGACGAAGTCCAAGATCAGCGCTCTGTATCCCTCGAACATCACCATCGTGGAAGGATCAGTAATCCCCTCGCCTAAGCTCAAGAACATCCGGCCGCGTATTTCGGCGGCCTATCGCCTTACGGACAACATGGTGGTGCGCGGCGGCTATGGCGAATTCACGGAATCGTGGGGATATCTCAACAGCGGCCGGGTGAACGGCGCCGGTCCCTACCAATTGACCGAGTCGTATAACAACCAGCTTGTCAACGGCACGCCGCTGTTTGCGTTCCCCAACCCGTTTCCGACCAGCTTGTCGGCGGCTACGGTGGCGGGCCAGAGCGTGACGCAGTTTCCCATGAATACCGACGAAGGCGTGCTCCGGCAGTACAACCTCACCGTGGAGCGGCAGGTGGGCAACCTGGGATTCCGCCTTTCCCTGCTAGGCATGCAGGGCGCCGGGCAGAACTACACGTTGAACATCGACAAGCCGCAGGCCAGCACGACCAAATTCGCCACCTCGCGCAATCCGTACCCGCAGTTCTCGAGCGCCAACGTCATTCGCACCGACGGTTCCTGGCACCGCGATGCGCTCCAGTTCGCGGTGACCAAGAGAATGGGCGCCTTCACGTTCGACTCGAACGTCACCTGGGCGAACAACATTTCGAACTACTACAACCTCCAGGATCCGTACCACCCGCTGAATTGGGGCACCGACGGCAGCGAACGGCGCATCCAGTGGGCTACGAACGCAACCTGGGCGGTGCCGGTGGGGAAGGGCAGGCAGCATCTCGCGAATGCCCCCGGGATCGTCAACGCCGTGATTGGCGACTGGGGCGTGCAGGCGGTTACCGAATTCGCCTCCGGGCAGCATTACAACCCCAGCTTCAGCGGCTCCGACCCCTCGGGCACGAACACGTCGGGCGGCATGCCGGATTGCGTCGGCAACCCCTGGTCCGGGACGCAGACTCTCAACCAGTGGTACAGCCTGTCCGCGTTCGCGGTGCCGCAGACCGGCCATTTTGGCAACTGCGGGTGGAACGTGCTGAAGGGCTACCCGATCCATGTCGGCCACATGAGCCTGGCCAAGACGTTCGCCATCACCGAGCGGCTCAAGACCACGTTCACGGCGCAGATCTCCAACGTCACCAACACGCAGCACTTCAACAATCCGAACAACAACATCAGTGCCGCCAACTTCGGGATGTTCACTTCGATCATTGCGAATTACAACCCCGAGAAGCAGGGATACCGGCAAATCGATTTCAAGCTGCGTCTGAATTGGTAGTTTGAGTCGTAACCTCGGCAGGGACGGAGAGAGGCCGTCCCTGCCGCCCCCCGACCCATAGACGCGTTGCGCCGGGAATCAGTATCCTGGTTGCCATGCGTACATTCTTGTTCTTCGCTTGCGCAGTGGCCTTCGGTCAACCCGCGGACCTGGTGCTGCGGAACGGAAAGATCGTCACCATGAACTCCGCTCGGCCGGTGGCCGAGGCCATGGCGGTGCGCGGGGACCGGATCGCGGCGCTGGGCGGCAACACGGACGCGGCGAAATGGACGGGACCTGGCACCAAGGTCATCGACCTGCACGGCATGTTGGCCATCCCGGGCTTCATAGAAGGGCACGGGCACTTCACGGGCGTGGGCGAGTTTCGCCTGGGGCTGGACCTGCGGGCGGCGCGCACGTGGGACGAAATTGTGGCCGAGGTGTCGCGCGCGGCAAAGCAAGCCAAGCCGGGCGAGTGGATCGTGGGGCGGGGCTGGCACCAATCCAAGTGGGAACGACCGCCGGAACCCAACGTGGAAGGCTTTCCGTTGCACGGCTCTCTCGACAAGGTTTCGCCCAACAACCCGGTGCTGCTGACGCATGCCAGCGGGCACGCGGCTTTCGTCAACGCCAACGCCATGGAGGCGGCGGGCATCACGCGCGACACTCCGAACCCGCAGGGCGGGGAAATCCTGAAAGACAAGCAGGGCAACCCGACCGGGCTGCTGCGCGAACAGGCCGAGGGGCTCGTCAACCGGGCTCACGGCCAGTGGCGGGCGGCTCACACCGACCTGCGCAAGGTGATCAGCCTGGCCGTAGACGAGTGTCTCGCCAAGGGCATCACCACGTTTGAAGACGCGGGATCGGCGCTGGCAACGGTGGACGTGTTCCGGAGCATGGCCGAGAACCACGAGCTGCGGCTGCGCATGTGGGTGATGCTGCGGACGTCGAACCAGCAACTGGAGCCGAACCTCGACCGCTACCGGGCGATCGGGGCAGGGGGGAATTATCTTACCGTGCGGGCGATCAAGCGGCAGATGGACGGGGCGCTGGGGTCGCGCGGCGCGTGGCTGCTGGCGCCGTACGCCGACCAGCCGGACAGCCGCGGGTTGAACACGGAAGACCCGGCCGATATCTGCAAGACGGCGGAGCTGGCAATCGAGCACGGGTATCAGCTCTGCGTTCACGCCATCGGCGACCGGGCCAACCGCGAGACGCTGGACATCTACGAGCAGGTGTTTCGCGAACATCCCGAAAAGAAAGACCTGCGCTGGCGGGTGGAGCACGCGCAGCACCTGAGCGCGGCCGATATTCCGCGCTTTGGGAAGCTGGGCGTGGTGGCGGCCATGCAGGGGATCCATTGCACGTCCGACGGGCCATACGTGATTCTGCGGCTGGGGCCGGCCCGGGCCGAAGAGGGGGCCTACGTGTGGCAGAAGCTCATGCAATCGGGCGCGGTGGTGGGGAACGGGACGGACGCGCCGGTGGAAGACGTCAGCCCGCTGGCGTCGTTCTACGCATCGGTGAGCCGCAAGCTGAAGGACGGTTCGGTGTTCTACCCCGGACAGCGCATGAGCCGCGAGGAGGCGCTGCGGTCGTACACGTGGTCGAACGCGTATGCGGCGTTCGAGGAGAAGCTGAAAGGCTCGCTCGAGCCGGGCAAGCTGGCGGACATCACGGTGCTTTCGCGCGACATATTGACCGTTCCGGAAGACGAGATCGCGGCCACCGGCGTGGTGTATACGATTGTGGGCGGGAAGGTGGCGTACGAGCGGTGATTGCCCGGGATACGCGCCTCCTGATATCCTTAGTGTTAACCCTATCCCTCATTTAAAAACAGGAGAAAAAATGGCAGTCAAAGTTGGNNGATATCGAATTCGTGGCGGTGAACGATATTACCGATACGAAAACGCTGGCCCACCTGCTGAAGTACGATTCCGTGCTGGGACCGCTCGGCGTGGACGTCACGGCGGACGCCGACAGCCTCACGGTCGGCGGGAAGAAGATCAAGGTATTCGCCTGCAAGGACCCGGCGCTGCTCGACTGGACGTCGGTGGGCGCCGAGATCGTGATCGAATCGACGGGCAAGTTCACGGACGCCAAAGAGGCCTCGAAACACATTCGCGGGCCGGTGAAGAAGGTCATCATCTCGGCCCCCGCCAAGAATGAAGACATCACCATCGTTCTGGGCGTGAACGACAACGCTTACGATCCGGCCAAGCACCACATTATTTCGAACGCGTCGTGCACCACCAACTGCCTGGCGCCGGTGGTGAAGGTGCTGTACGACAAGTTCGGCATCCAGAAGGGATCGATGACCACGATCCATAGCTACACCAACGACCAGCACGTGCTCGACTTTCCGCACAAAGACCTGCGCCGGGCCCGCGCCGCCGCGATCAACATGATCCCCACCACGACGGGCGCCGCCAAGGCCATTGGCCTCGTGATGCCGCAGTTGAAAGGCAAGCTGGATGGGTACTCCTTGCGCGTCCCGACCCCCGACGTTTCGGTGGTGGACCTGGTGGTGTTGCTGGACAAGCCGACCACCAGCGAGGAAGTCAACGCCGCGATGAAGGCTGCCGCGGCGGGCGCGATGAAGGGCATCCTGGCCTACACGGAAGACCCCGTGGTGTCCTCCGACATGCTGCACAACCCCAACAGTTCCATCGTGGACGGGCAGTTGACCAAGGTGCTGGACGGCAACCTGTTGAAGGTGGTGGCCTGGTACGACAACGAATGGGGCTACTCCTGCCGCGTGATCGACCTGATCGCGTTTCTGGTGAAGAAGGGTCTCTAAAAGCAAAGCTTTCAGCCATCAGCGGTCAGCTTTCAGCCACGCCGGCAAAGCTGATCGCTGAAAGCT
>PLMF01000112.1:0-4400 GCA_003142355.1 Bryobacterales bacterium
AGGCCCGCGGAACGCAGGCGCCAGGCGGAAAGCATGCTTGCCGAGCACCTGGTGCCTGTCCAGAAGCAGATTCTGGACTGGACGGGGAAACTCCAGGCGTGGAACGGAGAGCGTTTCCAGTACGCCGATCGCGCGCGCGCCAGCCAGTTTGCCAATCTGCAGGGAAGCCTGTCCCGCGTGCTCGCCATCGGATTCGGCAGCGGCCTGCTGCTCGTGCTGGGTAGCATGGCGTACATCGTGCGGCTCGATCGGCAGACCCGCGCCCGCTACGTCGAACTGGCGCGCAGCCAACACGCGCTGCAGCAACTTTCGACGCGCCTGGTGGACGCACAGGAGACCGAACGGCGCGCCATCTCTCGCGAGCTGCATGACGAGGTCGGACAAGCACTGGGCGCCCTTCTGGTGGATATCGGCCGGCTCTCGACCACGCTCTCCGGCGACCACCCCGAAGTGACGGAACAACTGGACAACCTGAAGTCGGTGGCCGAGCGAACCTTCCAATCTGTCAGAAATATCGCGCTCCTGCTCCGGCCTTCCATGCTGGACGACCTTGGGTTGGCGGCGGCCCTGGAATGGCAAGGGAGGGAAGTATCCCGGCGCAGCGAGATCGAAGTCTCCGTGGAATCGGAGAGCGTTCCCGAAGACTTGCCCGATGAACACAAAATCTACATCTACCGGCTCGTCCAGGAAGCCCTGAACAACGCGGTGCGCCACTCCGGCGCCAGGAACGCGAAAGTTGCGGTCGAGCGGCTGGCAAAATCCATTGTGGTGCGGGTTACCGATGACGGCCGCGGCTTCGACCCGGTGCGTTCGCGCGGAATGGGGATATTGGGAATGGAGGAACGGGTGAAACGGCTGGGCGGAACGTTGCGGGTGGAATCTCAGCCGGGAAAGGGCGCCACCGTGATAGCGGAACTTCCCATTCCGGCCGGGGGCAACGCATGAAGCCGATCAGCGTCCTGCTGGCCGACGACCACACCCTGATTCGCGCCGGTCTGCGCATGGTGGTGGATGCCCAACCCGACCTTACGGTGGTCGGAGAAGCCAGTGACGGGCGTGAAGCCGTGGCCATGGCCGGGAAACTGAGACCGGATGTAGTGGTGATGGATATCGCCATGCCGAACCTGAATGGCATCGAGGCCTCCCGCCAGATTCGCGCCGCGCTGCCCGATACGCAAGTTGTCATGCTCAGTATGCACTCCGACGAAGGGTACGTGCTCCGGGCACTGAAAGCGGGAGCCAAGGCCTACCTGCTCAAGGATTCCGCCGAAGCCGACTTGGCGCGCGCCATCCGCGCCGCCACGGCCGGGAAGTCGTTCTTCAGTCCCGCGGTGGGCCAGGTACTCTTGCAGGACTACATGCGCCGGCTCGAGCGCACCGGCGGCGAAGATTCCTACGAACTGCTGACGCCCCGCGAGCGCGAAATCCTGCAACTGGTGGCTGAGGGCAAATCCAGCAAGGAAATCGCCAATGGGCTCAACCTGAGCGTCTACACGGTCGAGACGCACCGCGCCAAGCTCATGCAAAAATTGAACTTACGCAGCGTCCCAGAAGTTATCCTGTACGCTGTGCGCAAGGGCATCATCCGCTAGATACCAGGTCTCCGGCGCCCCATATACCGACTTCCCATGACAAACGGGATTCCCCTCGCTCCGTCTCTATAGGTGGAGCCACGTGGCGCAGGCACTCTTGCCTNNGCAGACTGAGAGTCTGCGCCACTTAGGAGGCTACATGAATACGCAACGATTTTTGGGGCGCCCGAAGACGGCAGCCGTGACGATGGTGCTGGCGCTGGCGTTGGGCGGCCTCGCAGTCGCGGGCGCGGATCACCTGATCAATCCGCCCGCTACGTTCAAGTTTGCGAATGCGGACGAACCGGCGAGCCGCAACAGTTTCGCGCCGGTGGTGAAGAAGGTATTGCCCTCGGTCGTGACCATTACTTCGGCCCGTATGGTGAAGACCGGCTTTCAGGGAGGGGACGACGGAATCCCTCCCATGTTCCGCCAGTTCTTCGGTGACCAGGACAACGGCGGCGGGCATTCCCGTATGCCCCGGCAACAGAAGGAACAGGGCCTGGGCTCGGGCGTGATCGTCAGCCCGAACGGCTATATCCTGACCAACAATCACGTCGTGGATCACGCCACTACCGTCACCGTGATCATGCCCGACAAACACGAATACAATGCGCGCGTGGTGGGCGCCGATCCCAAGACCGACCTTGCCGTACTCAAGGTGGACGCCGGTTCCCTGGAGCCGATCACCATTGGCGATTCCGATAAGGTGCAGGTGGGCGACTACGTGCTCGCCGTCGGCAATCCCTTTGGCGTCGGTAAAACGGTCACCATGGGCATCGTCAGCGCTACCGGCCGCGCCAACCTGGGCATCGAAGACTACGAAGACTTCATTCAGACCGATGCGTCGATCAACCCCGGCAATTCGGGCGGCGCGCTGGTGAACGACCGCGGCGAGCTGATCGGCATCAATACCGCCATCCTGGCCAATGGATCGGCGGGAAACCAAGGCATCGGTTTTGCCGTTCCCGTTAGTGTGGCTCGCAATGTGATGGACCAGATCATCAACCACGGCAAGGTGACGCGCGCGTACCTGGGCGTGATGGCTCAGGAAGCGACGCCCTCCATTGCCAAGGCCTTCCACGAACCCGAAGTGCGCGGCGCGCTGATCGGCGATGTCAGCCCCAACAGCCCGGCCCAGAAGGCGGGCTTGGAAAAGGGTGACATCATCCTGGACATCAACGGCAAGCCGGTAAATAACAGCGCCGAACTGCGCATGCACGTTTCCCTGATGGCTCCCGGAACCAAGGTGAACGTGAAGGTATTCCGCGACGGCGCGGAGAAAACCCTCCCTCTCACTCTGGCGGAAATGCCCACGGAAACCGCCNNATCACGGTAGAGAACGTCACCGCCCGGACGGCCCGGCAGTTGGGATTGCCGGCTACCGCCACCGGAGTGGTGGTGACCAACGTGGACCCGGCCGGCAAAGCTGCCGATTCCGGCTTGAAGCGTGGCGACGTCATACAGGAAGTGAACCACCACCCGGTGCGCAACACTTCGGATTTCGAATCCGCCATGCGTAATGCGAAAGACGCCACTCTCCTGCTGGTGAACCGGCAAGGCAGCACGATGTATCTGGCTGTCTGACCGGTTCTCACCGATTCAGGAAAAGGCCGGCCCGGCCTCCTCCGGCGGGGCCGGCCTCTTTTTTTCTTCCCGTTCGAACCGCAGGCATGCCCGCCCCAGGTAGATTTCGTCTCCCGCCCTCAGCCGTTCGCCGCGCCGGTTCCCCGCCGGGACCTCGATGGCCCGTCCGTCCCTCAACACCCGCGTACCGAACTCGCTTTCATCGTCGCAGAGGCGATATTCGCCGGCCTCCAGCCGGATGTGCGCGTGCCGCCGCGACACCGTGGCGTTGGCTTCGTCGCCGCCCTCTTCGAAGACCACGTCGTTGCGCCGCACCACGCGATGCTCGGTATCGGTCAACTCCGCCATCCTGCCCAGATTCGTCCGCGCTTTCTCCAACCGGTATTCGCCCTGGCCGGTTTTCCCCTTCACCACCATCAGCCGGCCCGCGCCGCGCGCTTCCTGGCTGGCCACCTTCAGGGCGGCCGCCGAATACTCGATGGTGAACCTCTTCTCCCCCGTATCCGACGTCTTTACTTCCACGCCGAAGCCGCGCGGCGCCTCACACCCGGCGCTATCCAGGGCCTCCTGGACATCGCTCTCCAGCCGCCCGTTTTCGCCGAATGCCATCTGGTAGAGAGCGCGCCGGTCCGGGTCCGCCGACACCAGCGTGACCGTCACGTGCCCGTACGGAAAGACGTGCTTGCCGCGCGCCACGGTCTCGACCCGGCTTTCGATCGATTCGAGAATGGCGCGATGCATCAGCAGCAGATCGTCGGAATCGGCCGGCCCGAACATCCGCTCCGTCCACTTCCGAAAGCCCCGCTCGATACTCTCCTCGATTTTCGAAAACAAACGCATAACCGCCCGCCCCTATGGCACCAGCCCCAGCTTCACCGCCGCGTTGACAATCTCCGCCGCTGCCGGGGCCGCGTTGGTTCCTCCATAGACTCCATTCTCCACCAGCACGGCGAAAGCGATCTTCCGCGTCGCCCCTGCCTGCGGCGTCCCGTACGGCGCAAACCCGATGAACCACGCGTGCGACGGCGCATCCGCCAGTTCCGCGGTCCCCGTCTTGCCCGCCATCGGCACGGCCGCGGCGGCGGCCCGTCTCCCCGTCCCCGCCGTCACCGCTTCCCGCATGAACCGCCCCAGCAGCGTAGCCGCATCCGCCGCCAGCACCGGGCGGGGCTCCGTGGTCCGGGTGTTGGTCTCGTCGGTGATCCAGCGGCCTTGCGGCATGGCGCCGCCGCTCGCCACCGT
>PLMF01000112.1:4412-22297 GCA_003142355.1 Bryobacterales bacterium
AACTGATCGGCGCGGTTGGGCGATGCCGTCGCGATGCCCAGCGCGCTCGCGGTAGTCCACAGCGCATCGGCGCCCACATCGTAGGTGCCCAATTGCGCGAAGTAAGCGTTGCACGAAACCACCAGCCCGCGCTCCAGGTCGAGCGTGCCGTGCGGCGCCCGGTCCTGAATGTCGTCGCGGATCGGCCGGCGGGAGCCTTTCAGGTATTGGCCCACGCGCCCGTCCGGCAGCCGGATGCACTNNTCACCACTTTGAAGGTCGAACCCGGCGGATACAACCCGTAACGCGCGCGATCGAGCCACGGGTTGGCCTCTTGACCCTCCTGCGCCACTCCGTCGAGCGCCGGCTGCGGGAAGCTCACCGCCGCCAGCAGATCGCCGGTCGCCGGGTCCAGCACCACGGCCGCCCCCTTGTCCTGGCCGGCTTGTTTGAGCTGGTTGCGCAGAATCTCCGCCACTTTCACTTCCAGCCGCGCATCGATCGACATGTTCACGTCGCGCCGCCGGTCGAGCACCTTGCGCACTGCGGGGTTCTGAGGGTCGTGGCGATGCCGCAGCAGCGGAACCAGCTCGCGATAATCGTAGCGCAACACCTTGTCCATCTTGCCGGTCTTGGGATTCTTCACCTCCACCAACGTGGGCCGGTCGTCGTAGCCGCGCAGCCGCCGGGCCTCGTCGCGCTCCACAAACGACGTGTTGGTGGCGCCCCAGCGCTCGCGCGTCCGCAAGTCGCCCAGCAGGTCGAACATCAGCCCGCCGAGAGGATAATGCCGGCTTTCGCCTCTCGGGCAGGCCTTGTCGATATCGATTCCCAGAGTTTGGTAATCGGCGCGATGTTTTTCCAGCAGGTCCCAATCGCTGGTCGCCAGCGGCAGCCCGTTGCGGTCGTAAATGGTGCCCTTCGGAATCTCGCGCATCACTTCCTGCAGCCGCGGGTTGTACTGATAGCGCCGCGCGCCATCGGCCTGCGTGACCAGCGTTCCCGCGCCCATTACCGCATCGCTCTGCAGCACCTGCACGTACCCCGCCTTGGCCAGCACTACGGCCGCGCCCATCGCGAAGATGGCCCCCACCCACGGCACCGGCCTCGCCGCCGGCCTTCGCTCTTCCTGTCCTCTGGCTGAAATCGCCGCCACCATCCCCACCACCACGAAGTTGGCCAGCATGGCGGTGCGCCCGTAACTCAGAAACGGCGTCACCACTCCGGAAAGCGGCACCACTCCCAGTGAGCCGCCAGCGATCAGCAGAACTTGCAGCGCCGTCGTGGCCGCCAGTCCCACCGCCAGAAAGCATTCGTAATCCGTACGCGCCCTCACCGCCGCGCGCAGCGTCCGCCACACCAACACGCCATAGAGAGCGAACGCGGCGGCCACGCCGATAAAGCCCCACTCTTCCCCCAGCGCCGCCAGGATCAGGTCCGTATGCGCCGCCGGCACCGCTTGCGGATCGCCTTGCCCGGTGCCCATCCCCGCCGGCCCCCCCGTAGCATAGGCCCACAACGAGTGTGCCAGTTGATCGCCGCCGTGCACCAGGTTGTCCCACGGCGAGAGCCACATGTGGACCCGTTCGCCCACCGTGTGGGGCACGCCCAGCCAATAACCCGCCGCAAAGCCCGCCACCACCAGCGCCAGGCCCGCCACCGGAGCCACCGCGCTCGACCGCGCCATTCCATAGAGAACCAGGAACAGGCACGCGAACACCAGCGCCGGCCCCATATCCCGCTGCACGAAGAAGAACACCAGCGAAAGCGCCACTGAGACCGCCACCGGCAAGATATATTCGAGTGGCGGAATATCCAAATATTTCGTCAACCCCGCCAAGCGCGGCCGCGTTTCGCGCGCGTGACGCAGCACATCCCACCGCTGCGCGAAATACCCGGCCAGAAACAGCACCAGCAACAGCCGGACGATCTCCACCGGCTGGAACCCCAACAGGTTTACTTTGGCGTCGCTCGTGCCCGGCCCAGACCCGAACAGCACCAGCGCCGCCGAAAGCGCAAAGCTCCCGAGCAGTGGCACGAAGCTCAACTTCCCCAACAGCCGCTCATAATTGAGCCCGCTGGCCACGGCCAGCAACAGGCATCCGCCCGCCACGCCCTGCGCAAAATCGACGAACAGCAGCGTATCCCGCACCGGGTCGCGCAGCGCAATCATGAGGATGAGGCCCGCGCCCGCCAGCAGCATCGTCGCCGGCAGCAGCCACTGGTCGCCCCCGAACCCGCGCACGCTCCACCACGCATGCACCAGCAGGAACGCGACGAAGAACGCGNNAGCGGCTTCAATTGCCGGAACTGATCGCTCGTAAAGAGGCCGCGAATCCGCGCCAGCGCGCCGACATTCGCCAGGCCGCCGGAAGCGTAGTAGATTTGCCGCGCCGCCTCCGTGCGCGCATGCGCATCGGCAATCGTGCCCAGCGCCGGCAGCAGGTCTTCGCGCGCGCTCAGATCGTTGAGATTGAGCAGCCGCTTGGCGACCAGGCCCTGCGCGGCTTCGGCCAACCCCGGCGCTTTCGCCTGGTAAACCAGATCGAGGCCCAGCGCCACCAACGCGCCCGCCAGCAGCAATCCCAGCAGTTCCCTTCCCCGCCAGCGCTGGCCCGCGCGCCTGGTTTGCGGCCGTCCCGCCGCCGTGCTTCGCGTCACCGCCATNNGCCTGCGCTTCCCGCTCAATCTCCGCCAGCCGGAAGTTGATGCTCTCCAGACTGGTTTGCACCTGCCCCATGCGCACGTTGGCGTTTCCGTAGGGCGCGCTTTGCTGGTACAAATCCAGGGCCCGTTTGCAGTCGTCCGCGGCCCGCTGGATCTGGTCTTTCTCCTGCGGCAGCCCGCGCACGTTGCGTGAATCCCACCACAGCCGGTCGGCGCGCTCACGGTATCCATCGGCCAGTTGCGACTTCTCTCGATTTCCCAGCTTGTACCCGTGATTCACCGCCTGGTCGAAAGCCTGCGAAGCCCGGTCGATATCCTTCAACCCATACACGTACACGCGCGCCAAACCGAGCGCCGGATCCGGCGACTGCGGCATGAACTGCTGCGCCTGGGTGAACTTCTCCACCGCCTCGTTCAACTGTGCCGCGCTCTTGTGGCTGGTGCCGTTAATGCGCGCCAGGTGGCCTTCCGCCAGACGCAGCTTGCCGTGCGCCACGCTATCGTCCGGGTCCGCCGAAAGCGCATGCAGCAGCATGGTGCGCGCGCGCTGCCAGTCCGCTTCATACACCGGCTGCGCTTCGTTGTTGCGGTAGGTATCGATCACGTGGTCCGCGGCCGCCACAAACTTCTGCTCCGCCGCGCGGCGCGGCCCCTTCAGGAACAGGGATGCCGGGTGGTCCCGGGAAAGTTCCGTCCAGCGGTCCCATATCTGGTTCGGGTCTGTGATCTGTTCGGCCGCCACGTCGTGCTCGAATTCCTTGCCCCGCTGGTAGAGGCGATAGTCCGACACCGCCGCCCACGCCGCGCCCACCCCCGCCACCAGCACCAAAGCCGCCACCGCCCGCATGCCCCAATAAAACAGCTCGCCGCGCTCCGCCGGAGCNNAGCCACGGGCGCCGACTTTCGCGTCGGCGCGTCGTCCCCCGCCACCTCCACCGTGCGCCGGGTTTCGTCCCGGTCTCCGCGAAAGGTCCGCCGCGTCGCATCCAGGTCCTCATCCACCGCTTTCACCGGCCGACCCTCGCGGAACGCCTGCAAATCTTCCTCGAGCTCATGCGCCGTCTGATAGCGCGCTTCGGGCGTCGAGGCCAGCGCCTTCATGAGGATCTTCCGCACCGCTTCCGGGCAGGGGTCGGGCGCCGGCGGCGGCGGAATCCGCGAACGGATCATGCGCTCCAGCCGCTCCGTGGAATCGGCCTGGTAGGGCTGCATCCCGGTGGCCATCTCGTACAGCATCACTGCCAGCGACCACAGGTCCGATCCGGCGTCCACCGTGCCCGTTTCCAGCCGCTCCGGCGACGCGTACGGCACGCTGCCAAACTCGTTCCGCGTCAGCCGCCGCGAGAGCGAAAGCGCCTTGGCGATGCCGAAATCGAGCACCCGCACTTCACCCCTCGCGTCGATGCGGATGTTCTTCGGCTTGATGTCGCCGTGCACCATCCCGCGGATATCCTTACCGTCGATGATGGCTTCCAGTTGGTGCGCGTTCTCCAGCGTGTGCGCCACCGCCGACGCCACATCCGCCGCGAATTCCACGTCTAGCGGCCCGCGGCGCATCAACTCCGCCAGGTCCTGCCCGTCGACGTACTCCATGGCCACGAAGAAGTACCCATCCACGTCGCCCGCATCGTAAACGCGCACCACCCGCGGATCCACCGCCGCCAGCCGTTCCTGCAGCACCGCCCCGCGCATCTCCGCCGCGATGGCGTCGCGCGTGTCGGCGTCCGTGCTGTGCTCGATCAGCTTCAGCGCCACGGTCTGGCCGGATTCGCTGTCCCGGGCAAGGTACACGTCCGCCATGCCGCCGCGCCCCAGCTTCTGGCGGATCTCATACTTCCCGAGTCTGCGCGACGCCGACGCGATCATTCTTCTTTTTTCCGTGGGGCGGCTTTCTTAGCGGGCGCTCCCAAATCCAGAAAAGTGTTCCGCTCCAGGACGGTCTGTCTCATGTCCTCCGGCACTTCCACCGCATTTTTCTCGAAAACGTTGCCCACCAGGGCCGGCCGCGCGCCGTCCCGCGCCGCCAGGCCCCCGCCCTTGTTCCGGCGAATGTCGTTATGCGAAATCCACGCTTCCGAGGCGCCCAGAATCAGCACGCCCTGGTTCGCGCAATCGTGAATCGCGTTGGCCCGCAGCACCGGGTTGGCCGTCCCGCGGATCTCCACCCCCACTCCCGCGCCGTCCACCTCCACATCGTCCACTTCCACGTTGGAATTCTGCAGCAGGATGCCGGTCGCAATCGGCATGTTCTTCGCCGCCAGAATGCGGAATCCGCTCAGGCGCGCGCCCTCCACGTTCTCCGCCATCGCCGCCGGTCCGCTGGCGAGCGGCGCCGCCCGCAGGATGGCCGCGCGCGGGACGTGGCTGCGCAGCGTCACGCCGCTCGCCAGATGCACCTGCTCGCTGTACTCTCCCGCCGCCACGTCGATGGTATCGCCCGCGCGCGCCGCTGCCAGGGCCGCCACAATGCTCGGGTACGCCGCTCCGCGCCCCACCGCCAGCACCCGCGCCTTCTCAACCACCGGCTGCGGAACCCACAGGCTCCGCGAAAACCAGGCCCCCGCCGCCGCCAGCGCCAACCCCGCCACAAACCACAAAGCCCGGCCCATCGCGCCGCCGCCCGCCGCGCCGGGCGCGCCCGCGGCGCTGGCCGTAAAACTCTCCCCTTCCACCACCACCACCGTGACGTTATCCTTGCCGCCCGCCGCATTGGCCGCGCCGATCAGTTCTTCGATGGCGCGCGCAGGCTCGCCCGCGTGGCGCTCCACCGCGCGCTGGATTTCGCTCGAGCCCACCTGGTCCGTCAGCCCGTCACTGCACAACAACAGCGCGCTGTCGGGCTCGAACGGGATGCGCTGCAACTCGATGAAATCGGCGTCGCCCGGAGCATGTTCCTCCGACCCCACATCCCGATACACTTCGTTGCGCCGCGGATGCCGCATGGCCTCCGCTTCGCTCAACTCGCCGCTGTCTTCGCGCTCGCCCACCGGCGAATGGTCGTGCGTAATCTTCTGTATCCGTCCGCCCCGGATCTGATATGCCCGCGAATCGCCCACGTGCCCCACCACTGCCGACCCGTTCTCCAGCACCGCCACCGTCAGCACGCAGGCCATGCCCTGCCATTCCGGATTGCCGCGCGCCGCCTCCAGAATCTCGTTGTTCGCCATGGTGATGGCTTCGCGGATGCGCTGCTCCACCGTGCCCGTCTCCCGCTCCAGGCGCGCCCGCACCCGCCGCACCGCGATCTCCGCCGCCTTCTCGCCCGCTGCCTGTCCGCCGATGCCGTCCACCACCAGGAAGATGCCGCGCTCCGCGTCCACGTGCAGCGCGTCTTCGTTGTTCCGGCGCACCCGCCCCGCGTCGCTCGCTCCCGCGAACCTGATTCTCGGTCTATCCATGCTGAATACTTCGGAAATCCAGAAACACCACTCCCGCCAGGCCGATCCGCGCGCGCGGCGGCACCGGGGCTTCCACGTTCCGGTCGCGCTTGCCGCCATCGCTGAAATCGATGCTCGAGGGCACCGCCTGCCCGTCAATCGTGGTTCCCAACCGGCTCAGGTCCTTCAGAAAAAACTTCCCGCTGGCCGCGTCCCGCCGCAGCCGGAAATGTTCCCGCGATACGTCCGGCAGCGTATCCAGTTTGATGTCGGTCCAATAATCGCGGCCCCCGCGCCCCACCACGATTTCGTCCTTGGTCATGCGAAACGTCTTCTGCCCGGAATGGTCCGCATACTCGATCACCGCAAAGGCCCCATCGCCGGGCCCCGGCGCCTCCAAAGCCGTTGCCTCCACCTCGCGGGCCTCTGCCGGCGCCGCCGTAGTCGTAGTCGCCTGTGTCGCCCCCAGTTTCCGCGTGGCGATCCTCCTGGTCATCGACCCGGCGCCCAACTCCGCCTTCACCGGCAATGCCAGCTCCGAGTAGATCAGGATATCGCCCGCCGCCACCTCATCGTCCGTGTTTTCCAGGATGCGGATCTGCCAGCCGCCCTCCGGCGCCGCCACTTTGGGCGCCGCCCGCCGCGCCAGCTTCAGACGTTCGACGATGGACGGCCCGTTCAGCGCCTCAACCTCGGCATCGAGCGCCCGCCGCGCTTCCTCGACGATGCGCGGAACAATCGCGCGCAACCGTTCCATATCGTCGGGATGCAGGTAGACGTGATAAACCGCGGGCGGAAGAACGGAATAGTGCAGCGGCTCGAGCCCCTCCTTCATATTCCGCACGATTTCGAGAATGACATCCCGGGCGGTCGCGGAAGTGGGAGCGGCAGGCCGGTCCATTGGGGAACCTCCTACAATCTTAACAACGTACGCCGCGGAATTTCGTTCACCGGATTCTGCCGGACCCTTGCGCGCCGAACTGCCGCCGATGACCCCCGATTGACCTCGAGCCGCCGCTTTACCTTGACTCGCCGCGCTCCCGTACGCGACGGCGCTCCGGCGACGGCTACTTCAAAATGAGCAGGCTGCGCCTGGTGTCATTTTCGAAATCAGCGAAGCGAATGGCGTTGTCCCGGACAAGGCGCTCGATTTTGCCAGTTGAGCAGTTGCCCGTTTGCAGCAAGATCACTTTAGGTGGAGCGCCCCACGCGATACTCAGGCTCGCAAAATCCTTGTCTTTCGTTAGGAACGTGAACCCGTGTGCCTTCGCGTATTCCCATATGACTGCATCGGGAGTGCTGCCCAGTTCGGCGGAGCTGACGTGAATTGAACTGGGGAACAGGTCCGCCAGGTCGGCGGCAAGACCGGGTGCAAGGTTCTCGTCAACGAGAAGCTTCAAGAACCGAGATCCTTTCCGGAATACTGGCGAAGAACTCGTACACCGCCTGGAAGTCTTCCTTCTCCAGGTAGGGGAAGTCCTTCAGAATCTCTTCCTCTGTCATTCCGGATGCGAGGTACGATGCGAGATCGTAGACCGTGAAGCGCAGGCCGCGAATGCAGGGCTTGCCGCCCATTTTGCCGGGTTCGACGGTAATGCGTGGGTTCAGGCCCGCCATGGATGTACCACCACCATGATACTCTTCGCAGGCGTTGATTACGAAGTGCCATCTCGAATCCAAGCTTAGCCAACAGGTCCGGCTGAGCTGGTGAACCCGGTGGTGGCGGAAGGGTAGGGGCTGCCGAAACTGGCCCGCTACGCGCCGATCTGCGCGAAAAACGGAAATGTTTTGTTGATAACGGTAGGGTTGTCGTTCAAACTACGCGCAGATCTGCGCGAGGTCCCGCCGCCGCTCCGGTGTAAAACTGATTCTGACCACCAGCGCGCGCCCGTAGCTCAGGTGGATAGAGCGGCTGGCTTCGAACCAGTAGGTCGGGAGTTCGAGTCTCTCCGGGCGCGCCATTTAACTCAAAGTCATTCAGATAGTTGGCGTCAAGACGGGCGTGTTCTCTAAATCCTCGTTTTGTCTGGTATGCCCAGAAGTATGCCCACTGTTTGCCACTTGCGCCCGATCCATCGCCGCGCGAATGGTCTGTTCTTGCGGGTGAACGTACCGCCTCGTGATGTTCATGTCGCGGTGTCCCGCGAGGTATGCCAGCGTCCAAGGGTCCATGTGGGGTGCCCATCGGGTTAGGCAGGTGTGCCGCAAGGTGTACAGTTCGAATCCCTGGAACTCGATGTCTTCCCGTTCGGTCTGCTTCTGGAGGATGGCCGTAGCTTGCTCAATCGCCTTGGCGTGCTGCTTCTTGAGGGTGGAAGGTTCCATGTGCCCGCTCCTGGTGGGGGCCGGAAAGACCCATTCCCCACCTGCGATCTTGGAAAGGCGCATATCCAGAATCGCTTGTACTCGTGGAGTCATGGGAATTCGACGGCGGGCGTTGTCGGTTTTGCCGTACTAAATCTCGATTTTCCCATCCCGGACATTCTCCGGGCGCAGACGGAAGCACTCTTCGGGCCTGAGTCCGCAATCCAGGAGGATGCTTGCCACGTCCGAAAGCAAGCTGGCGTCCATGTGCTGATTCATTGCCTCTGACTTCGCGCCCGCGAAATACAGGGTCTCTTCCTCCGCCGTAAGGACCCGCTCTCTGTGGTTCTCCCCTGGGACCATGCGCACGGTGGGTAGCGCCTTCTCTACCTTGTCCCACTCCTGGGCCAAGTGGAACATCCTTCGGAGTGCTTGCAGTTCGCGCTTAATGCTGCTGATTTGCAGGCCCACGCCCTTCCGCAGTGCGATGAAGGCCCCAATTATCTCGGTTGTGATGGAGTGAAGACGTGCGGCGGCCAGTTTCTCAGACGACAACAGGGCCTTGACGCTGTACTCGTAATACTTCTGAGTCTTCACCTTCGCGGTGAACGTGGCGCGGACGAAGGGCAGGAAATCGCGTTCAGCGAATTCCTTCAGTGTCGGTACAGGCTTCTTGTCGCGGATTCCCACTTCGCCCTTGGCGAGTGCGGTTCGATGCGCCGCCTCCATCTGTTCGGCAACCGCTTGTTGGTCTGTTTCGTGCTCTCTCGGATCTGCTCGCCGTTCCAGTTGAACTTGTACCACCAGTTCTTGCTCTTGGCCTGCTTGTAGACCATCACGTGCCGCCTTTCTTCGTCTGCTTCTTGCCGCTACCCTTCGGACGCCCACTTTTCTTGCCGTTCTCCCGTGCGATCTCCTGAAGCCTTTTCAGCCCGAACCGTTCCAGCCGGCCCTTGTAGGAGCGCTTACCGAGCCAGCTTGTGAACTGCTCAAGCTCGAACTTTTTCATGTCTATATCCTAACTGTTTCGGTTAGCTCCGCAAGTGCGAGAGTGCGGGCCGTTTTATGCTATAGTCGTGAATTGCCAAGGTGCTTTCTTGGTTTGGAAGATTTGCTCAATGCCCGACTACCGTGGATGGGAAATAATCAAATCGCTGGGAGAAGGTGGGCAAGGTGAAGTATTCCTTGTGCGAAGTCCGCAGAGAGTCAGCGAACGTCGCGAAGCAAATACGGTGGTTAAGACCACGGTGGTTCGACTCAACGGCATCGGGCGTGACGCCCACGATCACGACCTTGCGGCCCAGAGACTAGCCGACGCTGTGTTGACGTACTCTAGGCCGGAGACGCGAAACGAACTCGGTGCATTGAAACAGTACAAGATGCCTGAGGGAGAAGAGGGAAAGAAGGTCGACGCGCGATTTATCAACGAGGTGCAGGCGCTCTGGAACCTCAAGGAAGATCCGGCTGTCCTTCAGGTTGTGGAGTACGATCCGCACGAGCATTGGATACTTACCAGTTATTACGAGCGGGGGAGCCTCAGCAGGCATCAGTCGCTGTTTGAGGGCAATGTCTCCGCAGCCCTAATGGCATTGCGGCCAGTAGTCGAAGTACTAGCGAAACTTCACGAAAAGGGTATCGTGCATCGCGACATCAAGCCGAGAAACATTTTTCTCAACTCTGCGAACAAAGCGGTCCTCGGCGATTTCGGCATCGTCTTCCTTGAGGCCGGAAACCGCCCAACCGAACTACTGGAGCGCGTGGGTTCGAGGGATTGGATGGCGCCGTGGGCACACACTGGAATGCGCATTGACGACGTACAGCCCAGCTTTGACGTATTCCCGATGGGCAAGGTGATTTGGTCGGTGATTTCGGGCCGTCCAGTGCTGCCGTATTGGTACCACAGGCATTCGGAGTACGACCTTACGAAGCAATTTCCTGACGACCCTGCCATGCACGCGGTAAACGATCTTCTGGACCGCTGCGTCGTCGAACTGGAGAAGGACTGCGTAACCTCTGCCGGCGCACTGCTCAAGATCGTTGACGAGACCCTAGTCCTCTTGCGCGCTGGCGGTCAGCCGGTCAGCGATGCAATTCCGCGCCGGTGTCGAGTCTGCGGGAGAGGGCACTATTTACGACTCAAGAAGGATTCAATTTCGGTTTCCGGTGCTGAGCCCATTCTGGTCGATCTGTATGGATGCGAGTTCTGTGGCCACATTCAGATGTTCGGACGCAGAGCCACCAAATTTACTGGACATGACGCCTCAGATAGTCCGAGATTTTGGGACGTCCCACTCTGATGCAACAGTCAGTTGAGACCCTGAAACAGCTCTGACAGGGTCACCTTCAACTCCCCGCCCGCCCTGGCTGGTGGGCGGTGTAATGATTACGGTGGGGCTTGCGATGGGTCTCAGGGTGACGCCTGCTTGATGCGAGGGATACAGTCTGCCTTGGTCTTCCATCCGCGCCACGGGGCTGGAATCACCAGAAATGGGCATACAATGACCGCGCGCAGATATGCCCAATAGTATGCCCACTCCACGTGTAGCAGCGCTGTTCAGTGCTGCTAGGGGTCCTTCGGAAGTGGTTGAAAATGCAACCTGTTTAGCACCGATGGGCAATGCTGTAAGTCGTTGAATTTCCGTGCGGCATTGGCTTCGAACCAGTAGGTCGGGAGTTCGAATCTCTCCGGGCGCGCCACTCCCAGGTCTACTGCGCTGCGGCCGTCAAAATCGTCAGTTTCTCCACGGCCCTGTAGTCGTCGGCATTGTGGGTAACCAGTGGCACGTTCAACTGCAAGGCGGCGGCCGCAATCCAGGCATCCGCGAATGTGATAGGCCGGCCTCTCTTCTCACAGCCGCTCTTGGTCCGCGCCCACGCCCGGGCCGTCTGCGTGTCCGGCAGGAGAAGCGTAAAGCGTGTGAGAAAACGGCGCATCAGATCGCGGCGCGCGGCACCCCAGTTTTTCGCTTCCATGCCATACTCGATTTCCGCAAGCGTAATCAGCGAAACCGCCAATGGTCTACCTGCAAGGATGGCTTGATAGGCCGGAGCAAGAGAATGATTCTTAAACAGGAAAGAAACGACATCGGTATCCACAACCGCGGGCATTGTGGAGTCCATTAGAGAGACACAGGACGGGAGCCGTTCTTACGAAGCGCCTGGATCAGGGCCACGAACTCCTCCGCTCCTTCCGGGTCAAGCTCCGTGTCGGTCTTCAGGTCTTCCGCGCTGACCGGCGGCTTGAGGACAACGCCGGCCGGGAGCCGTACCTGGTCCTCTCCGGTTTCTGCTCCTTTGGTTCTTTGTGGCATGTCAGTTCTCAGTTTAGCTCAACCGCCCTCTGGGTCCGATTGGGGATCGGGTCTGAATACGGCGGCCCGTCCCTGAACCTCCTCGGGTCAATGCCATAGGAGTGGACGCGGGCGATCCGCGCCTGCGCGCTCTCCGGGTGCCGCGGGTTCATCAGGACGTTCCAGGTCGCCGGCACGATCACCGATGGGACCCGGAACAAGGCAGTACGGCCGGAGCGGAGCCATTCGTCGCCAGCACGTCGGGTCGCCTCCAGATTGGTCCACCACGCCCGACCCACGGCGCTGATGTCCAGGTCCTCGATGGCCAGCGCGTCGGGAGTCTCGATTTCCAGATACCGAAAGTCGACGGGCACATTTTCGATGTCCACCCTTGCGTGGACCAGCACCTCAAGAAGCGCTGTCGCCGGATTCGGCGCGCAATATACGATCCGGCGTCCGGCCGTATGCCATCGGCCGGCCGCGCTCAAACCGCCGCTTCCATCCAGCGTGGAATGGTTGCCGACGCGCCACAGAATCACGCGAAGATCCCGTGATCGATCTGGACGAGCATCTCTTCCACCAGGCGGGCGCCGGCTTCGGTGGCCAGCATGTCGATGGGGGCCTTGCCGTCGAAGCGCTGCTGCGGTTTCCGCAACCAGCGCCAGGCGCGTTCCGGTTCGCCGAACACCTGCTCGGCCATGGCCGTGATCCGGGCCACGCGCACGGCCTTGTCCGACTCCGCTTTCGAGAGCGGCTGATGCCTGGCGATGCGGTGCGCCAGCGTCCTGTGCGGCACGATCAACTGGTACACTTCAGCGTCGGACAGGCCGCCACGGACCAGCGACTTGATAGTCGTGACGGGAAGCCGCTTCTCCACCATGGAAGCCAGTTCATCGCCGGTCCGAATGCGGGAAACCCCAAGCTTTCCTCGCAGGCGTGCATAGAAGCCCCCCGGCGGCGCCGGTGCGGCGGCCTTATTCAACTCGGCCATTTACAAAACCTCCTTGGCAAGCTGCCTCTATCATACGGGCAACTTGCATGCGCGCCAAACCGGGCGGGCGGTCGCCTTCGAGATTCAAGGCGAGAGCAAGATCATATCGGCGGCCGCTTCTACGCAATCAGCTCTTTCTTGATGGTGACACCCAATCCCGACCCCCGCGGCAGGTTCACATACCCTTCTTTGTCCACCAGCGGCGGGTCTTCCATGATCGCGAAGCCGTTGGTATAGGCGGCGATCGGCGGGTCGTGCAGAAGCTCAATCCAGGGCGCGTGCGGCCAGCAGGCAATGCAATGGAGCTGGGCAATGGTCCCCAGGTTCCCGCCACCGTGATGGGGAATAACCCGCCGGTTGAACGCCGCTGCCAGCTCCGCGATCCGGCGAAATCCCGCGACTCCGTCCGCCACCATCACGTCCGGCTGGAGAATGTCGAAAACGCCTCTCTCCAGCATCCAGCGGTACTCGTGTACTCCGTGATTGTTCTCTCCACCGGCGATCGGTATATCGACCAGCCGGTTCAGTTCGGCCAGCCCGTCGAAATCGTAGCGGCACAACGGCTCCTCGAGCCACAGCGCCTGGAGGCGCTGCAACTCGCGCGCGGTCTCGACGGCCCGGCGGAAATCCCACCGAACTCCGGGTTGCCACGTGCCCGCGGATTGCGCCTGGTTGGCGTCCGTCATGATGCCCATGTCTTCGCCAACCGCTTTCCTGACCGCCTCGACCAGCCCGATATCCTCCTTCATGGTCTGGTAATGCAGCCGTAGCTTGATGGCTTTCCAACCCTGGGCTTTGAGCTCGACAGCCATGCGCACTCTTTCATCGGGCGTCGACAACTGGATCATGCTCGCATACGCGGGCACGCGTTCCTTGGCCGCCCCCCAGAGCTTGTAGAGCGGCTGTTGGGCCGCCTTGCCGATGAGATCCCAGAGGGCGATCTCGAGACTCGCCACCGCGCGCGAGCCGGCTCCCAGGTAGTACCGCAGCGGGCCCGCGAACTGTTCGATGTCGAAGGGATCCTTGTCCAGCAATTGGGCTTTGGCGGCGGGCACGGACGCGGCATCCATGCCTGGCCCGATCCCTGTCAGCCCCTGGTCCGTGCGGATCTCGGTGAAGGAACCGCCGCCCATCCGCTGGGTGGTCCGGGTACCCGGGTTCCAGGCCGCCTCCATGGTGCCGGTTTCCCGGATGGTCTTCAGCGCGACCACCCGGATGTCCGCGATCTTCAGGCGCGGCGCCGATTGGACAGCCGGCAGCAGCGCCGCCGGGATTGCTTTGAGAAAACTTCGCCTTTGCATGGTGCCCTTCCCGTGGCTCAAGGTAGCACATCCTGCCGGAGACGCGGGAAGCGCCCCTACCCTATTCGGTGACCAGACCGTCGCGCAGCAGGACGCGGCGGTCGGCGCATTGGGCCACCGATGGTTCGTGCGTAACCAGCACCAGGGTGGCGCCCTGTTCGCGGTTGAGCTCGAGCAGCAGATCGAGCACCATCTGGCCGCTGGCGCTATCCAGATTGCCGGTAGGCTCATCGGCCAGCAGGATGGAGGGCCGCCGTGCGAACGCACGTGCCAGCGCGACGCGCTGCTGCTCGCCGCCGGAAAGCTCCACGGGGTAATGGTCGCGGCGGTCCTCGAGGCCCACTCGACCCAGCAGGTCGCGGGCCCGGGCTCGATCGCCCGGTTCTTCGCCGCCCAGCTCCATGGGAAGCCGCACGTTCTCTTCCGCCGTCAGCGTTGGGATGAGGTGATACGACTGATAGACGAAACCGATTTTGCGGCCGCGCAGCACCGCCATCTGGTCTTCGGAGAGCACTGTGATGTCCTCTCCGTCCAACAGGACGCGGCCGCTGGTGGGCGCGTCCAGGCCCGCCAGCAAACCGAGCAGCGTGGTCTTGCCGCTGCCGGAGGGGCCCATGATGGCCGCAAATTGGCCGCTCGGGATATCCAGGTCGATGCCTCTCAAAATGTCCACACGGCGGGTGCGGGTATCGAGGGACTTGGTGAGGGCGCGGACCTGAATCAAGTTCCCATTATGGCTATTCGTCGCGCAAAATGGCGAGCGGCTTCTGGCGGAGCATGCGCGCGCTCGACGCCCACCCGGCCCCAACCGCGGTCAGAATGCCCAGCAGAACGGCGCCCGCAAACACCCGCGCATCCCACGCCGCCGACGCCTTGCGAAGCGCCACCGAGAGCAGCAGAGTGGCGAACGCGCTCCCCATCAAGCCGCCGCTGGCGCCTGCCAGCGCGCCCAGCCAGGCAAACTCGGCCAGCAGCGCGTTTCTGACCTGAGCGGGCCGGGCGCCCAGGGCCTTGAGGATGGCGATCTCGCGGGTTCGGGTCTTCTCCTCCGCCAGCACCATGAGGATCAGGACGGCAGTTCCCGCCAGCAGAATCAGTAGGGCGACGGCACGCAGTATCCACCGCGCGTCGTGGGCTACCGATTGAATGGCCGCCGTGATTTCCCGCCGGTCAATCACCGGGACGCTGGGAAAGCTGGCGGCAATCAGTCGCCGGACCGCCTCCGCGCGCGCGGTCTTCACCGAGATTCCGGCCTCGTAAAAGACGCTTAGTCCGGCGAATGCAGTGCACGGAAAAACCAGCCCGGCCATCACTTCGTCGACAGCGTCCAGGCGGCGAAGGCCCACGATGCGCGCCGGAATTGCCCTGCCGTTGGAGAAGAACTCCAGTGTCTGGCCCACCTTCGCGCCCATCATGCCAGCCAGCGACTCCGACACCACGGTTTCCGGTTGCGCGCCGCCGGGCTGCCACCAACGCCCCGCCGAAAGAGGTCCGGAAGGCGCAAGGTTGTAGCAGGCAGCCACCCAGCGCCCGGGGGTGGTGGCGGGCACCGACACACCGGCGACCTTGGACAGGCGCAGGACGATCAGGGGCAGCAGTTCCACCGGTTGCATGACATCCGGATCGCCCGCCAGGAGTTCCATCAGCGGGGCGGTCTGGCCCGGTCCGAGGCCGAAGACAAACAGATCGGCGCCCGGTAAGGGGAGCGATTGTTGGATGGCGCGAACCACGGCCGCCGGCCCGAGCCAGGAGGCGGTGACGACCATAATCCCTACGGCGAGCGCCAGGAATCGGGTATCGGCCCGGCGCCCCGGCCGGCTCAGACTGCCGACGCCTGCGATCCGCCAGCGCCGGGCAGCGCAGCGCACCATGCGCAGCAGCGCGCGGCCGGTGCCCAGCAGAATCAGCCCGCCGGCGGCCAGGCCGAACAGGAACGCGGCGCCAGCCTTCCACGAGTGGACCATCCATAGCGCCAGCCCCAGCATCCCCAGCAGAGACGCCATCCCAACCATACGCCCGATTTGCCGCCGCCCAGGCGACGGTTCTACGTACCGGCGGAGCAGCAGCAAGGGCGCCGTGGTGCGCACCGCAACCAGCGGCATGGCGGTAGCCACCAGGGAAGAGAGCAGACCCAGGCCGACGGCCTCGGCGGCTTCCGTCCAGCGCCACGGGAGCGCCAGGGGAAAGGGCAACTGGTCGGCGAAGATGAGCGGGAAGACGCGCTCCAGGGGAATCGCCAGGGCGGCGCCCAGGACGCACCCTGCGAGCGACAGGCAAGTGATTTCCAGCAGATAGATCCAGAGGATCTGGCGCCATCGGCCACCCAGCGCTTTCATGATGGCCACCGTGTCCAGGCCCTGCTCCATGTGCAGGTAGGTCACCATGGCGACACCCAGCGAACCGAGCGCCAGGGCGGTCCACGCGGCCAGGCCCAGATACGTGAGGGTGGCATCCAGCGCCGCCGCCACTCGCCGGTCGCCGTGGTCGCGATAGTCGACCACCTGGCCGTCCGGGAAGACCTGTTGCAGCCTGGCCTTGAGCTGTCCGGTGTCGTTGCCGGTGCCGGCGCCCATCCGAAAGAGCAGCCGAAAGACGATGGCGTTGCCCAGGCGGGCGATCCGCGTGCGTACAAAAGCGGCGTCGGAAAGCATCACCCGGGGATACGGGTTGGGCGCCGCCGCCAGGCGATCGGGCTCGGCGATCAGAACCGCGGCGACGCGGAAAGCCACGCCGTTGAGAAGCACCCGGTCACCGGGCGCCACCGCCAGGCGCTCGGCAAGGATACGGGACACAACCACCGTGTCCGGCCCCAACATTTCGCGAAGCGGCCGGTTCGGTTCCAGTTCCACCGTGCCGTACCACGGGTAGCGCCGGGCATCCACGCTCCTGACGGAGACCACCACCGGATCCGCCGCCTGATCCGAGGAGGCCATGCTGTAAGTCTCCAGCGATTCGCTCTCCTCGATGCCCTGGCGCGCCAGCCCGGCCATCGCGCCGCGTTGTTCTTCGGAAGGCGGCTGGCGCAGCGTGACGGCGGCGTCGGCGGCGATCCAATGGCGCATGTCGCCGTTGAGGCGGCGGGAAAACTCGCTGCTGAGCGCACGCGATGCATTCATGGCCGCTACTCCCACGGCCAGAGATGCCACAGCTACCACAAAATGCCTGCGTCCGGAACGCAGATCGCGCCACGCGATCTTGCACGGGATCATGCCATAGAAGCTTATCACGCGCCCTGGCAGTACCGGCCGCCCCCGCAGCCATTGAACCATCGGCAAGAAAGTGCTAGCGTATCTCCGAGAGGGTGCTATGAAACGAGTGCTCTGGCTCCTGGCTGCCGGATTCTCGGTTTCCGCAATTCACGCTCAAACCTGTCCGTCACCGAATTTTCTTCAGGGCAGTTCGGTCACGGTGCTCGACTACACGAGCGGTGCCGGTCTTCAGCGTCAGCCGGACGGGTCGTTCACCCGGCAACGCTACCAGTCCCGGTCTCCATACAAGAAGCTCGATTCCACACCCAACTTCCAATCGGTTTTGTTGAACTGCTCCGGGGCCGGCGCCCGTACGTTCAAGACGCCGCCGGGGTGGGTTCCGCTGGCGGATCAACCCGGGGCGGCGTCGCGGACTCTGGTTGTCTCCGATTTCCTCGGCACCGGCGCGTTGGTAGGACTGGCTACAGTCAAGGGTGGCCAATTCGGGGGGCCGTCCGTCGATAGCCTGCTGGTCGTGGTCCTCAACTCCGACGGCAGCTTGCAGTCCAACGTGTCTTATCCGGTCTCCGCGTACCCGAAAGGTCTGCTGGTGGCGGACCTGAACCACGATGGCAGGAAGGATGTGGTAGTCGTCAGCGCCGGCTCCGGTTCCGACACCGGTACCATCTCCGTCTTCCTGAACAAGGGTGACGGCACGCTCCAGCCGGCGGTGCGCTACCCGGCGCACACCAGCCCGGTTTCAGCGGTGGCCTTCGATTTCAATGGCG
>PLMF01000109.1 GCA_003142355.1 Bryobacterales bacterium
CCGAATTTGCGAAATCGTGTACTTAGTCGTAGCCCGGCGCCCTCGTCGGCCGCCCCTACCAGTCCACGCGAATCCCGAACTGGACGATGCGCTTTTCCAGCACCGTGCTGGAGGGCTGCATGAACGAAGCTCCGGGCTGCGCCAGGCCGTTCGCATCCACCGCCACGGCGGTGTTCAACGCGGTGATGTTCTCCCGGTTGAACAGGTTGTTCACCTCGACGATGAACTTCGGCTTGATGCACTCGCAGATGACCATGAAGCTCCGCGTGTAGCGCGCGTCGAACTGGTAGATGTTGGGTGTGCGGATCGTGTCCCGGCCGATGAACAGCGGGCGGTAGGCGGCTTTCGTATCGTTGTTCAGGTTCCTGGTGGAGGTTTCGTTCTGCTGGTCTCCCGAGGAGAGGTTGCCGAGCAGCGCCAGCTCGTTGTTGTTCGCCAGCCACTTCCACGTCTTGTTCCCCGAATTGGTGTGCGGCGCCAGGAACGCACTGAGGGTCAACGCCGACGGCCGGTTTACCCAGCTATTGCCGCGATCGCGCAGGCGGCTGGTGTTGTCCTCGATGAACACGTTCTGTTCGAAGCTGTTGGCATCCGGTGCGTCGCTGATGGAGTGCGACCAGGTGTACGAAGCGCTTACCTGGAAGCCCTGGGCGATGCGGTGCTGGAAGTTCACGACCATCGCGTTGTAGCTGGTGATGGCGCCCACATCCTGAAGCGTAATGTTGTTGAACCGCGCATCCAGGCGCGTCGCGGCGCTTTGCGTGGTGGAGTAGATGGGCCGGCCGTCGGCCAGGTAGCCGGTGGGGTTCACCAGGTTCATGTTGCGGAGGTACGTGAGTTCCCTCGCCCCGGTGTTGACGTACCCCACCGTCAGCGAGTCGTTCTTGGTCAGAGCCTGGGTGATCTGGAAGCTGCTGTTGAGGGTGTAAGCGTTGCGGAAATTCGGCGTGATGGTGGTGATGTCGGCCGAGGGCGGAACCGCGCCGGGCGTCAGGGCGATCACATTGGGAAATGCGGGCGCCAGCGGCGAACCGGCGGGAATCGACGCCGAATAGGCCGTGGGGTTGCCGCTGTTGATGAACGTGTTGTACCAGAGATTCGTAGGCACGGGTTCGTAGAACATCCCGAAGCTGGCGCGCACCACCGTCTTGGGCGTGACGCTCCAGGCCAGGCCGAACCGGGGCGCGAAGTCCTTACTCGGTGTGTGGAAACTCCTCGAGTAGATGAACGGCGCGTTGGGATCGGCGGCGGGACCCTGGAACCGGTCGTAGCGCACGCCGAAGATCAGAAGCAGGTTGTGACGCACCTGGAAGCTGTCCTGCGCGAACCAGTTCCAGAAGAAGGAGTGATACCAGGCGCCGGGCAGCCCGATCACGGTGGCGTAGGAAACGTACGACAACGGGTTGCCGGCCTTGGCCGCGAGATACTGCGCCACCGACGAGAAATTGTACTGGCTGTAGACGTCGGCGGTTTGTGTGTCCTGGTTCTGTTGGAAGCCGAATCCGGCCTTGATGGCGTGCTGGCCGCGGATGAGGGTGACGCTGTCGTTGAGGTTCGGAATCTTCTCCTGGTAGCGGTCGCCCACGCCCGTGCTGCCATTGAAGATCGCCACCCCGCTGATGTTGATCTGGGGTCCCGTTCCGGTGAGCGGGTCCGCGAAATGGTGTTCGTTGCGATAGGGCCAGCCGAAGCGCAGTTCGTTCAGGACCGTGGGCGAGAAGGTCGACAAAACCTGCGCGCCCAGCACGTGCGCGCGGTCCCGGAAATCGGAAGCGGCGTCCAGCGCGTTCTTGCCCCCCACTGCGGTATTGAACGGATACTCGTTGCGGAAATAGTTGTAGCGCAGAAAGACCTGGTGTTTGCTGCTGACAACCCAATCCATCCGGAAGTTCACAAACTGGGCGTACTGTATGCTGGGCGCCACCACCAGCAGGCTGGCGGGAAGCCCGATGGCCGCGGCGTCGGAGGCGGCGATGGTGTTGGGCGCAGGCAGGCCGCGCTTCAGGTGCTCATAGCCGCCGAAGACGAACAGTTTGTCCTTGATAATCGCGCCGCTTGCGTTGACGGCGTAGTCGGCCAGACTGAGGTCCGGTTTGGGCGAACTGAGCGCCAGCAGCATGGGCCGGGCGGCCAGAGCGATGGGCCGGAAGATGTAATAAAACTCGCCGTGCGGAGTATTCGTTCCGGAGTTGGTGATGACGTTGTAAATGTTGCCCGCGGTGTCGCCGAACTCCGGCGCGAAGCTGTTGGAGACGGTCTGCACTTCCCGCACGTAGATGTCGGAGATGGGGAAGAGGCGCAGCCCATAGCGGTCGGTCTCGGTGTCCACCATGCCGTCCATCTGGTAGTTGATGCGGTCCAGCAGCCCGTTCATATTCAGCGTGCGCGGAATGCCCAACTCCGGATTGGGATGGCCGCTGACGCCGGGCTGAAAGATGATGAAGTTGTACGGGTTGCGGGAAGTGAGCGGCAGGTTGTCGATCTCCGCGTGGCCGATGGTGCGGCCGGTATTGACGCGCGAAGGTTCCACGATGGCGGCGCCGCCGGTGACTTCGATTTCGGTCGTGACCGCACCCACCTTCAACTGGACTTCCACTACTGCCTCGACGCCGGCGGTCAGCGCGACTCCGGGATGGCGTTCCTTCTCAAACCCTTCCTTCTCGATGGTCACGGTATAAATGCCGAGCGGCAGGTTGGGAAACACGTAGTAGCCGTTCTCGTCGGTGTCAACCTGGCGGGTGAAGCCAGTGTCGTCGTTGAGAATCGTGACCTTGGCCTGCGGCACCGAGGCGGCCCCGACATCTATCACGCGGCCGCGGATGCTGCCGTTGATGGCTTGCGTTTGAGCAAGTACTGGCCGCAAGCTCAGTGCGCTGAAAAGCACGCCGGCCAGCAGCAGAAAAAGTGAAGTACGCTTCGAGGATTCCGACATACTACCCTCCCCTGATTTGGTAAATTGAACCGCCTTTGGAACGAGTATCGCGCCTTTTCGCGGTCTCCGTCAAGAACGCCGCGTGGTCACTCCCATAATGGTTGTCAAACTACCCATTTCCCATCTAGTATAGGTAGTTTATTTGGGGAATGCAAGCCTGCGCGCGCAGCGTCGTATAAAACCACATGTTGCATTGGGTGCCACGCTTCGAAAACAATGAAGTCATGGCTCACCTGTCTTATCGGAGGGGTTTTGAGTCCCTGTCGATTATGGCCCTGTTGCTCGGTCTGGTGTCTGCCCAGACGACCGAATCCATCCCCGTGGATGCGGACCGCGGAGCCGCCAGCCTCACGCGCTGGCTGCACGCCCTCAAAACGCGCGCCAGCCTGATTATGATCACCGCCCATCCGGACGACGAAGACGGCGGCATGCTGGCCCTGGAAACGCGAGGCGCCGGTGCGCGCGCCACGTTGCTCTCGCTCAACCGCGGCGAAGGCGGCCAGAACGCTACGTCCGCCGATCTTTATGACGCCCTGGGGCTGGTGCGCACCCAGGAGTTGCTGGCCGCGGACCGGTATTACGGCGTCGATCAGTATTGGACGCCCGCCATCGACTACGGTTTTTCGAAAACGCGCGAGGAAGCTCTGGATAAGTGGGACCACGACAGACTGCTGGCGGACGTCGTCCGCGTCATCCGCATGACTCGTCCCCTGGTGGTCGTATCGATATTCGTGGGCGCCCCCACCGACGGCCACGGCCAGCACCAGGTGTCCGGCCAGATGGCCCAGGAGGCCTATGCCGCCGCCGGCGATCCCAATCGCTTCCCCGAGCAGATTCGCGAGGGACTCCGGCCGTGGTCTCCGCTGAAGATGTATGCGCACGTGCCCTTCTTCTCCGCCACGCCCCAGGGAATGTACGACTACGCCACCGACAAATTCGTGCCGGTGCGTTTTTTCGACTACATCCACAAGACGTGGTCCAGCGAGACGCCTTCCACCAACCTGGAGATCGCGGAAGGCGGCTATGCTCCCGCCGCGGGCCTGACCTACCTGCAGATCGGCCGCGAGGGCCTGGGCTTTCAGAAGAGCCAGAACCATGGCGTCGCCATTCCGCCGCCCGCGGCCTTCGCCTCCGCCTACCACCGTTATGATTCGCGCGTGCCGGCGGCCCCTCATGAGGAGTCGTTCTTCGACGGCATCGACGTTTCCATCGGCGGTATCGGCTCTCTGATGCCCTCCCAGCCGGATTTCCTCAAGAGCGGACTGGCGGAAATCGCCCGGCTGGCGGACCAGGCCTCCAGCCAGTATCAACCCGACCGCCCGCAAGCGATCGCGCCAGCGCTGGCCGATGGCCTCGGGGCCACGCGCGCGCTCATCGGCCGGTTGCGCGCCGGCGGCCCGCCGGAACCCGGCAAATCCGACGTCCTTTTCGAATTGGGCGTGAAAGAGGAGCAGTTCGAACACGCCCTGGCGGAGGCTCTGGGGCTTTCGTTCCAAGCCGCGGTGATGGCGGACCGCCCGCAGGGCCCCATGGGGCCGTTCGCGCCAGCCTCGCCGACATTTACGATCGGGATTCCCAGGCAGACTTTCGGAGTTCAGGCAACCTTTCTGAACCAGAGTCCTGAAACCGTGAATGTGGAAGCGGTGTCGCTCGAGGCCTCCGATGGCAAGGCTTGGAAGATCGAGAGCCGTGGCAATGCGCGCTTTTCGGTCACCGTGCCGCCGGATGCGGCCCTCACTCGTCCGTATTTCACGCGGCCCGACGAAGAACAGGCCTACTACGATTTGACCGACCCGCGGTACCGCACTTTGTCGCTGGCGCCGTACCCGCTGTCGGCAGCCGTGCGCGTCTCCTACCGGGGCGCCGCCGTGCATCTTTCGCAGGTGGTCCAGTCCGTCGAGCGCATTCCGGGCCTGGGAATGGAACCCCAGCCGCTGCTGGTCGGTCCCGCGATTTCCGTAACGGTCGCCCCCTCCGCGGGCGCGGTTCCGGTGGGAGCCGCGTCCTTCGCTTTCGCCTGCACCGTGCACAGCAACGTGAAAGGACCGGCGCACGGAACGCTTCGATTGCGCCTGCCCGCCGGCTGGCATTCGACGCCGGAGTCGGCCGCGTTCTCGATGGATCGCGATGGCGAAGACCACACCGTGGCCTTCTCGGTTCTCCCGGATTCGGTGCAGCCCGGAGAGCACCGCATCACGGCAGTCGCCGAATATCAGGGCAAGAACTACGAGGAAGGATACCGGCTGGTTGGTTATCCGGGCTTGCGGCCCTATCCTTATTACCGCCCGGCCGTCTACCGCGCGGTGGGCGTGGACGTGAAGACGCCGGCGGGCCTGCGCATCGGCTATCTCCCTGGCACCGGCGACGACGTGCCGCAGGCTCTCCAGAATCTCGGGCTGAGCGTCCGCATTCTGGCCTCGAGCGACGTAACGCAGGGGGATCTCTCCGGTTACGACGCCATCGTTCTTGGCACGCGGGCCTACGCCGTGCGTCCCGAGCTGAAGGCCGCCAACAAACGCCTGCTCGACTACGCCAGGGCCGGTGGCGTGCTGGTCGTGCAATACAACTTGCAGGAGTTCGATCGGAACTACGGGCCTTACCCGTTCAGCTTGGGAAACAATCCGCAGAAGGTGGTGGATGAAGGCTCGAAAGTGCGCTTGCTGAAGCCGGAAAGCCCCGTGTTCACGTGGCCCAATCGGATTACGGAGACGGATTTCTCGGGCTGGGTCGAGGAGCGCGGCCACGGTTTCATGGAAACCTGGGATGCGCGTTACGAAGCCCTGGTGGAAACCGCCGATCCGGACCAGGACCCGCAGCGCGGCGGATTGCTCCTGGCGCGCTGCGGCAAAGGCGCCTACATTTATGATGCGTTCGCGCTGTATCGCCAGTTGCCCTCCGGCGTGCCCGGCGCCTATCGCATTTTGGCGAACCTGGTCAGCCTCGCCAAGAACCCCGCCTGGATAGCGGGAAACCAATGAGCCAGTTCCCCGCGCCCATCTACGCCGAGACCGTCCTCGGCCCGAATTTCGAAGACGCCAAAAACCACTTCCTCGATGCGCTGCTGGACATCCATTACGCGCACACGCGCATGCTGGCGGCCCAGGGGATACTGACCGCTTCCGAGGAGCGGCTGCTTCTCAAAGCGCTCGACGGGCTCGACCGGGAAGAGATCGCGCGCGCCCGCTACGACGGCTCGTGTGAGGACTTGTTCTTCTTCGTCGAAGGCCTTTTGCGGCGCGCCTGCGGGGACCTGGCGGGCAAGATGCACACCGCGCGCAGCCGCAACGATATCGACATCACTCTCTTCCGCATGGCGCAGCGCCGGCAATTGCTGGGCCTCGCTTCGGCCGCTGCCCAACTGCGGGCCGTACTGCTCGATCTGGCCGCGCGGAACCTCGAAACCGTGATGCCGGCGCACACCCACACGCAACCGGCTCAGCCCACCACGTTAGCCCATTATCTGTGCGCCGCCATTGAATTCCTGGGGCGCGATTCGGCCCGCATCCAGGCGGCGTTCGCGCGCGTCAACTTGTGCCCGCTGGGCGCCTGCGCCATCACCACCACCGGCTTCCCCATCGACCGGCGCATGACCGCGCGCCTTCTGGGCTTCGAGGGGCTGGCGGAGAACTCCTACGGCGCCATCGCGTCCATCGACTACCTCACCGAGTCGGCCGCCTCCGTGGCGGTGGCCATGGTCAATCTCGGCAAGTTCGTGCAGGACCTGCTGCTGTGGTCCACTCGAGAATTCGGTTTTCTGCGACTTTCCGATGCGTTCGTGCAGTCCTCTAGCATCATGCCGCAGAAACGCAACCCCGTCTCTCTGGAACATGCGCGCATTCTGGCCAGCCGCGCGCTGGGCGAAGCGCAGGCGGTGTTCCTGTGCGCCCACAACACGCCTTTCGGCGACATCAACGACAGCGAAGACGACCTCCAGCCGCTGGTCTTTACCATGTTCGCCGACGCGTTGCGCTCCCTGCGCCTGCTGGCGGGCCTGCTGGCGGCTGCGGAGGTCGATCGCGAGCACCTGGCGCGCCGGGCAGCCTCAGATTTTCTCACCGTCACGGAGCTTGCCGATTCGCTCGTCCGCCATACCGGCATGAGCTTTCGGGAGGCCCATGCGCTGGTCGCCCGCGCGGTTGAAGCCTCGGGCGCGGACGACCGGCCCGCCGCCATCGCCGCAGTGTTCCTGAGCCAGAATCCATCGCTGGGGGTGGACCAGGCGGTTGTCGAGCGCGCTCTGGACCCGCGGAATTTCGTGCGGATTCGCCAGGTGCCGGGAGGGCCGGCGCCGGATGTGGTTGCCGAAGCGCTCGAACGGGCCGGCGGCGAGCAGCGGCAAATCGAACAATGGATCCGGTCGAAGCAGGAGATGCTCGACGCCGCGCGGCGCGGGGCGGGCGCTAATGGGCCGGCGAAAATCTAGGTCCGCCTCGGCCGGCGCCGGGACCCGGACCCAGAAGCCGGGCGTAAGGGTCGCGCCGCTTCTCGACCGCATCCGCTGGGATTGGCTGGCCCTCGCGTTCTCGCTTCTCCTGCTGGCCTGGCTCATCACCGAGGGCGATTGGGATTTCTTCCCCCAGGCTGGCTTTCTAGAAAGCTTTTATGACGCGCAGGCGCAGAGTCTGCTGCATGGCCGCATCGACGTTCCGCGGGAAGCCATCGCCACCGAAGCCTTCATGCGTAATGGGAAGGCCTACGGCTATTTCGGTCCCACGCCGGCCCTGATGCGCCTCCCGCTCGAACTGCTGCTGCCCGGAATGTACGGGCGCTGGGGTCGCGTGTCCATGCTGCTGGCATCGGCGCTGACCCTCGGCATGCTGCTGTTGCTGATGCCAAGGCTGGAATCGCGTTTCCCGCCGGCCGGGGGACCACGCCTGCGAAACCTGCTGCGGGCCGTCCTGATCCTGGGCGCCGCCATTGGTTCGACGAACTTCTTCGTTTCCGCGGAACGGAAGGTATACCAGGAGTCCATCATCTGGGGTAGCGCGTGGGCATTCGCGGCGGCGGTGTTGCTGGCCTGCTACCTCATGCGCCCCAAGGCCAGATGGCTGGCGCTCGGTTGCGCCGCGGCAGTTTTGGCCTTCCTGGCGCGTGTGTCGTCGGGCGTGGGGCCGCTCTTCTCGCTGTTTCTGCTGGAAGCGGCGTGGCTGGTTCCAGCAGCCCGTTTCCGCGCTTTCTTCACCGGATCGGATTTGCCGCGGCGCGCGGCCGTCGCGGTGGGCGTTACGCTGGTTGCCTCGGCGGCGCTGTGGGCGGGCTTGAATTACTGGAAGTTCGGCATGGTGTTCACTTCGCAGCCGATCGGCTTGAACCTGCAGTTCGACCAGCCACGGCTCGAGCGCGTCAAGGGCAATATCGTCTCGGCCTACAACCTGCCGATCACACTGTGGGCCTATCTGGCGCCGGCCAATATCAGGTTCGCCGGCGCTTTTCCCTGGGTGTTTTTGACGGTGGGAGACCCGGCGCTTGCCTCCCGCTTCCCGAAGGCCCATTTCGACACCACTGAGCCGTTTGCCAGCCTGCCGGCGGCCATGCCGGAACTCTTTCTGGGGGCCATCGCCGGCCTGGCTCTCTGTCTGTCGCGCCGCCGCAAGGAACTTCGCGAGTTCCGTGCGCCGATGTGCGGCGCTCTGGCCGGCTGCGGGCTGATCTTCATGTTTGGGTACATCTCCTATCGTTATCTGCACGACATGTTCCCGTGGCTCCTGCTGGGCTCCGCGGTGGCCGTGGCGTATCTGCCGACCATCCCCGGCACCCGGCTGCGCTACGGGTTGGCGGGGATGGTTGTGGCCGCGACGTTGTATGCCATGTGCGCCAACTTCGCCATGGCGGTTCGGTGGCAGAGGTACGCCAGCTACCCGGTACGCCCCGAAACGCGCGCGGCATTCACCGATCTTTGTTACCTCATCGACAACCAGGGGCTCGAAGGATTCTTGTGGTACGCCCGGCACTGGCACCTTTACGTTCCGGCGGCTTCGTTTCAAACCGGAAACCTGTTGGTCGACCGGACGCGCCTGGCCGAACGCGGGGACCAGCCGGTGGTCGTATCGCAAGGACAGCCGCAGAATGAAGCCGAGTATGCGGTAGATCTGCCGGCTGCCGGCACGTACCAGATCGCTGTTCTCTATGCCTCGGCCGAGCCTCGGCCGGTACACTTCTTTGTGAACGGGCTGGACGTGAAGGAGGTCTGCGGCCTCCCCACGGGCGGCTGGAGTCCTTCCAACCGGGCGTGGAGTTCGGCCGGCGTGTTCCGGCTGAGCAGCGGCGCCAATCGGATCGGCCTGGCGAGCCAAGGTCCGTTTCCCCCGATCAGCATGCTCCGGATCTTCCGCATGGAGTGACCCACCGGCGGCGCGGAAAGCGGCGAAGGGGCAACGGTAGAGACTCCTAGGCCCCAGCGCGGTAGCGTAACAGGGTATTCTCAGAGAAGGAGCCGACGAAATGGAGGTACGTGTCACCGGGGAACTGGAAGCGAAGCTCACGCACTCTGCCGCCCAGCAAGGCCGGAATCCCGACGACTTGGTGCAGGATGTCTTGACGAGCTATTTCGAGGAAGAAGCCCGCTTTATCGAGGCCGTGAAGCGCGGCGAGGACGCTTTCGAGCGGGGCGAGTACCTCACCCATGAGCAAGTCGGCCAGCGTCTCCAGCGGTTTCTAGAATCCTGATGCAGGGCAGTCATCGTTCGTAGACCTCGCTTCGCTTACGGATGCGCGTCACCTCCACCAGCAATTCCGTGTCGTCGATGGTGTACACCACGCGGTAGTCACCCACACGAATGCGCCACTCGCGATTACCGCCCTTGAGCTTTAGACAGCCCGGCGGGCGGGGATTGGAAGCAAGGTTTTCCAGGCGCGGAACGATGCGCGCGATCCATTGGCCGGGCAGTTTCTTGAGTTCTTTCTCCGCGCTCGACGTCAATGCGACGTCGTACCTAGCCGTGAAGCTTTCCGCTGGAGATCAGGTTTGCCTTCACCTTTTCAAGCGGGATGCGTTTTTCATGCCGCCTCGACCGCGAGACCAGCACGTCCTCGATATCCTCCCAGAGCGCCCTGTGCTTCTTGAGGTCGATTACCGCCGCCGTTGGACTGAACCCCATTTTTGAGA
>PLMF01000019.1 GCA_003142355.1 Bryobacterales bacterium
GCGCTGGTAGATGCGGTGGAGGCGGGCCTCGTAGCGATGGAGCAGGTTCAGCTCGGGGGAGGAGGCCAGGTCGGAGAAGGCGTTGGCGATACGCGCGGCCTCGTCGCCGGCGGGCTGATTGCGGATGGCCTTTTCCATCAAGCGATCCTCGATGGCCCAGGCGCGGCGGATGCGCCAATTGGCCGCAACCATTTCCTCGACCATGGCGAACTCGACGCCACCGGCGGGGGCGAAACGCTGGATATGCTGGGTCACGAGGTCGTCAAAACACTCGCTGGATTCGTTTTCCAAGACAACGCACTTGGCCAGGAGACCGTGGCGGAGGGCGTTGTCGGAGGCGCGTTCTTTCCCCTTAGGGGTGATCGGACCTCGGGAGCGGGCTCCGTTGGCCCGCGAAGAATTGATTCGTCTGAGTGAACTCATAGCATCCAGTCACAGGATACTACGGAGTCCCTCAATAAACATGTTAACTCGTTTAGTTTCAACGAAAGATTGTTGTGAATGGGATTCGGATCAAGGGGTATTTTGGGCTGTTTTTGAGGGCGCCCATGGTAGAAAGCTCGCGGGGCCGGGGGCCAGGGGCCAGGGGGACGACGAGAAGATGTGGGATGCTACGGGCAGGGACCAAAGCGGGAACGGGGATGTGCGAGGTAAGGAAGGGCCTGCTCAGCCGCGGGATGCGGTGGAGTGGGGGAGAGAGCAGCTTGGATTCGAGCCGGACCGGGAGCAAGCGCTGGTGCTGGGGTCGGCCAGCAAGCGGGGACTGCTGAACTGCACCAGGCAGTGGGGGAAATCGACAATCACGGCGGCGAAACCGGTACACCATGCGTGTACCGAGCCGGAGAGCCTGACGCTGGTGGTGAGCCCAAGCGCGCGGCAGAGCGGCGAATTCGTGCGGAAGGCGGCGGGATTCGCAAGGCGGCTGGGGATGCGGGTGAAGGGCGACGGGGACAACGGGATCTCGCTGGAGTTCCCAAACCGGTCGCGGATCGTGGGACTGCCAGGGAACGAGCCTACCGCGCGGGGATTCTCGGCGGTGTCGCTACTGCTGGTGGATGAGGCTTCGCGGGTGAGCGACGATCTGTATAAGGCGATCCGGCCCGGCCCAGAGGGCACCCCGGGCGGTGAGCTCGGGCGCGTTGTGGCTGATGAGCACGCCGTTCGGGAGCCGGGGGTTTTTCTACGAAGCGTGGCAGCGTGGGGGGCCGGAATGGGAACGGGTGCGGGTTCGGGCGTACGAGTGCCCGCGGATTCAGGGAGCGTTTCTGGAGGAGGAGAGGGTCGCTATGGGGGAGAGGTGGTTCCGGCAGGAGTACCTGTGCGAGTTCGTGGATTCGGTGAGCGGAGTATTCGAACGCAACCTGGTGGAAGAGGCCATTACGGGGGAATTCGAGCCGCTGCGGATCTTGTAACATGACGCCGGTCACGGGGCAGTATTTCGTGGGGGTGGACCTGGGGCAAAGCCAGGACTTCACAGCCATCGCGGTGTTGCAGCGGGCGGAGATGGTCGGGGAGTGGGACCCGGTGATGTTTGCCTGGCGGAAGACGATCGCGCTGCGACTGCGGCACCTGGAGCGGGTGGCACTGGGGACGCCGTATACGGAGGTGGTGGAGCGGGTGGCGGTGGTTACGCGCTCGGCCGAGCTGGCGGGGCAATGCCACCTGATCGCGGATGCGACGGGGGTGGGGCGGCCGGTAATGGACATGCTGCGGAGCGCGGAGCTGGGGTGCCGCAGGCTGTGGCCGGTGGTGATCACGAGCGGCGACACGGAGAGGTACGCGGACGGATATTACCGGGTGCCGAAGCGGGACCTGATTGTGGGACTACAGTTGCTGCTACAGCGCAGGGGGCTACAGATAGCGGCGGGGATGAAGTTCGGGCCGGTGCTGGCACGGGAGATGGCGGAGATGCGGGTGAAGATCACACCCAGCGGGAACGAGCAGTACGGGGCATGGCGGGAAGGCGAGCACGACGATTTGGTACTGGCGGTGGCGCTGGCGTGCTGGGGGGTGCGGAAGGCGTGGCCGTGTGCGCCGCATGGGGAGGAGGCGTACTGGAGGGGGCCAGGGGCTGGGTAGGGGGTACGAGATGGCCCTTTCCGCCGGGGGCGGTAACCGTGATCGGACTTCCCCAGCCGTCGATTGCCATGCTCACCTGGCCTTGTCGATGGGGATTCGCCGGCACGCTGGCCGATTAACGACGCGGTCGTTTCCCGACCTTGCGTGTCGTCTGCGCCGCCTTCACCCGCCTCTTGTTATCTTCAGAAACAACGTCGTGATTCTTGGTAGCCGCATCTGTAGAACCGGCCACCGTTCGCCTACGTGCGTCTACAGCCTGCTGCCTCTGCAGTACGATTTCCCGCTTCTGCATTTCGAAAATGCCAGAGACGTAGAAAATGCCAAAGGCGATGAAAATCACGCCTTCGCATGTTCCGTGTTTTTCGACGGGTCGCGGAGGACTTTCGAGAGTGCTCACTCCTCGACCTTGACCTCAACCTGCATCTGGCCCTTCGGCAGGATACGGTAGTTCTTGCCCCTGATCCGCTCGATGATTGCAGGTCTGAGGATCCGCTTCACGATTGAGGGAACGATGGGCGGATTATCGATGAGTCGCGAGAGCACGGTGACGTGGTTATCTAGCAAGAACTCCCCCAGTGGGATAAACACCAGCGCGCGCTTGCCCGCCGACTCCACGACGCTCACCGCAACTTGGTAGAGGTCCCGCCCCCGCAAGGGTGCGCTTGGCCGACCCCCTGAATCCAGGGGTATCACACCGCCATCGGTCTCTGCCAGTTCAGCCAACACCAGGCAATCTTTCTCAAAATCGAAACGGAGCCAAGCGAGCTTCGCCTTCCAGCCATGGCCAAGGCCGCTCGCCGCTATGCCAAGCTGCTCTTTCACAAGGAGAACGCGAACCAGGTAATCTTCGGCTCCTGCTCCCCCTTCTAGTGCCGCTTTGTCCATCTCGGGTTGCCACCACCTGGCAGGCATTTCACCAAGCAACGCCTGCGCCTCATCGTCCTCCGCCTCAGCCTTGGCCGGCGGAGCAGGGCCCGCTTCGGCCGGCGGCCCGGAGGCTGCCTCGACGGGTATTACCGCGGGGGCCGTCACAGCCCCTACGGTGGGCCCCGCTAGGAGGGCGCGCTCCAGTAGCATGATGATGTGTTCGGAGAGGGATAGTTGGCTGTTGCCGGTCAATATCCGGCCCTTCGCAGCAAGCGTCCTTTTGCCGGGCGCGCCCTTTAGGACGGCGGGTCTGAAAACGCGCAGCGTCATGCGATCATCGGATGTTGTTGTATCTCCGCCCTCAAACAACAGCCTGAGCAGCGCGTTGTCGGCCACGGTGAAACGATGAGGCGCAGGCACAATCAACTTGGAGCCGTCCGCCGGAATTTCGCAGGCCAGCCAGGTACCAGGCTTGGCGTTGCCTCTGACCTCAAGTCGTTTCGGACTGCCTGGATCCTCTTGTACAGACACCCAATCTAGCGATATGCCAGGGAATTCGGAGAAACGGTCAGATGCCGCCTTCTTCAAGTCGATGCGTGGGTTGCCACTGGCCAGCAGGTCGTTTGCAAGCTGGCATATCTGCACACCGGCTCTCCACCTATCCCGATCGGAGCCGTACGATCCCGTCCGGAGAATACCCTCGCGAGCCCAAGCGTCGAGGAGGCGCGCGTCGCGAACCGGGAGTTGCTTTAGTTTGTCCACTTCATCGCAAAGTTCGTTCGTGCGCCGCAGAACTTCGCGCAATCGTGAATCCAACTCCTCCTCGATCCGTCGCATGGAATCGAGTTCCGAACCGGGGGCCTCTACGTGTTGGCGAGTGGATTCCAGCGCTTCTTTGAACTTTCGCTCCAACGCCAGTACATGTACCTCCAATTTTCGCTGTGAGTTCTGCTCAATCGGTCCTGGCCCCAGCAGTGGAGCTTGCGGAGGAGCGTCAAGGATTGCTAGCCCTTTAGCTGGAACGCGAGTACGATTCTCGCGGCGGGCCAGGAACCTGCGACGGAACGTTACCGCAAGCAGCAATGAGAGAAAAGTGAATCCCCAAAGTACGGTGCCTACCCAGCCGAGATCCGCTTTGTGGAGCCAGTATTCCACTCGTCCCGGGCCGAAGGCAACATGCAGAATCTCGGTAGAGGCCCCTTCCCCAGGCAGTACCGAGCTAATGACCAGATTGGTAGACAGGTTGAGATGCGAGATGAATTCAACATTCACCTGATGGCCGGGCCCCGCTTCGACCGTGCCGTCCTTGAGGGTGCTGGCTGCGTAGACAATGTCCGCGTCGACGATCTGGACCACGAACTTGGCCGCATGCGAAGACAGAACTGTGACACTAGTTGAGTAAATGGAGCCGTTCAGCCGGTCGGCCCGCGCATGCACACTCTCGCCGCCGGCCAATTTCGATTGGTACTCCGGGTCTGGCTCATCACATCCGGATAGCGCCAGGGTCAGAAGAACCAGGCCGGCAATGCCAAACTTCCTTCGCCAAACCAAAGCCTTCATCAGAGTTTTAGCTTTCTGATTACCTGATACTCCTGCCCTCCAATCCAGCTAAGGACTAGCGGCCTTTGGCCCAAGCTCACGCTTGTCCTCGATGCTCCGATATCATCCTCATCCACGGGCAGAAGGTCTGCTAGTCCGACGCAGTAAGTTTCCCAGTATCGACCGCTGGGGAGTACGCCGTAAAGGTGATTGTCACGTTCGACGGCGCAGAAGACTCTGCGCAGCTCCCCACCCGTCAACGTCAGTCTGTCGGGTGGATCTTCGGTTTGCACGGAGCCCGCTTCCCGACGAACAGGCAACACCTTCCACCCGGCGCCTGCCCTCCACGTCGCGCACAGGCGCGCCGAATCGCCAAACATCTCTTTCATCGCCGCGAGCAGCCGGTCCAGCCCCAACAGGTACTCCTCGAACGACGACAGCTTGTCACCGGCCGATCCGCTGCCACGCGCGACCGCCGCTACTATGTCCTCCGTACCCCCCGTAGGGTCCAATGCATCGGCGGCCGGCTGTGGTTCCGGGTCTGTCCTTGTAGAGGGCGGCTCTGGAGCAAGCATCGGGCCTAATGGTTTCGAAGCATCGGCCGAAACATCGGGCGGGATTCTCTCGGGCACCTCGAAATAGTCCGCTGCTTGGCCCGCTTCGCCGTTGGCTGTCAGAGACTGGGTGTCTGAAGCTTCGTCGCCTGATACTCCACCTGGAAACATGCGGCCCGGAAACTGCCCCTGCGCAAGCCGATCATTCATTTTCTCGAGCTGCCCAGACAACTGCTTATGACTGAGTTTGATATCAGCGCAGTCTTTCTTAACCTGCTCAAAAGCGGTGTTGAGCTCGGCATAGGCCTTCTTAAGCTGGCTGTACTCCTCGCCTAGGATCCCCAATTCGCCGCGTAATGCGTCGATCCGCTTGTCTGCCGGGTCGTTACCCCGACTCTCGGGGACCTTGGCCAGGGGGATATGATTCTGAAACTGACGAGCATTCGAGTCCGCCTGCAACACAGGGGGCCGACCCTTCAACTGAATCGCGCCACGCGCGGACACCCGGTACGAATTGCCCATAGATCCGGGAGTCAAGCGCGCCGCCAGGACGATCGATTCCACCCTGTCCTGCTCGGTAGCGGACAATATCCCGTCAAACATCACCCCCAAAAGCGAATAGGTTCTTGAATTTAGCGCCCATGGGTGAGCCGGGAAAACTAGCAAATCATCCTCTTGCGGATAGCGGATGAATGCGATCTCGCCGCCGGAAACGCGGCTGGTCTGGATGTCCTTCCTCGAATCGCTGCGAAGCTCATCCCGGTTCTCGACATTGAAAGAGCCAACCTGACTTCCGGGGAGCATGCCGCGGGCGGCATCCGCCAAGTCGACCTTCTGCAGGATGACCCGATTCGCGATCCCTGCCACCTCCTTCTGTTGAGCCTCTGTCCCGCTGTTGAGCAAGCGCAAGGACTGGTAGGCGATGCTCACGGACTTCAGATCTTCCGACAGCAGCTTGGTCATATCATCGAGACTCCTCACTTGATCCTGCAGAGCTACCCGCTTTGTCCGCTCCTCGTCTTGCTGTTTTTGCAGGCCGATGAGCGCTGCTAGTCGTTCGAGCATGGACTTCTCCAGATCCTGCAGCTCTTGCTGCAACTTTGCGACGGGCTCCAACCGGGCCAGCAGCGACTGCTCTAGACCTGCCTGCTCCTGTTGATCCCTGCTGACGACCGAATCCGTCTGAGGGCCTTCTTGCGTCTTCACAGGCGCCGTTTCCGAACTCAAAGCGGGCAACACCGGCCGAGCCGCCGAGGGCAAGCTCGATTCGTCGGGCCGGTTCAGAGGTTTGTCGACCCTCAGGCGGTGCCGCCGGTTCACAAGATGGTACACTCCGCCAATCGCGAGAAACGCTGCCAGGAGCAAGTTGGAGCATCCAAGCAGCAGCACCAGCAACAAACACGAGAGAGTGACGCGCTGAATCCACGTATTCTTTATCGGCAGAACCACGGAGAATTCTAGCCCCGACCTATCCCCATTCGGTTGCCGCGCGCTCGGAACTGTGGACTTCTTCTGCTCCGCCGCGCTCCCTGGCTGTGGGCTCGCGGTGATGGGAGGATTCGCGGGCACATTCTGGCTACCGGCAAGAGGTACCGAGGCGGCGGGCCGGGGAGGTTCTGGACAGCCCGCGCTCTTGGCAAGCGTTGTCCAATTCTGGCCGAGGTCCGAGACGAGCGTCAGGCCACTTCCGGGTTCTACCGCTTGGAAAGGCAATGCCCAACTCTTATCGGGACTTCTGGAGACCGTCAGAGAAAACTCAAGCTCTCGGCCGTTAACCCGATACGCAACTGCGTTAACTCCGTGGCTGCTCCAGTAGCTCGGAGGATCTCCCTGCCCCACCGGACTGATCGTGAGCTTGCCGCTGTCGGCAATCGTCAGTCCGTTCGGCGGTGAAACCGAAAACTCCCACTTCACTGTGCAACTATCGACTGATTGTGCCACTGGTCTGATTATGGTCGGAGTGGCAGTTAGGCCCGGAATCGCGAGAAATGCAGGGATGATCAATGCCTTATTCAAGCTTCGAGCCATGCGTCGCCGCCCGTTCGGAAGAGAATCAGTGGTTCTGTTTGCTGATCTTCATCGCATAAGTCTTCATGACCGACGCCAGCTCCGAAATGAACACCGGCTGCAGAATGCGCCCATCTTCGGTGGCCTGGGCGATGATCGTTTGGGTCGTATCAGTTTGCGGCCGGCACTTCTGCAGGCGCTCAATATCCAGACTGAGGCCCATCCCGTATCGCTTCAGCGCACCCTCTAGAAATGCCGTGATCATGGTGGAGGACGATGCTGCCTGCGACGGGAGCCGGATGCGCCCCATCTCGCGGGAATTGACTTCGGTGAAGAAGTCCAGAGGCTTGCCGCCCTCGTCCGTGCACTGCTCCTCGCCGAGGATAACACGCCTTCTGCTATCCGGATCTGGGTCCTCCCCTTGAGCAGGTGGTGCCGTGCTATGTTCTCCCGGCGCGCCGCTTGTTAGGGCTCGATCCACGGCCCCGATAGACACCAAGTTCCTTCCGGGCTCTCCGCTGGATGCTTCGCCGACAGGGAGGTACAAGCAGCCGATGGCGACCTCGTGCTTTAACGGCAGAAGTTCGGCTGGATCGAACAAGTGCCCGCTGATCTCAACCGTGTCCCCAAGGTTCGCCGCTTTGGGGTTGTTAGCGCCGGCCCTGAACATATTGCCGAGCGCGTCCTTGACGTCCTCCGGGCTGCCGAGCCAGGCAAGCAGCGCCGCCGCTCTTCCCCCATAGAAGAGATAGACATTCTTGCTGTCCCCCTCCCCCCAGAGGAAACGGCGCGCTGCCAGCCCCACGAAGTATGTAATGCCCGCAAAGTGAAGATAAATGGCGCTGCGCAAAGATAGCCAAGGTTCCGACCCAGGGCTCCTCAACACAGCTTCCACAATCGGATGGTGGTAGGGGTTTGGTCCACTACTTTGCGCGCTCCTGCTAAGCGCAGCATTCACAAACAGGCCGATCTTGCCGGGCTCAACTTCTGCCAGCATCGTGCCCGCTGCCTTCAAGAATGCCTCCCGAAACGTCGATTGACCCAGCAACCGCGGGTCGAGAATATCGTTACCTGCCAACTTCGCGGAAATCTGGTCCAGGAGTTTGGAACCCGACCAGAAGCCGATATCGGTGGACCCGCCGCCCACGTCGATCATCACGGAGATTGCCGCCCCGGACTGCACCTTGGCCACCACGGGGCTTCGGCGGGCCAACTGACGGCAGATAGCATCGCTTTCCGGAATGCCCTCCCGCTCAACCTGGAGCGACGTTTCAGCCGGATCGACGAACGCCCTGTCCAACGTGCTCCAGAACGAACGCATCGCGGCCTTGACCGGGGCAGGCAGAGCCAGAGGATATGACCAGCGAAGCTTGACCGAGTGAACACGGTCGGCGCGAGCCTGCGCCATGACCAATCGCACGACGTGGGTCAGAAAGGCTTTCATCGGCTCCTCGTCTTTCCGCCCGCCAATAGTTCCCCATTTAACATTTGCTACGACAGTGGGAGCGTGGCTCGCATCAAGCGCGGTGATCAGCTGGTAATCTAGCCTCCCTTCCAAACTGACATACTCATTTGTCTGGTCTTTTAAGGCCGTTAGGAACGGCTGAGCGATTTTCTCACTGGGATAAAAATCTAATCTGACCCGATCCAAATATCCCGGATAGACATTTGAGGTAAGCAGACGTGTCCGGCCTTCCAAATCCGCTATCCGCCTCTCACCGTCCCTGGAGAAATGCGCAACCATCGTGTTCGAGGTCCCGAAATCCAGGCTGACGTCCCACGACGCGTCTTTGTCAACTGGCCTGAGCCTGTGCTGGTCGGCTAAAACCAAACCCACATCGTTCAGCCTGCCATCTTCACGAAATTCTCTGAGAAGGAAGCCTGTGATCGGCGTGGCGGACTCCCAGAGCCGACCTTGCTTCTGCGACCCGTCCAGGTTCGTCCAGGGGTGAATCTCACCAGTTTCACCAACCGGAGCGGTGGTGATCCTCATCGCGTCGTCTCTCTGGCTCCCACCGAAATAGACTGCGATGTAAGACCGCCAGCTTGGATCGTGGAAGTCCGGCCAAATCGCCATTGCTGGTACAAATCCACCCTCGGGCAGGCGCAAGACCTGTTCGGCGTCATCAAGATCGTACTGCCGTTCCACGTCCAGCCTGTTACCGCTTCTCAGCGGCAGCTGAAGCCGCGCAGTCACACGCTTCGCCCCTTCGGTCATTTTCAGCTTCACTTTGCCGCCGGGTTTCAAGTCCTCGGGACCAAAATACTTGAAGAAGGTCGGGGTCAGGGGCAGGGCAAAGCGTCTGGAGCCACAAGTGATGGCATTCTCGCTCAGCGGCATCTCCGCGAGTTTCTTGGAAAGGAATACATCCTCGGCAATCACGTATCCGGCAGGTATCTCTCGGCTCAAGTCAGTACGCCACGCACCTTCGACTTGAGATTCCCGCAGCCTACCGACGTCCACCTGGTCGCCGAAAACCGAGCCGTACACGCGGAGCTTTGGGTCGGCTCCTTGCCTCCTTGAAAAGACAAGGACCTCTTGTTCGGGCGTACGGGTGTCCAGAAGGATGTCGCTCTTTGAGAGCTTCTCTTTCCCCGAATCCAGTACGCAACCCCGGAGAAAGAACCGATACGGTTCGTCGGGATGATACTGCGTTCCTGGCTGGACCGTGAATTTCTCTTCCTTGAGTGGCACGCCGGCGATCTCGGCTCGCCACGCCTCTAACTCCCGCTTGACCGCGCCGCTCCATGCATCGGCTAATTCCTCCTGTAGGAGTATCTGTCTGAACCCCCACTTGCTCTTGGCGTGCTCGGTGAGGAGGTCCCTCAGCCAAAAGTCCAGAATCCGCAACTCCCGGCGATTATCTTTGCCCTTGAAATACTCTAGCGGGTCGGCGAACACTCGGTAGGAAGCAATCTCGCCCCCTAGCCGTTTGCGCTTCAGTTCCCTCACCCACGGGATGGAACCGGGACAATTGTACTCGGCGGGTGAATATACAACCGTCCAAGGCGAAGTGGCCCCGATGAGCACGCCGTCGCAGTAAATAAGCCGCCAGGACGTCCAAGCAGACTCCGGCTTGGGTAGCTGGCTCCGCAACATGATACAGAAGTAATTGTCGTTGGTTCCACTGGCACCTTCATACTTCTGCGGAATTTCCTCTAGTTTCGGGAGCGAGTATTCGTCCAAACGGAGGTCGTAGCCAAAATAGTCGGACAGAGCGAAGGCTGCCAAAAGGCCCCGCCACTCGGCGCGAACGGCCTCATGGACTGGACCGGTGACATCCGCGCTGTTATCGCCAGTGCCCCGTGCCTTGGAGCCGATGGCCTGCCCGAAAAGGATAGGGCGGGCAAACACGGAGGGAACGCTGTGCACCTGCCCCAGATCCACCACCTCCGCGTCTGTGCGGATCGACTGAGAGTAACGTTTCAAGAAGCCTGCGGCTACGTCGTCGTCGCTCTTCCAAACGCCGGGGGTCACGTTGCCGATGCTCTGGATATCCGGATCGACCGCATTCAGGAAGTAACGAGTCTTGTAATCTTGCTGTGCCATGTTCTCAACCCTCCGCGCGGGATTCGGACACCCGCTTGTACTCGCGAGCGACAAAGCGGCGGGCGGCCAAGCCGAGAATTGACAAATAGGACGCCGCCCCGGCGCTGCCGCCCTGGTCGGTCTGAATCTCCACCGAATCGCTGAAATACCTATCGATAACGTCCAAGGTGCGTTTCTGATTCTCATTCGGCCAGTCGAGGTTGGCGAGGTCGTCGATTCGCGGAGCGCTGGCGCCGGCGGCGTGGCCCCGCCGCCCGGAATCCTCGATCGATTCGACGTTGAACAGACGTACGTCGGCCGAGCGCGCCCCCGTCACCTGACGCCACCAAGGAAAGAAATGTTCCTCGAAGTATGCGGTAATCAGATCCAGATGCCGCTCCGTTTCCGCGGTCTTGAGAGTCGCGCCCTTCTTCACGAAACGATCGAAATACCACGGAACGCACTCGGGTTTCAAATCGAGCTCATTGTGCCGCGCCACGGCGTCATAAAAACCCAGGTGGGCGGTGCCCGCCACCCAGAAGGTGAGGAGCCCGTCACGGAGATCGTCAAGCTTGAAAAAGGAAAGAGGGAGATCGGGCCAGTCCAGGAGGTTAATCCCTTTGTCGCGCAACTGAATATTCGGTCTGGGGCCGCTGTACCTGACCCGCTTTCGATCCTTCGCGTCAGGGGGATTCAGAAAGAACTCGATGGCGCACAGCGAAGCGATCAACTCCACGAAGTGGGCGTCGTTCCGCTGCGACGCCCCGAACGCCGAAAATCCGACGTCCATCATGCCGGAATCGCCGACAACCGAAAGCGAATCGAATGGCCAATCGTCGTTGGCCAGCAGGTAGTCGTAGAACTCCAGCGCCGCGCGCGTTGCGATCGAGAAGTTGTCCGATCGCGCCATGGGGCCTGCCGAGACGCCAGCGCCGCCTTTCCCGCTTCTTGCCTCCTCGGTGGAAAACCGAAAGTAGGGGACTAAAGCCGAAACGCCGATTTTGAGCCGGTCTTTGTTCTTCTCGAATTGCTCCCGCAGGAATCGGGCCAGGGGGTGAATGGCGGACGCGCCCGTGCCGCCGAATATTGAACCCGCCAGAAACACTCTGCTCCCGGTCGGCTGGTCCATCTCGCCGCTCATCTTTTCGAGGAGCAGCGACCATGGCTCCCTGGTCTTGTGCAGAAAGGTTAGTCCAAAAGCGGCGGCGCCAATGCTGGGATGGCCGCGAAACCCGCCTCCAAGCGGCAAGTCGATCTCGTCTCCGGAGAACAGCAACTTCGCCAGATCCGGAGGAGTCTTGGTGTTCCCCAGGTTGTCGTAGTTAATCAAGTCGCGAAGGCGGTCCTGCATCCCGACCGGGCTCCAAACGCGCAGCGAGCCTTTCTCATCCTTGGAGAGCACCTCGATTTCGGTCCCGAACCACTGGATTTCGGTTCCCAGATGGCCACGGTAGACTTCTTGGCATTTCAGATACTGTTCGACCAGCTTCTGGACTCGTTCCAGGTTCCCGTTGGCATAGTCGGGGTCAACGGCGAGCACGCGCAACATGGGCGGGCCGAAACCCGCGGCACAGAGATGTATCGTGCTTTCCAGAACTTTCTGGCCCGCCCCTCCCGCGCATATGAGCGTATTCATGGCGCCCTCCTCTAACGGCCGATGAGCTTTCGGTACACGAACTTTCGCGGCGTGAACGCGTGGAACTTCGCGATGGCTGCAGACGCCAGAGCCAGCGCTAAGACAGCCGCTATCACGCCTAGTGCCAAAGCGTCGCCAACAAAGGATCCCTGATAGGTTCGGAACCTCAATTCGTAATAGCCAATGCCGAGGGCGGCCATGATCCCGAAGGCAGCTACGCACCACAGGAGGGCCCGTCCCGGAGTGAATGGGCGAAAGACGTCGTCGCTGCAGCGAATCTTAAACTCTGAAACCGCAACCTTGTACCGCCACAGAATTAGCGCCAGCCCCGCGAGTGCAACCAGGACCAAGAAGAAAGAAACCACGTCCAGGAACCCATTCCAGTCGACGCTTTGGATGTTGGGGTCCGTTTTCTTGATCCAGAACAGTAGGCCGCCCATGGCTCTCATTTCCTCCTCACCAAAATCATGTGGTCGAAGAACACTGCCTTTTCGCTAATCTCATGGATCATCGTACCTACGACGGCGTCCAGATTGAGCGTTTGGTTGATGTGCTCCCTCTTGGCGTCGTCATGGGTACTCCATCGCAAAACCCATTCCGGCAGCGACAAGTTGCCCCGTCCGGCCGAAACAATCACCCTGTAGGCTGTCCACTCCGTCGTTGAGGGCCGCGGAAGCGGGTAGGTGACCCGGTAGGCGAGCCGCTCCGGCTGGTTGTTTTTGGCCGCCACCCGCACGCGCCGAATCGATGGGGTCCAAACAGCCGAGGCCATCTTCCCGCTGGCCTTGCCCATCACATAAGGCACCGTGGCGACCTGGGATGCGAAATCGCCCTCGGACTTCACGCTCAATTGCTCGGTCGCGCTGAAGACCAATTCGAGCGGACAGGTCGCCGTTACACAGTCTTCCAGGACAAACTTGTCGATCGGCGCCGGCGGAACGGCACGCTGGTGGAGGTCCCAATTCTGGGCCTGGCCGCCCACCGGAAACGTCCATGCCCTCAGGTCAATCCGGATCTGATCCTCAGTCGGCGCAAAGACGAATTCCGGTTTCAGATCGCGGAAAATAGTACGGCGCAGATCTTCCATCGCCCCGGAGGATGGCGCTGCCACCAGCAAATAAAACGGCCGCGAGTCATCGCCCTTGCCGGAAAGCTGAGCGTTGAACTTCCCCTTAGGCGGGGTTTCGACGAAGTAGTCCCCATCGAAAGCGGATCGAAAGGCCAGCAGGGCAAGGCTGATAGGATTTCCCTGCAACAGCCGCGGATCGCCGGATGTGGCCTTGTCGCGCGTCGGCGCCGAGCCGCGAGCCAGTTCCATGATCGCCCGAGACAGGTCCCCTAGGTCCTTCAGTCCCTCCGACTGGACGAGGTCACTGAAGAAAAGGGCCGACTTCCCTTCGCGAACTCTCCCCGCTAAATCGCTGACAATACGCGATAGCGGCGTGTCCTCCCCCGAGTACAGGGCCTCGTCTTCGACATCGCTCAAATGCTCCAACCGCGTGCGTCTGGAGGAAATGCCCCACATTTCACGGTCCGCATACGTCTGGGCCGCCGCTCGGTAAACTGCACTCACCGTCTGCAAGAACGCGCCGGAGCGCGCGGTCCCGTGCACGAAACCGCGCATCGACTCAGAAGCGTCCAAATAAAAAACTGGGTTTGCTTGCACCTGGGGTGGGACGGGTAACGCCGGCTCAGCCTGCAGGTCTTTGATAATGGTTTCATTCGCCGGCAGTGGCTTCTCGCTCCGGCAACCGGAAAGGAGGAGCAGTAGCGCCAGTCCAGCCGTCCACCGCGGTGTGAGGCCCACACCTGAAAGAAAGGCTCGCATCATATTCCAGCTAGCGGGCAAAGTATACCATATTTCAGATCATCGGATATTGAACGCCGACACAAAAAACAAGGAAGTGAAAAGCAGTTCGAGGATGTTCTCAATTGTGCAAAGCAAACGGACCGGCCCGCTCACGGGCCGGATATCGCCGAACCCGGTCGTGGTAAACGTGGCAAACGAGAAATACATCGTATCCACGAGGGTGAGCTTGCTCGTCAGCCTAGCCACCAGAGTGCTATCGATCTCGGGGTCCGGCTCGAGAATGCGGAGTTGGGCCGCACAACTTCGCCATAACTGATCGGTGACTGGTGAGTTCCCGACTTCCTCCGCGCTCCTTGATCCGGCATCCAAAATTCCGAAAATGCTCCTGGGGCACCCGGCGGCCCAAACGTCTTTCCACTGTGTCCCCTCAAAGACATCCCAAAAATCCGACGGAAGGCTGCCGGAGGAGTTCTGCGTGAAATCAGTGGATCTCGGCTTCGCAGCATCCACTTTTCTGAGCAGCTCTCTTCGCGATTCGGCGTCAATGCTAATAGCTGGGTTGTTGACTGCATTCCTCAAGAACCCCCAGCATGTTTTTGCGCGATCCTGCGCCAGGAGGGCATTCTCTCGCCACCCACCTGCCAGGACGTTACGGTCGGCCCAACCGTAAACGTTCGCCTCAAATTCCACCGCGGTGCCGCTCTTTCTTGGGTAGGCTTTCAGGAGCTCGGCAAGGGCGTTGCCGACCTTTGAGCCACTACCGTCGCGGCCGGAAGGGCATGTACCAGTCAGTTGCCGCCCCGTTCCCTCGGGATAAAGGATCAGGTACTGTCTTGGCATTTGTGAGTCCTTGAAGTCGAATAACAGCAGAGCTTCAATCTGATTCCAAAGCCTCGTGAAATGCGACAATGAAGGCTCGGCTCTTGGCGTGTCCTCCGCAATCGCGTCTACCGACTGTCTGTTTAGGGAGAGGTACGCGGAGACATCCTTCAAATCAAAGTATCTTTTCCCCCACGCTGGCTCTTCGAGCTTATACTTGTCCCTAACATCGGGAGCCACAAGAGGGTCGATTTCATTACGGATCGTAGATCTTGCAAATACTGCCGCGTCGACGAGGAAGGCATTGCGCCTTTGAACTGTGGTCGCCGCGCAATCGAAGTACAGCATGCCAAAGGCAACTCCGCATGACACATAACACAGGAGGACCACGCCAACCTTCCTGAGTCTCCAGGATGCCTCGTGGCCCGATTTCTTGCCGTAACCCGCCAGTTCATTGAGATCCTCAGAAATGAGAACAGAAACGAGGAGCACGATCCAGACGGCTATATATGTCCGCTCCGCGGATTCATCTCCTGCTACCATTTCAAGCAAAAAACCGGGGAATGACGCCTTACCGTACTCACTCTCGACACAGTTCTCAATTGATTTCACGCTCGATCTACCTGGTGGTGAGCCGCTACGGTTCTCAAGGCAAGCGTACCAAGCCTGTCCTGGCGACTTGTAGAAAACATCGTTCGTCACGGACATGCTGAGGCGTTCACAGACGACTATAACGCTCAGGGTCAGGGGTAGAACAACCAGGAGCCATGACCGCCATCCACCCTTGTTCGAGGGTCTTGGTGTGCTATCGCTGGAGGTATCGGCGCCGGGTAGTTTGCCGCGCCGCGCAAGCGCGGAAACGCGCTGGTACACCATATCCGGCCAGCCGTAGCAACGTATGCCGATAGGCAGCCACACGAAGAGTAACAGGATCGGCGGTAGAAAGAGGATTCCATAGAGGAATCCGATGCTCTGTCCCCTCGTTTCGTCGGCGAGGTGCACTCCGAGGGGGCCTAGCGCGGGGAGAGTGTCTTGCGCGCCGGACCAGGCTTCGTTCACCTTTGGCGCGTTCCGAGTGTTCGGCGCATTCGCTCCTTGGGCCGCATCCCTCCATTGTTTGAGGCACGTAATGACATCGTCCCATTCGTCCAGTCGTGCGACCGAACTGCCAATATGAATCCTACCCTTGTCCACACAAGGGTCTACGCTTATCGGAAACGGGCCTTCCTGGGCATAAGCCGTTTCTGTGTGCGCGGTGCTGGCGAGCACTAAGAAGGCCAAAACGACCGTCAATCGCCCGGAGAGCTGCATCGCTGCTCCTTTCTGCCGGAAACGACCCGGCCAAATTGCGGCACGGATTTCCCGTATTATAACCGGATTCAATTGGAGATATCGGAAATTGTTTGCGCATTTCGTATGATGTCGATCAGCCATTCCCATCCGATAACAAGCAGATCGGCGCGAGGCAGCGCAGCTTGCTCTCGGCGTCAGCGAGTGATCGACAGTCGAGAGCTTCGCTCGTTTTCTCTGTCCTGATGCGCCAATAATACCGCTCCCTTCCACAGGGGTTTCTTCGGGATGCAGCCGACGGAACAGGCTTTCTTTCCGCAGCCGTCTCTGGCAGAACTCCGGGTCCGAGAGCATCTCCCAGGCCTCACGAGCCCGGAGTGCACCCACGCATACCTCCAATCGTGGTCCAAGAGCGAGAGCCTCGCCGACGAGGTCAGCACATCGTGGATGCCGCAGAGACGATCCTGCACGCGGGCCAAGCGTCCCACGCAGGTTGATTTGCCCGCACGGTGATCCGATGGCGGGCACGAGACGCCGGTGTGCCCTTGATCCTCTGCCGAGCCGACTGTGGCCGCACTCCTTCCGGGTAACAACCATCACCGACCTTCTGGAACAAGGCATCGCCCTCGAAGACGTGCAGCGCCTGGCTGGCCACTCCGATCCCCGCACGACGCGCCTCTACGACCGGCGACAGAAAAAGATCACCCGCAACATCGTCGAGCGCATTTCGATTTGAATTGAACGAACAAGAATAGAAAAAGGCGCTTCTCGGGAGAAGCGCCTACATGCGTCATCACGCCTTGTGCGGTTAAAGACTCCGTTCTGACTCAGGCTTCTTTTCCCCTATCTCTTCTATCACCTCGTGCAACTCGTCCAGGCCTTTGAAGAGGTTCCTGCCGATGCATCGAAGATTCGTCGACTTCAGCGCAGAACGTGTGGCTTCAGCCAGGGTTTTTAACGCAACCACCTGCTGAAGCAGGCGGGTTGGCGACCAGAACGTAGGTCTACATCTACGCGAAGTCGGGCGTTGGTGACCCGGCGAAACGCCAGAAGTCCCAGGCGCATTGTTTGACCGCGCACGCACGTCTCCCACTTGCCATTCACATAGAATGCGACCGTTTCACGGTGGAATCGGTAGCGTTCATTGCTCTCTCCGATTACGGCGCACGGCCCGGCCCAAACGGCACCCCCGCACCCCGGCGCGCGGACAGATCGGTCAGTCACCGGGGTCTTGCGGCACCCATCCGCCCCGCCCAGCGCAGA
>PLMF01000129.1 GCA_003142355.1 Bryobacterales bacterium
CGGCGCCCAGGGCCACCCGAATGCCGAACTCGCGCGTGCGCTGCGAGACCGAGTAGGCCAGCACGCCATAGATGCCGATGGCCGCCAGCAGCACGGCCAGGCCCGCGAAGATCAGGCACAGCCCCATAGCCGCGCGCTGGTTCCGCAGCGAAGCCGCCAGCCGTTCGGGCATGGTCTTGACGTCGAACAACGGCATCTCCGGGTCCGCCTGGTGAAGCGTGCGGCGGATGGCGGCGATCAGTTGCGGGTTGTCGCGCTGGGTCCGCAACGCCAGGTGCACCATTCGCGGCACGTACTGTCTATAGGAGAAGTAAATCTGCCCCACGGGGTTGCTCTCGGCGAGGTTGCCGGTCTTTACGCTGCCCGCCACGCCCACGATGGTGCACTCGTCGGGCTTCTGCTGGAATCCCGGAACCTCGATCCCGCGGTTGATCCTGGCGCCGATGGCGTCGCCTTTGGGGAAGTACTTGCGCGCCAGGAACTGGTCGATGATGACGACTTTCTGCGCATCGGGACCGTCGGAATCGGAGATGTCGCGGCCCTGAATTAGAGGGATGCGCATGGCCTGGAGATAGCCCGGAGTCGCGATGTTCCAGCCGGGTACCGGAGGATTCTCCCCCGGTGCGAGGGCGCGGCCCGCGATCGAGATGACGCTGGAGTTGTTGTTGCCGCTGAACGGCAGANNGAAATTCCGCGCGCGCGCGTCATCCCCGTAGCGAACCCGCGGCAGAGCAACCTGGGCCGTGACCACGTTTTCCGGCTGGAACCCCGGGTCCACCCGAAGCAGCCGCGCAAAGCTCATGGTGAGCAGCCCCGCTCCGATGAGCAGTACGAAGGCGAAGGCGAACTGGCATACCACCAACACCGAGCGCACCCAGACTGCGCCGCGCGCGGCCGTTCCCGTGCGCTCGTTGCCGCGGAATACCGCGTTCAGATCCTGGCGCAGCACGTGGACCAGAGGCATGCCGCCGAACACCATGCCGGTGAGGAGAGCGATGGCGGCGGTGAAGGCCAGCGCGCCGGGGTCCATCCCGATGGTCGCGCCTCGCGGCAGGTCCTTCGCGCCCAGGTAGGAAAGCAGGCGCACGCCGCCCCATGCCACGGCGATTCCGAGCGCCCCGCCCATCAGGGCGAGGGCCACGCTTTCGGTGAGCAACTGGCGGACCAGCCGCCAACGGCCGGCCCCGAGACTGTAGCGAATGGCAAACTCCTTCATCCGCACGTTCGACCGGACCAGCATCAGGTTGGCCAGGTTCACGCAGCCGATCAGCAGTACCGCCGCCACCGCGATTTGCAGTAGATACAGCGTGGGCCGGATATCGCGTACCAACTCGTCCTGCAAGCCAACCACCTTGGTGGCGAAGCGCGCATTGATGAGTATTGCCCGAAGCTGGGGAAAGATATCGAGGTTGCGGCGGTTCAAATCGTTGATGCGCTCCTGTGCCTGGGCCAGAGTGACGCCCGGCTTCAGCCGCGCAATCATCCCCCAGTTGTTGCTGTGCCGGGACTGGTCGCTGGTCTGCTGTTTGGTGAAGGCGAAGGAGGTGTAGATGCGGACATCGTCTTCTCCGGGTATCCCGAAGGTGCCCGGCATCACGCCGACAATGCGATAGGGCGCGCCGCTCAGCCGGATATCTTTGCCAACCACATTCGGGTCTTGGGCGAACAGGTCCCTCCACAAGCCTTCGGTGAGGACCGCGACCTTCTCCTTGCCGAGAACGGCCTCTTCTTCCGTGAACGTGCGCCCGACGAGCGGCCGCACGCCCAGCACCGTGAAGTACGAAGGCGTGACGTATCGTCCCTGGATGCGCTGCGGAGATCCCTCCATCCCGACTTCGTAGCCCGTACCCCCGATAAGCGCCACTTCGCTGAAAACGTTCGTCATCTTGCGGCGGTCCAGGAAATCGGGGACGCCGTTCGCGCCGCGGTCGGAGACGCCGATGCCGGGGTAGATGTTGTACATCGTCACCAGTCGCTCGGCCTGAGGGAATGGCAGCCCGCGGAGGACCACGTTTTCGAGCACCGTGAAAATAGCGGTATTGGCGCCGATCGACAGGGCCAGCGTCAGCAGCGCGGCAGCCGTGAAAGCGCGCTGCTTGAAAAGAAGTTTGAGACCGAAGATGAAATCTTGAAGCATAGCGGCGCCTCTTGGAGCTAATACGCAGACGTACACCCGCGAGTTCCGTCCTGCCAAATCTTGCGAGATTTTAGCGGGCTGGCGGGCACTACATACAAATGCTACGAACGTGGTTGGTCCTCGCCCTACTGCTCACCAGCGTGGCTTGGGGACAAGCGCCTGTCTATTCCGCCGACAAGATGGTCAACGCACCGAATTATGCCCCCGGCCCGTTCGCGCCGAATTCGGTTGCGACCATCTTCGGCTCGGGCCTGGCGCGATCGACCCAAGGGCTGACGGCTGACGATATCTCCAACCACACCCTGCCGGTAGAGCTCAACAGCACCCGAGTCTACGTGATGGATTCCCCGGCGCCGCTGTTGTACGTTTCGGATGGCCAGGTCAATTTTCTGGTGCCCGGCAACCAACTCGACGGAGATGTGAAGATCCGGGTAGTCCGCGAAGGAGTCACCGGGCCCGAGATCACCGTGACACTGGTGGATGCGGCGCCCGCGCTGTTTCAGACCGCCGCCGGCTACGCCATCGCCGCGCACGAGGATAATTCCGTGATCGCGCCCGGTTCGCCGGCGCAGGCCGGCGAGACCATCGTGGTCTACGCCTGCGGGTTAGGGAGAACTCAACCCAATCCGGCCCCGGGGGCGATCCCACAGAGTGTGGCGGTGATTCAGAGGTTGAGCGATCTGAAGGTGTACCTGGGCGGAACCGCCATCGACCCCGCGAGAATCCAGTACGCGGGCGTGACCCCAGGCTCGGCCGGGCTTTACCAGATTAACCTGGTCCTGCCGGACGGTCTGGGTACGGACCCGGAGATCCGCGTGGCGATTGCGGATCAATCCAGTCCGGCGGGCTTGAAACTGGCCGTCCAGTGAGGAGGCGCGCAACTTCATCCGGCTCAGCCGCGTTAACTATGTAGGGGCCGGGCAACTTGTCCGTGCGAAGCCGGATGCCCGGCCCCGCGGTCGCGGTACTAGAATCAGTTAAGGAGTACAGTGATGTTCCTACGGCCTTTGATTGCAGTGGGTTTTGTGGCGGCGGGAGTGCTGTGTCTGGCTCAGGACGCGCCACCGGCCGCCGAGTATACCGTTACTGCCGGAACCAAGGTGCCGTTGAGCCTGATCAACAGCATCAGCACCAAGCACTCGGCCGTGGGCGATCGCGTGTATCTCGAGACCGCGTTTCCGATTCTGGCGGATGGACGGATTGTCATTCCCGTGGGCAGCTACGTCGCTGGTACCGTGACCCAGATCAAGAAGCCGGGCCGGGTGAAGGGGCGCGGCGAACTGTACGTGCGCTTCGACTCGTTGACCCTGCCCAACGGCGTCACGCGCGACTTTCGGGCGCGGATAGGCGGCATGGACGGGGGCTCGAACGGAGAGTTGGACCGCGCCGAAGGCAAAGTGAAGAGCGAGGGCAACAAGGCCGGGGATGCCCGCACGGTGGGCGAGGTGGCGGCCGCGGGAGCGTCGGTGGGCATGATCGCGGGCAACGCCGCGGGCCACCTGGGCATGGGCGCGGGCATCGGCGCCGCCGCGGGCGCCGCGGCCGGGATGGCCGGCGTGCTGTTGACGCGGGGCCCGGACGCGGTTCTAGCCAAGGGCAGCACCATCGAGATGCTGCTCGACCGCTCACTCCGCTTCAGCGAAAGCGAATTGAATTTTGGCAACTACCAGGCGCCCCGGGCATCGGCCTCGACGGGGCCCGACCAGGGCAAAGGGAAGAGTGGTTCCTCGGTCCCGATTCCGCGGCGGCCGTTTCCTGAATAGAGCTACAGCAGTCCCCGAAGCACTCCCACCACTTGGGGCGTGATCTCCAGCCACGCCCGCGGGACCACCATCGCCAGCGGTAACCGCCCCAGTTTCTCCCCGCCGGCGAAGCTTCGCAGAAACAGGAACAACAGGAGCGGCGACAGGATTCTGGCGGTGGCGTAGCAGTCGGTCCAGACGAACCTGGAAAGGGTCAGTCCGAATACCGCCCACAGCCAACACGCCGTGCGGACCGGCTCGAACAGGTCCCTGCGCAGGTTGCGGAAGGCGAGCGCCATTGCCAGCGTCAGGCCTGCCAGCTCCAGACCATCGAAAGCCCGAATCGCGGCATTTGTAACCGGGCCGAAGGGATAGGCCGTCGGGTGCCACAACGACTGGATCAACCCCCACAGCGGGACAAAATATTGAAGCTCGAACGCCGGGCCGCCCGGAATCCGCAGGCTGACATAGGCGTTCCAGGCCACGGCGGGGAGAATGGCGGTGGTGAAGAGCAAGCTCAGGCGGAAGCGGCGCAAGGCGAGCAGGTGCAAAGCGTAAGCCGCCGTCAGCAACAAGCCGCTCTCGCGGCATAGCGCGGCCGCCACCAGCACCACGTAGAGTTTCCATTTCGCGCCGGAGCCTGCATAGACGGCGAACCCCAGGCACAGGGACGTCAGCGCCAGGTCGACCACCAGCCGGTCGAGCGAAATCAGCGAGGCGGGCACAAGCACATAGAATGCCGCGAACCAGGGGTGGATCCGCAGCCGGATGAGCAGCCGCGCGAGCCACCAGGAACCCAGAAACAAGAACCCCAGGTTGCAGGCGACATAGGAGACATCGATCCACGACTGCCGGCCCAGCGCCACCAGGTACGCCATTCCGGGCAGCAGAATCCGCCGGAAGCGAATCAAAGGGTCGGGCACCGCGCGGCCGATGTCGCTTCGGCACAAAGGATCGTGGGCCACGTAGTGGTAGGACTGCCCGTCATACCCGCCGCTCGCGGGGAAGATGTAAATGTGTTCGCCCGCCAGGGATGGCGGAGTTGGAACGTTCGCGCCAGTGCAGAAAAGCGCGGTGAGGTTGCCGCCGTAGTTGTAATGCACGGTGAGCAGTTGCCAGCTCAACCCGAGCAGCGTGCAAATCAGACCGGGGACCCACGCTCGCCGCATCGCGGGTTGCTACTCCGAAGCCTCGGGCCTGGCAGCCGGCGGGAATCTCTTGATGAAATTGGTGTCGAAGCGGCCGGCCTGGAAATCGGGGTCGTCGAGGATCCGCCGATGCAACGGGATCGAGGTGTAAATCCCCTCGACGATGAACATATCGAGCGCGCGGCGCATGCGCCGGATGGCCTCGCCACGGTCGGACCCGTACACGATGAGCTTGGCCACCAGCGAATCGTAGTATGGCGGAATCACGCAATCGGTGTAGGCGAAGGTGTCCACGCGCACGCCGATGCCCCCGGGCACGTGGAACCCGGTGATGCGGCCGGGCGAGGGCACGAACGTCTCGGGATTCTCGGCGTTGATGCGGCACTCGATGGCGTGGCCGCGCGACTCGACGGGGCCGCCCAGGATCTCCGGCAGCCGCTCGCCCTGCGCGATCCGGATCTGGCTCTTGACGATGTCGATGCCCGTGACGAATTCGGTGACGGGGTGCTCCACCTGCACCCGCGCGTTGACCTCGATGAAGTTGAGTTCGCCGCTCTCGTCCATCAGGAACTCCACCGTGCCGGCGTTGGTGTACCCGGCGGCGGCGACGGCTTTTCTCAGGACGGTCGAGATTTCGGCGCGTTGCCGGTCGCTCACCGCGGGCGACGGCGACTCTTCGAGCAGTTTCTGGTGGCGGCGCTGGATGGTGCACTCGCGCTCGCCCAGGATCTCGATGTTGCCATGCTCGTCGCCGAGGATCTGGAATTCGATGTGCCGCGCCGCGGCGATGAACTTCTCCAGGTACACGTCGGCCGAGCTGAAAGCGGCGCCGGCCTCCTGCTGCGCCTGCGCAAACAGCGGCGGCAGATCCTCGGCCCGGTTGACTACGCGCATGCCCCGCCCGCCGCCGCCCGCGGAGGCCTTGAGGATGACGGGATAACCGATCTCGGCGGCCACCTCCAGCGCCTCTTCGGGGCTCTTGAGGACCCCCACCGATCCCGGCAGCACCGGCACGCCCATCTCCCCCATGAAGGCCCGCGCGCGCTCCTTCACCCCCATCAGCCGGATGACCTCGGGCCGCGGCCCGATGAACTTGATGCGGGAGGCTTCGCAAACCTCGGCGAACCCCGCGTTCTCACTCAGGAAGCCGTAGCCCGGATGGATGGCGTCCACGTCGGTGATTTCGGCGGCGCTGATGATGGAGGCCGTGTCCAGGTAGCTGCGCGCGCTCTTGGCCGGGCCGATGCAGATCGCCTGGTCGGCGAAACGCACGTGCGAGCTGTAACGGTCGGCTTCCGAATAGACGGCCACCGTCTGGATTCCCAATTCCTTGCAAGCGGCGATGACGCGTACGGCAATCTCACCCCGATTGGCGATGAGAACCTTGCTAAACCGCGCGGATGGCAAACAGGGCCTCCCCGTACTCCACCGGCTGCCCGTTCATGACGAGCTTGCTTTCGATGATGCCGGAGGTTTCGGCCTCGATCTCATTCATCAGCTTCATCGACTCGATGATGCACAGGACCTTGCCCGGCTGGACCCGTTCGCCCACACGCACGAACGGCGCCGCGCCGGGCGAAGCGGCCTCGTAGAAGGTGCCCACGATGGGAGACTTCACCAGCGTCAGGTTGGGGTCCGCGGGCTGGTCGCGGCCTTTGTCCTGGGGAGCTTCGGACGGGGAAGGCGGCGGGGCAGCGGAGGCAAATTGGGCTTGCGGAGACACTTCGAACTCCTGGGGAGCCGCGAATGCCGCGCGGCGGATGCGAACGCGGTTCTCGCCGCGCTGCACCTCCAGTTCCGCAATCCCGGTTTCGGCCGCCAGGTTGATCAGTTCACGAATCTCATCGACTGTCATTCAGGATTAGCTTAACAGAGCCGCGACCGTTAGGGAGCGGTCTTCCGTTGACGCGCTGCGGACGCAGATTCCATTGAAGCGCATCCACCGTTCACCTCGACGAACGATCCAGGCGCTCCGAACCATTGCCCGCCGGACGCGGTGGTCCGCAGTCCGCTCCGCGCGAGCTCGGTTCTTCCCACCCCCCTCCCCGCTCCGGAAGGTGATATGATTCTTCCGAATTCTATTGGCGGCTCCAACAGCGTCCTTCGGTACGCTAACCATGACGCGACTCAAACCCGCATTTGAGCGGGCGTTCTTCCTGCTCCGCGGCGGCCACCGCCTGCACGGCTGCGATGAGGAATATACCGCCCGTGGCTTCCACCTCGTGCTAACCGGCTTTCTGGTCTGGGTCGGGATCATGGAGTTTCTGGTGGTTCCCTTGTTCGTGGTGCGCAAGGCCGCGGTCGCGGGCGTGCTGCTGGTCTTAGGCGGAACCGCCCTGGCAGCGCTTGTCCTGCTTCGCCGGGGCCGCAAACGCGCTGCCGCCTTCGCGTTCCTGAGCGTCACGTGGTGCGCGCTCGGGGGCTATTCCCTCCTCAGCGGCGGAGTCCACAGCGAGGGCACCGCCGCGGGCGTGATCCTTATCCTCTGTGCCGGCTGGCTGCTCAGCCGCTCCGCTGCGCTCGGCTTCGCAGCCGCCACCCTCCTGTTCTCTTTCCTCGAGGCCTTGCTGCTGCACGCCGGGTACCGCTTGCCCCTCTATTTCCCCGGCGCACCCCTAGCCGTTTGGGCCATCGAGGCCGGAATTGTAGTTCTGGCTGTCGGCGCCGTCCTCACCGTTATGGAAGCCCAGGGGGAGCGGGTCTCCGCTCTGCGCGAGAGCGAAGAGCGTTTCCGCAGCCTCTCCAACGCGGCGCTCGAAGGCATCATGGTCCACAACCGTTTGGTGATCCTGGACGCCAACCTGGCGTTTGCGCGGCTCTTTGGATATGAGCGGCCAGACGAGCTTATTGGCAAGAATGGCGCGGAACTGTTGCTGACTCCCGAATCGCAATTGCGCATCCGTCAGCGAATGGAGCGGCGGGAAACGGGGGTAATCGAGGTGACCGGTGTCCGCATGGATGGCGCCACATTCGCGGCGGAGACAGAGTCGCGGCCGGTGAAATACCTGGGCCACGACGCGCGTCTGGTTGCGTGCCGCGACATCACCGAGCGCAAGCGGACCGTGGAAGCGCTGCGCGAGAGCGAAGAGCGCTACAAGGCCCTCTTTGACCGTTCGCTGGAGTGCGTGTTCCTCCACGATTTCGAAGGGCATTTCCTGGACGCCAACCAAGCGGCGCTCGATCTGCTCGGATACCGGCGCGAGGACATCGCCACGCTCACGTTCGCGTCGTTGCTGACGGAAGATCAACTCCCCATGGTCTACCAGGCGGTTGAGGACTTCCGCACCACCGGGCATCACCAGCGTCGGGGCGAGCACCGGCTGCGCCGGAAGGATGGGGGATTCGTCTTCGTGGAAATCCAGTCCTCGCTCATCTACCGCGAGGGCAAGCCCTTTGCCATTCAAGGTATCGCCCGCGACGTCACCGAGCGCAAGCGGGCCGAGGAGGAGAACGCCAGGTTGCAGGCGCAGTTGCACCATTCCCAGAGGATGGAGTCCATCGGCCGCCTGGCGGGCGGCGTGGCCCATGACTTTAACAACCTGCTGACCGTCATCAACGGCTACAGCCGTTTGCTGCTTGGCAAACTGAAGGCGGGCGATCCGCTGCTGGACGGCCTCGAACAGATCCACCGGGCCGGAGAGCGCGCCGCCGGATTGACTCAGCAACTGCTGGCTTTCAGCCGCAAGCAGGTACTGCAGCCGCGCGCGCTCGATCTCAACCGCGCGGTGGGCGAGATGCGGCCGATGATCGAGCGCCTGATGGGCGAGAATGTCGAGGTGTCCGTCGAATCGCGCGCGGAAGCCGCGACCATCCGCGCCGATCCGGTTCAATTGGAGCAGGTGGTCATGAACCTGGTGGTGAACGCCAGGGACGCCATGCCCGACGGCGGCAAGTTATCGATCGAGACGGGTGCCGTGGAGTGGGATAACAGCTATGCCCAGTCGCATCCGAGGGCGCTCGCCGGCCCCTATGTCGTGCTGGCGGTGAGCGACACCGGCGTGGGCATGAACGAAGAGACGCGCCGCCACATTTTCGAACCGTTCTTCACCACCAAGGAAGTCGGCAAAGGGACCGGACTGGGGCTGTCGACGGTCCATGGCATCGTGGAGCAGAGCGGCGGCTACATCGACGTCCACAGTGAACCGGGCCACGGGACGACTTTCCAGGTCTATCTGCCCAGGGTGGAGGACGCGGCGGCCGATGCCCGAAGGCCGGAAGCCGTCCCCGCGGTTAGGGGAAAGGAAACTGTGCTGGTGGTGGAGGACCAGGCGGAAGTCCGGGAATATGCGGCCGTCGCGCTGGAGGCTTACGGCTACCGGGTCATCCAGGCGGAGAGCGCCGCCGAAGCGCTGCTGGTCTGCGAGCGGGAGGCGGAGCGCATCGACCTCGTCTTGACCGACGTAGTGATGCCGAACTTGAGCGGCCGGGAACTGGCCCATCGGCTGGAAAAACGCTGGCCCGGTATCAAAGTGCTGTTCATGTCGGGCTACACCGGCGACGCCATCATGCATCACGGGGCTCCGGAAGAGGGCACGGAGTCTATCCCCAAGCCGTTCGGTCCCGACCAGTTGGCCATCAAAGTTCGGGAAGTGCTGGGGGCGCCCAAGCGCCGGGCTCGCGTCCTGGTCGCCGATGACGAAGCCGGAGTGCGCAGTTTCCTGCGAACCGTGTTGGAGGGTGGCGTGGACTAGCCGGCGTTTCTACCAGCGTCACACCTCCGCCACCCGAATGGTCCGCGAAAACCTGGGGACTGACGGATGTGTCCCAAGGCGCGCGCCATCCCTCGCCAAACACCATGTCGTCACACCGCCGCGCGGACACATCCGTCAGTCCCCGGGTTTTCGCCCCTTTACGGAAACCCTCGGTCTCGGTGTGTGAGACATCCGGACTAGTCGCGGCGTTGAGCGGGGCGTGGCGTTTCGCGCTCACTTCAGCGGTTCGGCGGGGTCAAAGCGTAGGCGCCCATCTTCCGGTACAGCGTCGCCTTCGAGATCCCCAGCCGCCGCGCCGTTTCCGCGATATTGCCGCCCGCCTCCTCCAGCGCCGCGACGATGGTGGCGCGTTCGGCATTTTGCAGCGGCGAGCGGCCGTCCGAATGTCCGTCGCGAAGCGCCATCCGCAGAGAGGGCGGAATGTCTCCCGTATCCAATACGCGCCCTTCGCAGCTTGCCAGCATGCTCAGAATGCAGTTTTCCAGTTCGCGCACATTTCCAGGCCAGTGGTAGGCCGCCAATTCCTGCACTGTGTGGGGAGCGATCGCCAGTACGTCGTCCCCGCCGTGCTTTTGGATGAAATGCCGGATCAGCGCCGGAATGTCGCTCGTCCGCGCCCGCAGCGGGGGCACGTGAACCGGATGCACGCACAACCGGAAGAACAACTCCGGCCGGAATGATCCCGCCTTGACGGCCGCTTCCAGGTCGCGGCTGGTAGCCGCGATGACGCGCCCTTCAAACCGGCGCACAGCGTCGCTGCCCAGGGGCCGGAACTCGCGCTCCTGAAGGACCCGGAAGAACTTCGCCTGCAAAGCCAGCGGCAACTCGCCCACCTCATCCAGGAACAACGTGCCGTGCGCGGCGCTGGCCAGCAGGCCGGGCCGTTCGCCAATGGCGCCGGTAAAGGCCCCGCGGACGTGCCCAAAGATCTCGCTTTCGACGATTTCTGGCGAGAGGGCCCCGCAATCGACGGCCACAAACGGCCGGTCCTTGTCCGGCCCCTGATCGTGGATGGCGCGCGCCACCAATTCCTTGCCCGTCCCGGTTTCCCCGGTGATCAGGACCGGCTGCCGCTTCCCCGCGATCCGCGAAACCGCCTTGAACACCGCCAGCATGGCCGGCGATCCCCCAACCATTCCGCCAATACCCCGCTCCGAATCGAGTTGCAGCCGGAGCACCAGATTCTCCGTCCGCAGCGCGCGCAACTCCCCTAGCCGCTGGATGGTGGCCTCGAATTGGCCCGGTACGAACGGCTTCACGAGATAGTCGTATGCGCCCAGCCGGATGGCTTCGACCGCGGACGAAACGGAGGCGAATCCGGTCATGAGCACAACGTCGGGGCCGGTGTTACCGGGCGAAATGGATCGGAGCAGGTCTACTCCGTTCATGCCCGGCATTCTCACGTCGCTGAGCACGACGTCGATCTCGTGGCCGTCCAGAGCGGCCAGTGCGTCTTTTCCGGACGTCACAACCAGGACCGAGTGCCCGGCTTCGGACAGTATCCGGCGGCAGAACTCCGCCACCACTGCATCGTCATCGACTACCAGAACCGTCATTCCGCTTCGGCTTATCTTACGTACTGTGCGCGCCTCTCGCTACCGCCATCTAACTGTCCCGCAGCCCGGGCCATCATGACATCATGAGATTGTAGCGCGCTTTGTCCCACCCACCCGGGCCGGCGTCCTCCGCCAGAGCGTCGCAGTTCTGAGAATCCCGCGGTTCAGAACAGAACCCACGAACTGCCGGCGGCAACTGTGGAACGACGCCAACCTGTTGTAAGGATGGCGCCTCTTGGCATCGCGCGCAACGGAAGTCCAGTTGCACAGCAATCTCCGTCCGCTATTTCGGCGCGACCGGCGGTGGATTCTGTAAAGCGGAGCTACGACCCGTGGCCACACCCAAATCCGCTAAGCAGTCACAACTCGAAGCCCTGGCTCAGCGGTGGAACGCGGTCGATACCGCCATCCGGGAGTTGAAAGACTATCGAGCCTGGCATCGAAAGGACTGCCCATGGAGGGAATGCGCAGAGGGTGGTTGCGCCTCGACTCGCCAGCGTCGAAGGTCCGGTAAGCCACGTCGCTGATGGGTCCTTCTCGCCGCTCTTGCCGGTCGGCGCCCGCAGCGGCTCGTGCCGCGTCTCTCCGCCCGTCTTCAAAATGCTATACTTGTATAGCGACTTGCTTATGCTGGCCATTCGGCTCTCCGAATCCGTCGAAAAGCGCCTTGCCCGGCTCGCCAAGCGTACCGGGCGCACCAAGACCTTCTACGCCCGCCAGGCCATCCTGCTGCACCTGGAAGACCTGGAAGACCTGTACCTCGCCGAAGAACGCCTGAAGGCCCTCCGCGCCGGACGCAGTCGCGTATTCTCGCTGGACGAAGTGGAACGGGACCTTGGCCTGGACCGTTGAACTCGACTCCGGCGCCAAAAAGGATCTCGCGCGGCTCGATCCTCCCATCGCCCGGCGCATTCTGACGTTTCTGCGCCAGCGCCTCGCCAAACTCGCGGACCCACGCTCCATCGGAGAAGCGCTCCATGGTTCCGAGCTCGGAGAATTCTGGAAATACCGCGTCGGCGCTTATCGCCTCGTCTGTTCGATCGAGGACCATCGCTTGGTCGTCCTGGTGCTCCGTGTCGGCCACCGCCGTGAGGTTTACTCCAGGTAGAACGCAGCCATCGCCCGATACCGGAAAGGTCGGGTCCGGCCGCGCTGAGCCAACAATGCCACTTTGCGTGGTGCCTACACCCCTCGCCGGTTGCCCCACAGCTCCACGTGCAGGCGCGGGCTGAATCGGAAGCCCTCCTGCTTCGAGATTTCGGCCAGCCACACCGCGCGCTCGCGCAGCCGATTACGATCCGTGCCCTCGGGCATCAGAATCACGCGCCTCGGATCCGCCTCCAGTGCTCCGATCAGCGCCCGTACCTCGTCCAGATCGTCCGGCTTTTCGATCACGAACTTGAGTTGATACGGGTAACGGCCCATCAACTCCAACAGCACTTCCGGCTGGATGCGCAGGCGGTTGTGCTGCGCGGCCCAGCGGTCGTTGGGCGTGGAATTAGCGAGCTTGGGGCTGATGCTCATCAGGTCGCACTCGACCGGCTGAAAGACCGTCCCGGCGGTCTCGATGGTGATGTGCCAGCCCAGCCCGCGCAGCCGCTCGGTCAGCGGAATGATCTCGGGCGCGATCATCGGCTCGCCGCCGGTCACCACCACGTGCCTGGCCGGGTGCGCCTTCACCTCGTCCACAATCTGGCCGAGCGTGAGATCGGCGCCCTCGGGCTGCCACGAGGCGTACGGCGTGTCGCACCACGCGCACCGCAGATTGCATCCGCTGGTGCGGATGAACACCGAGGGCACGCCCACCAGCGAGCCTTCGCCTTGNNCAGGCTGAAGTCCAGCCCCAGCTCGCGCCCCAGCTTCACGATTTCGGCCTTGGTCAGGCGAATCAGCGGGGTGTGGATCCTGAGGCGAGTGCGCCCCTCCACCCCCGCCCTGGTCGCCAGGTTGGCCATGTGCTCATAGGCTTCGATGTATTCGGGCCGGCAGTCCGGATAGCCCGAGTAATCGAGCGCGTTCACCCCGATGAAGACATCCGAGCTCTCGAGCACCTCCGCCCAAGCCAGTGCGAACGAGAGGAAAATGGTGTTGCGCGCGGGGACGTAGGTCACCGGGATGCCGTGGCTCATCTCCGCCGCGGAGCGCGCCTTGGGCACGGCCATGTCGCCCGTGAGCGCCGAGCCGCCGAACGCGTCCAGGCCGATGCGCGCCACCAGGTGCCGCTCCACCCCGATGCTGGCCGCCACGCGTCTGGCTGCTTCCAGTTCGATCTTGTGACGCTGCCCGTAATCGAAGGAGAGGGCATAGCAGGCATACCCCTCGCGACGCGCCAGCGCCAGGCAGGTGGAGGAGTCCAGTCCTCCGCTCAACAGGCAAACCGCTTTTGGCATTCCGGTCTTAGTGTAGCGCCGGGGATGGCCGCCCCTCGGAATCACTCCGAAACGTCGGTGCGCAGGATCTCGGCGACCTGGGCGCGCAGGACGGGAACCCTTGCGGTTGCGGAACGCCAAACCTCTTCCCAATCGATTCCGAAATAGTTGTGGACGATGATGTTGCGGAAGCCTTTGATGTCGGTCCAAGGAATCTCGGGGTGGCGCCCGCGAAGTCCCTCGGACAGATCCGCCACCGCTTCACCTATGACGGTCAACTGGTGGACCACGGCGCTTCGGAGCATGAGATTCGCCTCGAACGATCCCAGGTCCTGGGCGTACGTGAAGTCAGCGATGGCATCCGCGGCCGTCACGATGTCTTCGAGGTAAAGCCGCTCACGCCGCATAGATGTGGCGGGCTTGGGAGAGGACCTCTTCCCGCAGGGCATTCCGAAGCGCTCGCTTGGAAACCAGATCGACCGTTCGCCCCAGTAACTCGGAGAGTTCTCGCTCGGCCGCGAGGTGCTCGACGAGATCTATCTCGGCCCCAGGCAAAAACTCGACCAGTAGATCGATGTCGCTGTCGAGCCGCAGATCGCCCCGCGCAGCCGAACCGAACAGAGCGAGTTCCTTCACTTGGTAACGCCGGCAGATCGCGGCGATCTCAGATTCGGGCAGAATCACACCGGGCGCGATGGTCATCGTCCACTCCTCTTCTAGTGTAACCTTTGCCGCCAAGGGTGCACAATGAATCCGCCGTCTACTTATGTCAGAGTCTATGAGTTGCTGTGTACTACGTCCACCGTGTCTATTTATCAATAGTTTAGAAACTCCCAATTTCCACTGCGGCTAGCGAAACGGTGGGAAATCCAGTTCGGTTGCTGCCACTGTTGCTACCAGGGATCGGGATTGAGCATCCAACCAACCGGGCGCGCCCCGTCACGGCTCGTCGATCAATTCTTCAAGATCCACCTCGTGCGCGACAAGGTGCGGAACGGCTGCCTCCATCGCAATTCCGGCACGGATAGCCTCCCGTATCTTCTCCTCGCACGCCTCTCGATCTATCCGCAAAGGCTTTCCGTACTCATCCACCAATACGGGCCGGTTCTCGAGAAACCGTACTTCGGCGTGGATTCTGTCGTTTCGCCACCCTTGCACGCTCTGGGCCAGATTGCAGGCCAGCTCAAGTTCTTCGATCACCGGGTCGTTCTGCAAATCCGGCTTGACGCCCTCTATGGCTTCCCGAAGTTTCTTGAGCCGACGCCCGAATTGCTTTCTACCCAAATTGGCGAAACTAAGCTTGGCATTCTTGCGTTGGCCAAGGGCCACCAGCGACCGCGACAACCGCGTGTCCATCGTTGCGAAAGCAATCTGAAAAAGCCCGTAAGCCGCCACGTCCGCATCAATCACCATGGCCATGGCTAGATTCTGACATATATCGGAGCTCGCGGCGGCGCGGTCTTAAATGCCCGCCGGATAATCCCCTCACTTCTTCGGGTTCACGGACAAGTAGGCGTTGATGAACTCGTCAACGGAGTCCTTGATGTGGTCCCTGATATCGCGGAAGTTGTTCCGGCCAACGGTACCAACTGCCCCCACAGACCACGTCGTCGCATCGGAAAGCTGCAAACTTGGGTCACGGTCAAGTCGCACGTCTTGGCACAATTCCACACGGATGGAGAAGGCATACATCGGCCCACTATGGGTGTTCACATTGATGTAAAGGGTAGGATGTCCCAGAGCCGCGAGCATTTCCGCTTCCGTCAGCACCGTGATCCCCGCTTGCCGCAGCTTCAGTTCCACATCGGTCTGTATGGATGTCTTGTTCAAACCGCCCCGCTCCACGTCTGCTTGCAGGGGTTCGATCAAGACATACACCCCCTTCAGCCCCTTGAGGCTTGCCCGGCAGATCTCGTCGTCTCCTGCGGTTGCTGCGCTCGCTGCCAGAAGTAAAACCACTGCCAAGCGTGACGAGCACGTCATTTCTTTCACCTCCCGCCCTTAAGGGGCGCCTTCCCGCAGCAATAGTCTACTCCGTTTCTTCGGCGTAGCATACCTGCGCCATTTGAAAAGCTGCTGGCTACCGGTAGGCCACAAAGAACAGCCGCGTGAACGGAAACAGCACACGCCCATCACGCTGGCGGGGATATGCCGCGATGTAGCGGTCGAGCACCCGCCGCTCGAAGTCGCGCCGTTCCGCCTCGTCTGCCAGCGCTTCGAGGAAGGGCCGGAGGCCGGTGCCCCGATACCAGTCGAGCAGCGCTTCCGGTCCCGCCACGACATGGTAGTAGGTCGTCTCCCACAAGTCTATGCGGGAGGCCAGCGGCTGGAGCGCGTCGTAGTAAAAGGCCGCCGGTGCATGCGTGAACATCGCGCGCGCTGCTTTCAAACGGTCGCGCCAGGCGGGCTCTCGGGATACGTCGCGGATTCCGCGGTGAACCGGCGATTCGTAGTGGGCCTCCGCGGGCAACTGGACGGCCAGCGCTCCTCCCGGCGCTACCTGCTCCATCAGACGGCGGCACATCCGCTGGTGATCGGGAATCCATTGCAGTAGGGCGTTGGCGAACACCAGGTCGCACGGCTCCGGCGCGCTCCACCGGGTGGCGTCGGCAACCTCCCACGTGCCCGAGGGA
>PLMF01000427.1 GCA_003142355.1 Bryobacterales bacterium
GGCCGGTTAATCCGAGAATGTTTTCCCCCCTCGCTAAGTCTGAGCATTCGAAATATTGCCATCCCTGAACGAGAACTGGTGCGCCAAATTCATCTCCCATTGGCAATAGCGCGGAACGTCGCCGGTGACAGTGGCACGGAACACTAACTCGCGCCGACCGGTGCGGACAGGCCGCGGGAACTAGACAGGGGACCTGACGGGCTTGCGATGGCAGGAACCCAGTCAGGCCCAAGTCTGTTCAGCCCTGGAATCCATCGGGCTTTTTGGCAGCTAGCAGAAACTGCCTTACAACCGATCACAGGAGATCGCACTGCCAACGCGCAGTCACTTTCGCGACGGTCTCCAAAAAGGAGATTAGAAATGCGGACCACCGTAAAGAGACTCTTTCGCCCACCGATGGCGATGTTTGCCCTGTGGGCCACCATCAACATATTCGCAACCTTCGCAGCACCGGCACAGAAGTTGTTGGGAGCCACGCTGAGCAGCGTGCCTCCTGCTCACGCTAGTCCCGTAGCCAGCAGAAAGGGCTGTAAGTTCGTGCAGGCGGAGTTAATCGACCGGCACGGACCTAACGGCGGGTGGTGCTGGCGGATCACCACTGAATGTGACCAATACCTTCAGGGGGATTGCTGGTATACCTAGGCCGCTTGAGCCGCCGTTTAAATCCCACCGCTGATTGCATCCCAATAAGCCCCGCCCAAGTGGGCGGGGCTTTCCGATACTGCAAAAACCATGGCTACCTTTTGGAATGAATGGCAACACATCAGGCAGCATCAACAACTTCAGCCGCGCGGCGCATTTGTTGGTCGATTGCCGACTCCAGCGAGAGTGGGTCGACATCCAGATGCAGATCAGGTGACACGCCCTGGCCTTCCAGGCACTTGCCGCTGGACGTATACCAACCGAAGACCGGCACCCGTAACCAGTACCCGGCGCCGACTCTCCGGTTCAAAGCCCCGAGGACGTTGCCGGCCGTTTTGGTGCCAATGATCGTCGCCAAACGGTTCTCTGAGGCGAAGCTCGCGAGCATCTCGCCTGCGCTATTGGTCCATTCGTTCACCAGGATGGCGACCCTGCCGTGAAACGGCTGTGGGCCTAACCCTTGGGTAAGGAGCACAACGGACTTGTCGCGAAGTGCGAAACGGGCGAGGGCCAACACAAACTGAGGCGTCGTTCGCGGCATTGGAACACGCGGCAAGGTGTCGCGGGTGTACCCCTTGCGGAGGCGGGCCGGCGTCAGGCTGTGACCGATCGGGATTTGGTCGGGACACAGGTAGCTCGCAAGGCGGGCGAAACCCAAGCTACCGCCGATGTTTCCGCGCAGATCAATGATAAGGCGGTCGCAGCCCCGGCTCTTGAGATCCCGAATTGCCACGTCGAGTGCGTTGGCGAAGCTAATCCCCGTGGGACCGGGGAAGTAGGGAATCTTGAGGATCCCGGTTTTGGGGGACACGACTGCATGAATCGGGCTCTTGGGTTCGACAATGGGCGGGCGCTCATTGGTGCCCTTTCTGAACGGAACGCTGATGGCGATTTCGCGCGGGTTCTCACCCCGCGCGCTCGCGATGGCAATCCTGTGCGTCGTACCAATTCTGAATGGGGGCATCGTCGGAGGTGCGTACAGCGTCCCGTCGACGGCGACCAACATCTCGCCCCGCTTGATGCCAACGCGATAGGCTGGACCGTCCTCGAAGACGTCCAGAAAGTGCCAGCTTTCCCGACCATCACGTTCAAAGGCGCGGATGGTCGCATTGATCGAGTGTTGGGGCAAAAGCCGGATGGTTCGCTCGTGGTAGAAGACGGTATGGCTACTGCCCAGTTCCGCCAGGGCTTTGCGCACCCCGCCTTCGAATTCCTCAATGTCCACGTCGAGCAGGGTCGGCGACCGCTCGTCAAACCGCTTGGCCCACTCGTTGTAGTTCACACCTCCCACATTGAAGTGCTCCTTGAGGACGCGCTCCTTGACCGAAGCCATAATCTCGCCGCGCGACTTTGGACTTAGAGATGCCGGTGTCATGGTCGTTTCAGTCATGGTGCGCTATGGTCAGGTTGGGGGCGCCCTCCAATGTGTACCCCGCCCAATAATAAGGTACCGCCGCGGCGCCGTACTTCCGCAACATGTCGCGCTTCGCCGCCGTAAGCGCTGCAGCAGCCGGTTCATGTGCCGCCAGGTGTTTGTAGAACTGTTTCATCAGGAAGAGAGAAAAAGTGTCGTCAATCGACCAGAGGGTCGAGACCACGCTCCGAGCGCCCGCCAGCAGAAACGCTCCCGAGAGCGCCGCAATTCCCTCCTCTCCCTCAAGTGGGCCGACTGCCGTATCGCACGCCGAGAGGATCACGAGGTCTGAATTCAGCGACAGTTGAACGATTTCAGAAGCCTGCAGAAAACCGTCTTCGCCCGCCGGCGGATCGCTCAATAAGACCAAGGCCGAACGATTTCGCTCCGTTGTGCTGGCATAGCCGTGTACCGCTAGATGAATGACGCCGTATTGCGACGTGGCAGCGCGCTTGAAAGCCGACTCGGTAGCACGCGGTCCGATCAGAAGGAGGTCTCCGCGGCCGTGTAGAGCAGCCTCCGCGGCAAGCACCTCATCCTTCGATGCGGGCAGGTCACTGAGTGCTCCGGTGTCATAGCCACGGGTGATACTGGCCTGCTTCAGCTCGGCGGGACTGTACGGAACGCCGCCCACCGCCAAGAGTGCATGGGCAGATGAGGTAGGACGACGTTTCTGCGACGTGAGCAAGTAGAAACTCGTTGCGGACGGCTCGTAGATCACCGTATGGGTCTCGGCAACATACCGGCCTCCGCTATCGACGAACCCGTCGAAGGGAACAAGATGCAGGGGACCATCACGAACTACAACGAGATTCTCCTTCCGCGCCGCCGTCGAGATCGGGGCAAGAAGCTCATCATACAAGGCGCGCCCTTCCTTGTGGGCCGACCCCTTCGCTTTCACAGCTTTCAGATACGCCGCGATCAAGGCTTCGATGCTTTGTTTGTCGGCGAGCGCCACGATGCGCGCATCCGTTTTTGAAATGACGAGGCAATACGAGCGGGGATCGGCCACGACGTATTCCAAGATGACCGCTGACGGATCGAGGCTGCGCTGGACTTGTTCCATGCTGACCGGGTCGTGCGACTGCGCCTTCAGAATGCTGATCTCGGGAGTAATCCACTGGGCTTGCTCCACCAGGAAGATCTGGTCACGAATCTGGCGAACCTCGCTGGTTGATCGCGCTCCCGCCAATTTGAGGCGTAGTTCGGAAATTGCGCGCTGGTCTTTCTTCGCCTGCGCCGGAGCGACAGCGCCCGCCATAAGGAGGTCGGTGGTCACGCGGCCCCTGACCTGCTCGATAATCGAGTATGCCCTACGCGCGTCGTTGAATCGATCTGCAACCAGCGCAAAGTGTTGCGAGTATAGCTCGCTGGATGCCCTGATCACGGCTGTCTTCTCCAAGATGCTGGAGTAGTTGCCGATCAGCGCATCGACAAAAGCCGACGCACGGTCAAAAACACGGTCCGCCTCGTCATACTTGCCTTGCCTGATATCCAGCACGGCCACGGCCTGCAGGAGCCGTGGGACCGACCATGTGTCACCGCTTTCCTGAGTCGAAGTTGCAGCCAGATCTGCTAACTCCGCCGCCTTTCCCAGTTCGCCACGGTCTCGATAGATGCCTGACGCCAACTCCTGCGTTCCCGCGAGTTCCCGGACGAAACCTCCGGATTCAGACAGTGCCATAGATTGTTGCAGACTGCGCAAGGCTGCCGCGGCGTCATGCCGCTGCATGGCAAGACGGGCTTCGAGAGTCAACACGACTGCTTCGGCCTCAGGGTGGTGTTTCTGCCGCGCCTGCGCCAAGATCTCGTCGGCCAACTGCTGGGCGGCGTCATCCCGTTTGAGTTCGATTAGATCCTGCAGGATCGCCTCCTTGGTAGGGAATGGGTAACCAATATCGGGAACTGTGCTGGCGATCTTAAGGGCGTTGTCGAAATACGTCAGTGCCTCTTCGTTCATCTGCGACTCGTGCAGTCCGACCCCGAGAGTGGTCAGAAGGCGGACCTGTGCGCCCGCGTCGCCGTTTTTGGTAGCTGCAGCCAGGGCGCTGGCTACGTTCTTTCCGGCGGTTGCTAGGTCGCCATTGTAGAAGGCGGCCACCCCGAGTTGGGCGAGGGCGCGATACTGCCACTTGTTGTCACCCAACTCCGTTGCGAGGCTTTGCACCCGCTCCCAATCCTCACGCATCGCACCGCCACCGATCTCGCCGTCAATGTCGCCTTTCACGATGAGACAGAACAGACGGAGTTGCTTGTCCGTTTGCAGCAGGGGGTTGTTGTCCAATTCAGATGCGAGCTGAGCCGAAGTTTCGGGTAGTGCTCGCTGACCGACGGTCGAGCGGATCCTGCCAAGCCTTGCATACAAGGCGTTCCGTTGGTCGCCGGCGGCAAGGAACATTTTCTCGGCCTCGGCAAAGCCCTTGCCGGCGTCGTCCCAGTTATAGAGTTCGGCGAGGTGGAGGGCATGGTCCAAGATCTCCTGCGGAGGTTTCCGATCCTGTGGACGCAGCAGCAGCGACCCGACCGTCATCAGGAATAGCACGGAGAATCGAATCATAGGTTCACTCCAAAACGACCGAGTAAAGCCGCAATGATGAGTTCGCAGATCGAATGGCGAGCGTGTAGGTGCCGGCCGGAACATTGCGGAGGTCGGGGCTTATCTTCAGGGCCTCGGCTGTCCCGTCCCAGGTCGCGCTTCCAACTGCCTCCACGACGGTTTCGTTATTGCTGGATCGGAATTGGACCGTGTAGACCGCGTCTTCGGTGCCGATTGGCAGTTTTATGGTGAGGTTGAGCCGCGCTCGGGTCAAATGCGGAGTCTCGGCAGGCCGTGATCGCGACTGCTCCGAGCGCTCGGCTGTCCAGTTTCTGTAGTCGAGGGTCGCCGCGAGCGCAGGCGCGGACGCGTCTTTGGCGACGAGCTCCTGGCGGTGTGGTTGTTTCGCCGGACCGTATTTCCAGAAGAACATCAGGACTAGCAGGGCCGCGCAGCCCAATATCACTGCGCCCGCGTTGCGAAGGCGATATCGCTGTCGTTGGCGATTGTACTCCTCAAAACACGGGGCACACGTTGCAATATGGTCCACGACGTTGTCAAAATCTGGGGACGCAAGGCGCCGCGCAACAACCGCTTCGACTGCGCTGGAACTCGGACAGCCGATGCGCTCTGGGTTTGGGCAGTCCGCCCTGAGAACCGCACTCGCCATTTTGACGAGCCGTTTTTCGGTCCGGCGAGCTGGAAGACCAGGTGTATGTTTGTCGTCCATCAATCTGACTCCTCGGAATGACCGGGGCCCTTGGGTTTGCTGCCAAGCAACTTGGCATGCACCTTGTCCAGTTCGTAATAGAATCGAGATCTTGCTTGCTTTCCCGAGAGGCGAAGCGCCCGGCCGATCTCATTCCAGGAGAACCCCAGTATCCGGTAGTTAAGCATGTGACGTGCTTGGTGCGGCAGTTGGTCGACAAGGATCTTCAAGCACAACTCCCGCTCCATGGCCGCCTCCCAGTCCGGTGCGGTGAGGTGATGGTTCTGTTCCAATTCGCTGAGGAGACCCTCGTACGTCACGCGGTTTTCCTTCAGGAATTGCTGGCGCACCTGGCGGTGAAAGGCGGTGATGAAATAGCCCGCCAGATTCTCGCTAACGCCCGGTTCGTCCTGCAGCCGGCTAGAAACCTCAATAGCTACACCCTCCACAAGCTGTGCAGCGCTGGCGGGATCGTGCAATTCCCATTCGACGTGCCGGTATGCCCACGGCCAAAGCTTCTCACACACCGCGACAACACGAGGGTCCATTGGCCGGCCCTGTGAATCCCGGGACCGCATCCAGAACGGCGGTAGCCGCTCGGGAGGCCCCCGCCGCGTGTCGTGTTGAGGCTCCCTCATCGTTAAGCCAGTTGCGCGACAACTCGATCATCACCAGAGGGTGGCAGCGCTGCATGCTCGTGAGAACATACCCTCTACTACAAATAAGCACTGCCGCAGCAGAAATGCCCGAAGGCAGGACTGGAAATTTACGTCATTACGACCGGGATAAAGTAAACATTCGCACATTTTAGGGGTTGGCCCGTTCGTGGAAGGTGAGGTTCATTACATTCAGCGGCATTTCGGATTGGCGCAAAGCAATTTCGGCTCTGAGCAGGAATTCGATGAAACGCCCGATTTGTTGGCCGGGCAGCTTTCCGCAGAGCGGTCACCTCTGTTTTCCTATCGGCAGTCAGACGGTGTAGCTTTAGATGATTGGCGACTATTTTTGTTATGCCGGGCCGGAACTACGGGTGGGAGGCGTGTATACACTTTTCCAGGGAAGGTTTATCTCGGAATCTCGCTGTTCCAAACTTCTCGGGCTCTCCAGGAATTCGACGGGACCCGCATTTTAGGCTGCTTTCTTGAAGACCACGGATTCTGTCCTGGTCCGCCGCAGCGCCGGCTTGCGCTTGGCCCACCATCTCCTCGAACCGCTTGCACCTGCTCGATCTTCTCTGCCTTGATCCCGCAGTCCGGACATCGAACCCGATACAGTTCGATCACCACCGTCGTGCGGCACTCAAAACGTGCATAGCGAACTCGTCGCCGGAAATCAGCATCGGCTTGGGACGGTTTTGTGACTTAAATCCCCAATGGAAACCGGCAGCAATCGGCCTTTTTCCCCCGCAGAATGCTTATTTGCTTAGAGGGGACGTGCTGAACACGTCAGAGAGGAGTATTGGGCACTCCCCTTCGGCTGGGCTTGACGTTCGTTGGGGAGGGATAAGATGCACGTTCAGGAGGGAACACAGGTCGAACGGAGTTCGGCAGATGATAGCCAGCCAAATCATGCGCCTAAGAAAAGGGGCAACCTGGCGGCGACGCTCGATCCACTATTGGAGCCGCGGCGTTCAGCTGGCCAGCCAGGCCGACCAAAGGGTGTAAGTAATTACGAATGGACTGCGGAGACCGACAGACTTCTTGCTGACCTGTGCGCAAAACGGGGCGCGGCGACGGCAAAACGTATCATGGGGCGCAAAATCCAGGAAGGCCGACCGACTAAGGCTGCGCCCAGACCGGACAGCGTGCGCAAAGCGGTTGAGTATCGCATCGCCAAATTGGGGATCCCCACGGAACATAAGCGAAGGAAGCCCGACATGAGAGAGGCAAAACGCTGGACGGAGGCTCAAACTACCGCGTTGCTGGGTGCTCTCGGAGCGGACGCAACGATCGAGTCAATCGCGGCTCGCACGGGCCATAGCGTGAAATCCGTCCGTGCGAAGATTGCGCGGCTTGATTATGCGGTACACGAGGTTCATGGATTCGCCGTTTTCACGGTCAACAGTCTTGCAGACTTTCTTCGCGTGACACCACGACAGATTCGTCGTTGGAAGGAACGAGGCTGGCTCGAAACGAAGGACCGCAGAATAACGGAGGAGTGCCTTGGACAGTTTCTGCGGGCGCATCCAGATCGGATTCCGTTTGACGGCCTCCGTCGGGAGGACCAGGTTTTTCTCGTTGATCTTGGATTCCCTTGCCAGGAAGCGGCAACCTTCAAGAAGAATGTCCGCGAGATCCTGGACGGTATTGGTAGGCAAAGGAAACCACGGCGGCCCCTTCGAAGGGACAACGTTACCGCGATAGATCTCGGCCGGAGCGAGGAGGGCACCGATGGCGGGGCACTCTTCCTTACTACGCCTCAAAGTATGCGTCAGCAGCCTCTCGCCATTCCTCAAATGAAGGCCGGTGATCCGGATATTCGACAGGCCAGGTATCGTGACAATGCAACGCAAAGCTCCGCATCGCGTGATATGCCGGATGGTGGTTAACGTGAAAGCTCAAAGCTGCGAGCATCGGTCTCCGGCCGGCAATCGCGAGTGCATGCTCGATCACCCACTCGTTAAGGGAGCAAACAGCTTCCTTGGATCCCACCGTGCCCAGCGCGGGACTGAAGCCGCCGTACCTCGCCGCCAATTCCTTGCAAACGACCCCAGAGGTTGGACCCTCGAGGTCGAGCACCAATTCCATCCACAGACAAAACGCCATCAAGTCCGAGAATCCGTAGAGAAGCCTACTCCACTCCGCCTCAGATACCCCCCGAACTGAGTCAAGAACCTGCTGCGCCACGCTGTCGGGATTCGACAGTCGGGCCACGGCCGCGACCTCACACTGCCACTGCGCGTAGTCTGGAAAGTGTCGCGGCGGGGCAGCGCGCCAACGCTGGTCGATGTTCTCCCAGTGTGACCACGCCTTCATGAAACGTAGCGACATCGAAGAATAATAGCGGACCGCATCCAACCAGCCGGCCCGCTTCGCGCCGATGAAGACGTTCATCTCCGCCCACAGGCTGACATCCTGCCAAATCCTGGCGCCCGGGCCATCCCCATTCTTCACAGCAGCCTCGACGTCCGGCCAGATGCGCTCAAGGAGTCGAGGCGTTCTGGATTCCATCTCCTGCGCGACCATGGCCGGGATGCTTCCGGCCGCCTCGACGACAGCCCGTAACCATAGCGTGAACACCTGCCAGTCGGTGTATTCGTCGGCGGCTTCAGCCAGGCGCTTCCAGGGGACTCGCTTGGCCTGTTCCAAGGCGCGGCGCTCTGTCTGCTGGCGAACTCGGTCTATGAGGCTACCGCCGCGTTGATTCCGCTCCCTTGGCATAACGTTCAATGCCGAACTGTTCTATTCTGCACCAGAATGTACCCAAAATGCTCGGGGGGTTCATGTCTGATTTTTGCAGTAGACACGATGTGGACCAAAAAGGAAGTGGATCAGAATGCTGTTCCAAAGTAGACGCGCGAGAACCGGCTGGGTAAAGGGACTGGCGGGGTATTGGAGAGAATTGCTGTTCTGGATGCTCCTGTTGCCGGCCTTCGGGGCGCTTGGCTCGATCCGACCTCGTGGACAAATCGCCGGGCTGATTGAGGCGTGTGCCTTTCTGCTGGTCGCGGTTTCAGCTACTGGCAGGCTCAAAAGCCTCGGGCTCGAATTCGCGAATTGGAATCGAATAGGCAGCAGAGCCGCCACAGTATGCGTCGTAGCGGGTCTCCTTGCGGGCAGCTCCATTGTTTCGGTCGCAAGCCTCTCGCAGCAACCCCTGGGAACCGAGAGCGGGTGGAACAGGGCGGTGTTGGCCATTGCACTCGGGCCGGTTCTGGAGGAAGTGATCTTCAGGGGCTATCTATTTACGGCAGCTCTTCTGCTCACCCGGCGCCTGTCCCCGTCGAGATCGGCTGCCTATTCGATCATCGGGGTAGCCTTGGTCTTCTCGATTGCGCACCTCACGACCGCCGGGACAACGGCGCTCCAGCTTTGTTGTATTATGCTTACGGGCTGTCTGTACGGTTGGGTCCGAATCCGATATCGATCGACCGCGGCTGCTGCTCTCGCCCACGCAGCATACAACCTGGCGCTCTACCTCAGCTACTGGAGCGGCCTTTCGCGCTGACCCGCTGCCCGGTGGGAACAGTGTACCATCCCGGTGATCCGTTTGTTGTCGCCTTACGTTGACAGCGTATCTGTTGACAGTGTAGATTGTCTCTGAGATGATGGAGGTGGCTTTTGATTCCGGCATTTGACCCCAGCACGGGCGCGTTACCCCCGGGGAATCATCAGGCAACAGTGGAGCACATCCGGAAGCGCCTCGGTTTCACGCCCCGTCGTCGGTGGTTGTTAAAGGGGCTCCGCGCCGCCATCGAGGCTTTTTGGGCGGCCGGAATTGAGGAGATCTACATCGACGGCAGTTTTTGCACGGAGAAGCCGGATCCCGGTGATGTCGACGGCTATTGGGTTGAGCCAGACGAGGGCGTCTATGATCGCATCGATCCGTACTGGATCGACTTTGAGCCGGTCTTGGTTCCGCATCTGCGGAAGTGGAAGTGGAGAATGTGGGCCGACTACGGCGTTGAGTTTTTCATCCATCCGGCGATGCAGGCGACGCCGGAGTTGGGATTTCCGGAGTTCTTTCGACAGGACCGCGATGGTCAACCTCGCGGCGTGATTCAAGTGGTGAAGGCGGTACGAGCATGATCAAGAGCGACGCGCAACGAGACCGGACCCTGGCGCAGATCGAGGGCTTCCGGCGAGCACTCGCGAAGGCGGAGCAGGAGAAGCCAGGCAAACGCTCCGCCGCGATCCTCGGAAGCTACGAGGGCATGATCCGGCAACTCGAAGACGAATTGCGCGAATACGATCAGTTGAAGTCTGGCGAATTGGCTCTGCCGCATGTGGAGCGGCTCGATCAAATCACCCCGTTCGTCGCAAGACTCCGAATCGCCAAGGGCGTGTCACAAACGGAACTGGCCCGGCGACTGGGCGTGAGCAAGCAAGTTATCAGTCGGTATGAGGAGAGCGACTATCAGACGGTCGCGATTGTTCGGCTCCAGGAAATCCTGGATGCGATTGGGATCAAGACAGTGGTTACCCTCAGCGCGTGAACTGTTGGCACGGGCCGCCGCCAAGGGTAACGACTGAACTCCGATCAGTGTTCTTTTCATTAACTCCCAACAGAATTAGTCAATTAGAGTGATGTCGTGTTCTATGCGTCAGTTGTGAGAAACTCCGGGAGGGTATTGCGGCGGACTGTGATTCATGTTCAGACAGTGTTCCGATACTCAAGCCGCGATGCTCGTGCGACTTCGACCGAGGCCCGATCATGAAGCCGTGAAAGTAGCGACTCCTTTTCTAGCTTCGGCGGCAGGCATTCATGAAACTTCCAACGGGGCAATTGGTCCAGACGGGTCGGATCGACCAGCGATTCGGCGCGGATCCACTCACGAATCCGATCCAGCGGAATACGGCCTTCGAGCGTCACGCTGAAGTTGTCGAAGCGCACCGTGCCGAGCCATGAGGCAGCCAGTTCAAAGTTGGCGTTCAGGCCGGCGAAGGTCCACCAGGTCACCCGCGCGCGGTCAGAGTCGATCTCGACCACTGTCGCATCGGGGGCCACCGCCGGCGCATTCTCCCGAGCCGAGGCGATCTGGTCCTTTGCGCGTTTCGACCACCACGAGCGCGCATCTGAATCGAGGAGGACTGTGCGGACGGCCTGGCAGAGTCTGTTCGATAGCGGCCTGCTCTCTCCGAGCCAGCGCGATTTCCCGAGCTCGTCGGCGGGGGTGACTTGCGCGGTCTGATGCTCCCAATCTATGTGGCCCACCTGCCATGAGCGGCCCGCAAGCGACAGAATGACGGGGCCACGTCGTTGATCTTCATGGAATGAGATCGGATGAACGGCACCGATCTCTTTCGTCCCCCAAAACACCGTGAACAACGGGAGGCTATCGAAGATCGAAAGCAAGGTGATGTAGTGCTTTGCACCGTACAGACGTTCCGCTTGATCCCCGACCATGAGGAGACCGGAATCCGACGCCAGCAGGCGCATCTCCAGCATGTGCCGGATGATGTCGGCGCAAGCCGCTTCGTTAAGGCTGGCCGACGTGACCAAGCCCGCGAGCGCTGAGAGAATCCTGTTCTCGGGGATGGCGCCTTGTTGCAGGAGCAACGCCAGCACCTGTTGGGCAAACAGGTGGTACGGAACGGCCGGCGGCTTGATGGGCTCGACGTAACCCTGTCTCCACAGCTCCACCAGCGCCGCAGCCTGTAGCAGCGATTCCGGCGATGTCGTCAGGAACAGGCAATTGCGCTTCGTTCCGCTCCGTCTCCCCGTGCGTCCCAGCCGTTGCAGGAAGGATGCGACCGTCGCGGGCGCGTCAATCTGGATGACCCGATCCAAGTCCCCCACATCGATTCCGAGTTCCAGCGTGCTGGTCGCCACGATGACGCAATCGCGTCCCTCTCGGAACGCGCGCTCCGCGTCGTGCCTCTCCCCGACGCTCAGAGAGCTGTGAGAAACGAACGTCGGCACGCCTTCGGAACGCAAGAGGGCGGCCAACTCTTCCGTCCGGGCACGGCTGTCGCAGAACACTAGCCGCTTTTCGCCGGCGTAAAGGAGCTTCAGGACGGTGGCGGCATTCTGGATATTGCCGACGTAATCGATTGTGACGTCCGCTGCTGACGGCGCTAGAGCCGGCGGCGCAATTACGACGCCATCCGCATCTGAACCCGCCACGAGCCATTGGAGCAACTCTGCTGGATTCCCGACTGTTGCGGACAAACCGATGCGTTGTAGTGGATGCCCAGCGAGCCTGACGATCCGGTCCAACACGGCGAGCAGGTGCCAGCCGCGGTCATCGCCAGCGAAAGCGTGGATCTCATCGACCACTACCACCTTGGCGGACCCAAAGAAATACGGCTTGTCCGTCCGGTTCGAGATCAGCAAAGCTTCGAGACTCTCGGGCGTCGTGAGCAGGATATCCGGCGGCTCCGCCAGGATGCGCGACTTTACCGCCTGGCTGACGTCCCCGTGCCAGAGGCCGCAACTGCGGCCCACCAGCCCGGCATAGTACGAAAGCCGCTCTTCCAGGTTGTTCAGCAAGGCCCGGATCGGGCACACGTACAGAACGCTGAGACCTTGCCAATCCTCGACGAGCATTCGTGATAGCAGGGGGAACACAGCGGCCTCGGTCTTCCCGCCAGCCGTCGGCGCCAGTAGGAGACAATGCCTTCCATCGAGAACCGGCGTGATCGCCTGCTCTTGAAGTGCGCGCAGTTCGCGCCACCCGAGCGAGTTCACGATGTGGTGCTGGAGCGAGGCGTGTAGCCGGTCGAATGCCGTCACAGGCGCAACTCGATATCGTCCACCGTCGCCACGGCCCGCTCCTGGTCGCTCAGCTCGGCGTCGACGACGGTCAGGGCGTAATCGCGGCGCGGGTCGAAATCCGGATGGACGTCAATTCGGTCCAGAACGTCGCCCACCAGCTTCTTGAGGAACAATCGCGGTGCCAGTCCCACATGGCCACCCAGCCGCCCAGCGAGCGCTTTGGCCAGCAACTCCAGGTAGGCATCGTCAGCAACGGTGTGAATGCGCCCGCCGTTTGGGATACCGTCCGCATAGAGGTCCCGAACCTTCCTCCCGACCTCGACCAACTCACGTAAATCGAAGTTCCGGAGGCGAACCTGCGGTGCCCGAGGATTGTCGAAGCGGGGATTGGACCCGAAATCCGCATGCAAGCGTTGCGCCAGCGGCGGCAGTCTCTGCACGCCTTGAGGGCCGTCGAAGAATGCTGGCGTTCCAGTAATAACAAGATACAGGCCAGGAAAGCGGCCGCCGAGCAATTCGTCGATCAACTGCCGCAACGCGTTCAACGCCTTTTCCCGAACATCGCCGCGAACCCGCTGAAGCGTTTCCACCTCATCGAGCACCAACACCAGGCCGGCGAAGCCCGCGTCGCGAAGCATGATCAATAGGCCCTGGAGGAAGCACAACGCGCTGAAATGATCGATCTCGCCTTTGATGCCCGCGGTCCGTTTCGCAGCCGCCGCAACATTCGGCTGACCGGAGACCCATGCCAGGAGCGCCTCGGCGGTGGCATTCTCTCCCGCCGCTACTGCCGCACGATATCCACGGAGCGCCGCTGAGAACGCCGGCGCAAGTTCCGTAATCGCCGCCAGCCGCTTCTCAATCAGTTCATTGGTGCGGGCCACCAACACGGCGGCGTCCTGCCCGCTTACGTCGCCGGCTGCCAGCAGGTCCTCCTCCAAGGCGTATACCCACGCATCCACGATGCTGCGGAATGCGGCCTGCTCCTTATCGGATGTGGAGAGGCGTTCCATCAACCTTCGGTACACGGTTTCCAGCCGGTGCAGCGGCGTTTCCGTCTCGCTGATCTGCACCTCGGAGACGGCGAAACCGGCGCGCTTGGCGCGCTCCTCCACCCATCGTGCGAAGAAGGTCTTGCCGCTGCCGTATTCGCCGCGGACGGCCTTGAACCGACCGTTGCCCGCCCGCACCGAATCGAGTTCTTCGTCAATCGCGGATTCGAACCGCTCCATCCCGACCGCCAACAGATCGAGCCCACGCCTGGGCACGGTGCCGGCGCGAAGCGCGTCGATAATGTCACTGCGGCGCTGAGGACTCACCATACGCTTATTCCAAGCCGAACTGCTTCTTCAGCAGATCGATATCCAGCCGGACTGTCTCCGAATCATCCACCGATACCACAGGATACCCATCCACGTTCAGCACCCGCTCGAAATTGGATAGGAATCCATCGATCCGGAACTGAGGCAGGTCCACCCGCTGCGCCAGCGCGGGTTTCATCAAAACTCCATTGCGCGCCGCCAATGCGCGAAGCGCCTGCTCCGCGCGCGCCCCATCGAGACGTCCTCCCGCGATCCGCATCTGCTCGGCGAACGCGGGGCCATTCAACAACTCCCGGACCCAATCGCGCTCGATACCAGCAACGCCTTCGAAGAGCGGCTCCGCCCGACGGGCTTTTGGCTTGGCGGTAGGTTCGGCGGGAAGCACCCCCCCGGCGTACCACCACAGTGGCACATTCTCGACGGTTTTAGCCCAACCCTCAGGCCCCTTCGCGGCAGGTGAGATCGCGGCCAGCGGCGCGAGGCATTCCTGGGGCGTCGCACCACCGTGATAGCCCAGCTTTCGCGACGGCGTGTACCGAACCACTTCGGTGGCGAGCGCCACTACGCCTCCGCCCTCTTCCAGGACGCGGCGTCCGGCAAGCAGGACTTCATCTTCCCCAGGGGCGCCTTCCTCGGGGAAGCGGTAGCGATCGGCGGAGCCGGAGCGCCGCATCACGGCGCCGCGATCCATTACGTGGCCGTGATCGCTCGCAAAGATCACGGCTCGCCCGGCCGTTTCGGCCTCGGCGAGGAGCGCTCGCAGGACCGGGACCTGGCTCAACGACCAATGGAACGTGCGCTGGTCCGGCCCATCGAGTGAATCGTCTACCACGTTGATCACTACGCCCACCACGCGCCGCTGAGGGTTGCGAATCTCCTTGCGAGTAGTCTCCCCCGCCAACTCGTCCTTGTGGAAGAGAACGGGCGGATAGCCGCTGCGCGACGCGCCCATCAATGCCGGATTCTCCGCGAATCCGCGCCTCTCGACTTCCTGACCACCAGAAGCGAGTTTGCCGCAAAGCAGGCTGGCCCGCGAGAACCCTGTCATGGAAGGCAGCGCGGAAAGGCCCGGCGGCAGCGGTTGGCCTTCCCGCCAACTCCAGAGTTGCGCACCGGCCTGGACCAATTCCTGGCTAAGTTCGCGCCACACCGCAATGCTCATTCCGTCCATCAGAATCAGCAGAACACGGTCTTTCGCCCACGGCGCCACCACGCGTTCGAGCACGCGCTCCACCGGTATCACAGTATCGCCGAAAGAATCGCGCTGCACCGCATCGGCCAGCTGGCGGCCGAAAACCAAGTTCTCCTCGTCGCGGCGCCGCGCCGCGCGCTCGCACAAAGCTGCCCAGCTTCGGGCCGTTCCTTCCGGTTCGTCGCCAGCGGTAATCGCCTGGCGCGCCCAGTCCACCCACGCACCGTGCTCCACATAGCGCGACACCGACTCCGCCCAGTCCTTCGCCGGATTGGACGAAGTGGCCAGCCAGCGAGCCAGGCGCGCGGCCATGCGGGCGCGCTCGGTCCAGGAGCGCTCGCGCGCGGACCAGCGAGCTAATTCGTGCGATTCCACCTCGCGCAAGCACCGCTCGAATTCGGGTGGACCGGCCTGGAGGCCCACCCCACTGAACCGCTCCAGCCGCTGCGCGAACCCGGCAACCGACCATTTGCCCAACCACGCCAGCGGCAGCGCACCGATCTTCTCCAGGATGCGGTCCGCCTCGCCGACTTCATTCAGCACCGTGGCAATATCGCCCGCTGCGGCGCGTGCGGCGGCCCACTGTTCGGCAGCTTCGTTCCAGACACGCTGTGCCTGGGCGGATATCGTCCGCCCGCCGGCGAACTGCTCCAGCCGGCCCGAGGCCTGCGCCAGGACCACCCGTTCCTGGGCGTCCTGCCGTTCCTGGCGCAACACGCCGAGAGCCAGTCCGAGCGCCATGGCCTGCTGGCCGTAGCCAGAGTCCAGGCACCCGGCGAAGGCGATGGCCCAGTCCCCCAGCGATCCGGCCATCCAGTCCACCAGCAGCCCCTTAAGCTCATCGCCGAGCGCGCGCCACCGCGCGCACGCGGCGGCATCCTGCGCCCATTCGAGCCATTTGCGGGCGTCCGGCCGGGCTTCGTCCACGCCCAGCCGGTTCCCGATCACCACGCGCCAGACGGATTCCGCGGTCAGCACGCCAGCGGGCGCAGGATCGGGGTTCGTCGCTCCGAGCGCCTCCACTGCGGCATCGGCCAAGGCTGCCTTGCCGAGCAACGACCCATCGAACGTGCGCGCGTTGAACCGGCTGCGCAGCAGGTCCCACGGCTCCACTCGAAGCAGGCGGTGGCGTAGCAGACGCGCCTCGACGTCGGCCCCCAGGTCCGTCAACTCCAGCGGCGTTACCAGCACGAACCAGTTGGAACCCCGTACGGCAAGTTGTTCCCTGGCAGCGAGCACGGAATCGCACTGCGCCACGGGCACTCGTACGCTGTCGAGCGTAACCTCAGCCGGGCCCTGCCAGCGCGTTTCGCTATGTACGCCGATAGCTGCCGGGGCAGAACCCTTCTCCCGAGCGGCCCTCCAACGCGGAGCAATGAGCGAAAGCAAGCTGGCTTCCGTCATTCGGTTTCCTCGCGGACGATTTCCCAACTCAGGCGCAGCTCCGATCCCTCGTCCAGGCTACTCTCGATCTCCTGGAGCACGGCCTTGCAGTCCGCCATGCCTTTGGTCGTCTTCGAGCCTTGGGAAACCACCTTGCGATGCTTGGGCGTGGGCGTCGGCGGGATCGGCGGCAATTCGATCGGCGGCACTGGAGCGACCAGCGGCCTCGGCGGCACAGTCTCGGGCGGCGGCTGCGGCGGACGCACTACGATCAGCTCGGTGGCCCGGACCTGCAAATTCGGCAAAACTGCGGCGAGCGAAATCACGTATTCGTCGGCGCACAGGGCCTCGTGCAACTTCTCGATCAGGCCCCGCGCTGCGGTGGCGCGCGGCTCGTCCGCGATCTGGCGCAGGCCTTCGAACATCAGTAGGTTCAGGTTCTGGAGCGCGCCCAGCATGCTCGACGCCTGCTTCAGGCTCTTGCCCATGGCGTTTTCCGAAGTCGCCGTCGCCATAGTCTGAAGCGTTCGCACTACCAGAATCGGTTTCTGGGGGGCTTCGAGAGCGGCCATCGCCGCCCGCACAGATAGCGCCGTTTGGTGTCGCGGCGGATTGGATTCCATCACGCCGCAGGTGCGCAGCACGGTTGCTAATTTAGCCAGATAGTTATCCGAGGGTTCGCGATACTCCGACGCCACCTTGCGAACCTCCTGCGCCAGTCGCGCCATATTCTGTGCACTGGCGAGCGGCAGGCCGGTCACGCCGAACACCTTGCCGGCGCGGTCCACGGCCTTGGCCCACATTTCCTGCGAAGGCAGTTCCTGCTTCTCCACGAGCGTTTCATCGCGGAGCGGCGTGGAACCCGGGTCCAGTGCTATCCCCTGCAAGATCAGCAGCCGATTAGACTGAAGCACGTAGGTGTTGATAATCAGGTTCTGCAAGGAAACCGGCAGGCCCTTGGGACGCGGATGGTCGATCCAGCGCCTCAAATCACGCACCGTGACCGGCCCCTGATGCTGCGCCTCGCAACGGTCGAAATGGTCCATCCACGTGCGCTCCACCAGCAGCCACTGGTCGCCCACATGCGCCAGTTCCAATGGCTCCAGCAACGGCCGCAGCAGCTTGCGCGTGTCCTTATTGATTAGCACCCGCAATTCCGGGGCAGCCAGCGCGTTGCGGATCTCTTCCAGCGCGCGCTTCACCAACGTGTCAGTGATCTTGACCTCGTCCTCCCGAAAGTCGGGGTGCGCCGGGAATTCGTGCTCAAGCGCCTGCGCCAGAATCCCGTTCAGTGCGTCGGCCAGCGTGGCCGCCACGGGCGGGCGCAACGGCAGCGAACCTTCCAGGCACTGGAACTGTTGCGCCGGCTCCAACTCATACGCCGGGTCGAGCATGCCGGGCTCCGCGGCCTGCACGCCATACGCCTCCCGCAACGCGCGCTTCACCTTATCGCGCAGGCTGGATCGCTGGTTTTCGAGCAACATACGCGCCTCGGCCCGCTCCACGGAAGAAAGGTTCGCGCTGTACTCCTTAAGCCGCTGATCGTTGGCAAGCAGGAAATCGAGGATGGTCAGCTTGCCCACCGCCCGCTGCGTCTCCAGGCTGAAGAAAGAGGGCAGCCAGACCAGTGTGCGCGCCCCCTGTCTCGCGTGTCTCGCCTTGAACTCGGCCAGCCGCTCCACATCGTCCTGGGGGGTGTGGCCGTCCCGATCGAACGGAAAATCGATCACCACCAGCCATGGATCGCCGCTAGGCTGGAGCTTCGAATCGTCCGTTTCCCAAACGTTGCTGAACCGTAGTTCGGCCGCGCGCGCCGTGGCCTTCCACTTGAACGAGTATTCGCAGTAGACCCCGCCTTCCGGGTCCACCCCGATCTCCTCGAACAGCAATTGCTTGGCCGTCCGCAGCCGGTTGCCCGGGTTATCCTCGTGGGCGGCGCCGGAGATGATCGTATTGGTGTCCACGCCGCTGAGTTGCAGTGTGACCACGGCGTCCACGCCCTCGCCCTTGATCCGAATCTCTCCCACCTTGGACGACCAGTCTTGCAGCCTCTTCCAGACGGAGTTCGCCTCCGTGCCCGGAATCGAGACCTTGATGCTGCCGTGGTTCAGCGCCGCGAGGCGCCGCGGCGTGAGCGTCTTGAGCGTATCCAACTCCGGCGTGAGCGCGGCCAGCGCCAGCGTGCCGATGATGCGCTCGTTCTCTTTCAGCCGGCGATCGCGCGCCTCGATGCCGACCGTGGCGGCATCCTCCTCCGCCAGCGGCCGCAGCTTTTGCTCCCACAGCTTGCGGGCCGCGTCGAAGCGCTGCTTCATTTCGGCGCTGAACGCATCGTGGCCTTCCAGCATGACGCCGAACAGGTCGCCCACCGGCATGATTTCGCCCAGGTGCAGCGTATCGCGCTGGTCTACCAGCAACTGGACCATGATCTTGAGCGCCGTGCGCTCGCGCTGCAACGCTGCGGAGACGCCCACCAGCGTTTTCACCAGCGCGGGCGAAAACGGGTAGACCTGCCGGAACTGCTCCAGGTCGCCCTCCTGCGTCAGTAGGATCTCCTTGACGGAGTCCTTGATCTTCTTAACGGACTCAAACGATTGCCGGATCAGCTCGGCCGACGCGCTGTCCTTCGGTACCAGTAGCCGCTTCTCGGCAATAGTCGGCAGGTTGCGGTCTTCCAGGCGGATCTGATCGAAGCGGGCTTCGAAGTAGTTCAGGGCGTCCTCGAAGTTCTTCACCTCGCTGCCCACGGCCTGCTCGCCCAGCACGGTGCGCAGATCCCGCTGCCGGGCAACGAAGCTAACGATGGGCACCGGGCGCTCCGCCACGCTCGATTCCACCAGGTTGACCAACTTCGGCGCCTCGCGCGTGACGAAATCCACGCTGGCGGCGCGCGACGCCAGCCACAGGATCAGCTCGTCCAGGAATAGAATGACCGCATCGTACCCCAGCGACTTGGCGTGCCGGCTCATAATCGAAAGCCCTTCGCCCAGGCTGACGAAATCCGCCGTGTGCCGCGCGGTCGTGAGCACGGTGGCAGCCAGGTCGCTCACCAGTTGCACGCGGTCCGGTTCGGCTGGGCCGGCTTCGCAGGCGGCCTCAAAGCGGGCGCCATCCCACGTCGAGGCGATCTGGCCCCAACCAGCGCCGGGACCTGTAGTCCGGTTCAAGGCAGCGAAGAACGCGGCTTCTCCGAACTGCTGCCGGAGTCCACGGGCATTCTCGATCATGCTGTCCGAGCGGTAGAGGCCGGCCGGAGGCTGTTCCGGGTGCAGCCGCCGGACGTGGTCCACATATCCGCCCAGCAGGCACTGCTCCACGCTCTCCGCATCCATCAGGTAGTACGGGATCAGCAGGAAGCGCCGGCCCTGGGCCCACGTCCCCATCCGCTGCACCACCTCGGCCAACTCCGGTACGCTGCGCGCCTGCGTGTTGCCGTTCAGCAGCAGGTAGAGCATGGCCATGAAGTGGCTCTTGCCCGCGCCGAAGCTGCCGTGCAGGTACGTGGCCACGCTCTGCCGCCGCTCCACGGCGCCGCGGATCAGCGTGAGGGCTTTGTCGAAACACACCGCCAGTTGCGGCGTGACGACGTACTGCTGGATGGTGGCGGTCGGGTCCGACACGCCCTCGCTAAGCTTGAGGACGTAATCCGTAGGGTTGACCCGCTCCGGCAACTGGAACAATTGTCCGATGGTGGGCGTTGGGCTTGCTGATGCCATTCCGATACCTTATCCTCGACGTCTTCCCGCGCGCGAGGCGCGCACCGGCGTCCATTCCTGCAAAGAATCCACGGTGATTCCCAATTCCTGACACTCGGCTTCCAGGAAGGATGCGAAGGTGTCTCCCATGCGGTCACCCGTCGCAGAATCAGGCTCGTTGTGCCACTGCTTGAGCCATGGGATGATGTCGAGCAACCCGGCCAGCGCCGGTTTCAAGCGCTCTTCGGACAACCCTTCCTGCTCTTTCACGTGTTGGTAATATGCGGTGAGCGCCTGCGCCCTCTTCAGGTGGTCCCATCCGGCCCAACCAATCACGGGACTGGAATCGGAGGTTCCTTCAAGCCCGGAATACAAGATGAAGCGCTCCTTGGGAACGTCCAGGCTGCCGCGCAGGCTCCACCAGGTCGCATCCTGGAAATCCGCGGACCGGTATTTTGGCGGGACGGGGATTTCGGCTTCCTCCCCGGCGTCTTCGCGCCGCTGCAACTCCCATGTCTTCTCCCATTCGCGGCGCTTTTCCATGCCGGAGGGCTTATACCGCAGCACAGGGAGGAACGGGACGGCCTGCTTCAGGGCGAGGCGCTTCACCAGCGCGGCGATGTCGTAATCCGGACGCCCCTCCGCCAGTTCGGCCACTTGTGCAAACTCCGGATCGCGGCGCATCAGGTCGGCCAGGCGCGAACAGCTTTTCAGTTCCGGGTCCGCCCATAGCGCGGCGGATTCCATGCGGTTCAGCAGCCAGTTCTCCAGGGCTTTCCGTTCGAGATCTTCCCACTTCGGCAGGTTCCAGCGGCGCTTGTATTCCGGTTGCTCGATGAGCGCTATGTCGTGGTTGGTGGCGATGATCTCGAGGCGCCGCTCGGCGGCGCGGCGATACCGTTCCGGCCAGTGCGAAGGCAGCTCGGTAATGGGCGTGGACCCGTGCCGCTCGAACCAAGCGGTTTCGAGTTCGCCGGCGGCCATCTGCCGTGCCATGACGATCTCAAAAGGGCGCTCGCCGAGTTTCAGCGGAGGGACTTCTTCGGGCGGGAGCGACAAGTCTTCATTGAGGAGACCATAAAGATGATAGACCTGCCAATCGAGTTCTTCCTGGAGGGCGATCATGCGGGCGAGGTGGGCTGCGGCGCAACTGCGGGCCGCCTCCAAGTGCTCCCTCCTTAGATCGTCGGAAGTGACGAGATCAGGGCTCAAAGCTGCTCTGGCGTCGGCCGCACGCTGAATCGCGGAAGCCATCCCGACAGGCTGGATCTTCGGCACAGGAATGCTACTTAGCACCGTGGGACTGAAGACATAAAACTGCTCCCAAGCTTCTGTGCATAGCCCGCCGCCTATGCCGCGCGTTCCCTTGCTGTGGCAAGTCTGGCGTAACCAGAAACAGCCAACCGCGCTGTTCAGAATTCCTAGCAGTCCAATGTAATCGACCTCCGAAGTGGGTCCGGGGAGCTTGATCACCGGTGCAGTGCAGTTGAAGACTCTGCCTCCACGGTCGAGTACAAAATGAGAATGGGTCGTGATCTCCCCGTATGCAACTGAAAGTTGAGTATCGTACGGAAAAGGCGTGTATTGCTGATATTCCCACCATCCTCGACCTGCATCCGCCATATTGCCCTGAAAAGTGGTGCGCGCGGCCAGGAGCGTACGCCATGGCCACAAAACGCTCAGAAAAGCGGGACTCGTTACAGCTTTCGAGTATGGGAAAAGTACCAGATCGCAGGGTCTCAGTTCCCAGTCGCGGCAGCTTTCACCAACCACAATTTCACGAAGCTCTTCGGGTCCGAGTGCGTTGCGCCGATGTCGACAAGCACCTGTGTAGAAAGCCTCTTCTTCTGCAATTCGGACACCGCCTCCGACCCGTGACTGACACGACTCACTCATTCGTTCCCTGGGTGCATCTTCAAGAAAAGCCTTCAATTCAGCGGCCCCGCCTCCCCCCATGGACCACGGCCAGACCCCGAACGCACGCCTATCGCCATCGCTCACGCTGACCCATTTGCTAGCAGTGCCCGGTAATTCAACCTGGTGTGCTATCGCTGACCAGACAGGAGCGGATGCGGGATCACTTGGCAATGTGATCTCACCCCGCACGCCTCGGACGACTCGCAGATGATCCCCTACCGGGGGTTGATTTCGCGCAACCAGGATTACAGTCGGCGTGCCGTGACCAGGAATATAACATCCGGCACAATCGATGACATAGGTAAGATCCCACCGGGGGATGTAAGTCTCGACGAGGGTTTTGCCGAATGAGCGTTTCATAAAAGCACTCGACACTATCAAGCCCTGAAAGCCTGCTTGTTGAGAAGGATCCGGCAGGGCTGGTCGAGTCAGATTCATAAAGCGCTCGATGAACGGAACACTGAGCTGATATGTGCCTCGGCAAGAGCCGTATCGGGCACGATAGGTCTCGCGGAGGACTGGATCAGATACGTTTATGTACGGCGGGTTCCCCACCACCGCGTGATATTGTTGGCCCAGAATCCGCTCAAGCGCTTTCTCGTCCTCCGTAGCATAATAGTGGCTTCGTGGATCGTGCCCCATCGGGTACTGAATCGAGTGCTCACGGCCCTGTAGGCGTCCGTGTAGCAACGAATCTCCCGTTGCGAGTTGCAGCGAAAAACTCGGCGCATCCTTCAGTCGCGTGATCCCACAGCCCCGGAGCGCCGCAATCAACAACCGGAACTCCGCAATCTCCACCGCGAAGGGGTTGAGGTCCACCCCGTAAACCGCATCGAGCGCCCGCTGCGCCAATAAGCGCAGGTTGCCGTCCGGCTCCCGCTCCACCCACTTCGCAAACAGCCGGTCGAACGCCGCCAACAGAAAATGTCCGCTGCCGCAGGTCGGGTCGATGAGGCGGGTCTGCTCCAGGCCGAATACATCGAGCGCCGGGGTGAGCGTCCGGTCAAGAATGAAATCCACCACGAAGCCCGGCGTCTGGCACAGGGCATAGCGCTTGCGTGCGAACTCGGAAAGGTTTTGGTAGAGATCGCCGAGGAAACGCGTGTTCCACGCCGGGTCCGTGAAGTCGTGTCGCAATTCGCTGGTGGCATCGTCGCGGTCCCGAAAGAAACGCAGAATCGCCATCGCCTGCAAACCGGTCGGACCGAGCGACCAGAGCGGGTTGTGGGCGCGGTCGAACAGGCCGGCCATGCCGGGGAGTTCAGCGGTCCGGGCAAACACATCGAGCAGGTAATCGGCGTCGTTCTTGTGTCGGTTCTGCTGGTACCAGAGTGCCTGGCGGTCGAGCGCCTCGTTCAGGCGGTCGCGGCCGTCCATCTTCGGGCCGGAGATCCAGACCTCATCGATGAGATCGTTATCCTCCAGGAAGCGCACGAATACCGAAGCCAGCAGCCAGTGGACGGCGGCTTGAGTCACCGCTTCGTCGCGGAACGCGAGCCACGCGCCGGGGGCAGTGCGGCCCGCTTCGGCGGCGGCCTTGTGGCGCGCTTCGATCGCATGTTTGAGCGCAGGCTCATCCTCCACGCGGGCGCGGATATCGGCTTCCGTGGCGGCCAGCAGTTTCTTGAGACCCTCGCGGAGGGAGGCTTCGTCGATCATCGCAGGCCTCCCTCGTCGTCGGATGTGCTGTGTTCGGTAAGCCAGGCCGGCGGGATTTCGGCTGCCTGGTTGGCGCTGGCGGCAGGCACCGGCACGCCATCTATTGTTGGTCGCCCGGTCTGCTGGTCGCCCGCCACCAGAACCCAAAGGCTGTTCGCGAGGCGGCCATCGGAAAGGCGCGCCAGCAGGCTCATCTCTCCGTAGCGGGCCAGCAGGCCGGGGTACGTCACCAGCAGCGGACTCGTGCGCGCGCGCAGCTTTTCCTCCACGGCGGGTAGCGCCTGGCGGAGCAACTGCTGGAGACGGCGCCAGTCCTGGCTTTCGGGCGGCGCGGCGTCGGCGCGAAGCACCACGTCCCAATCCGCCCCCAGGCGTTGCGCGCAACCGCGCATGGCGGCGATGATTTCACTGTCGAGGTTGAACACGCCCATGGGGAAGCGCCGCCGGAGGATCTCCTCGGCGCGGCGCACGTTCTTCGAGGCGGTGAAGAGCGCCAGGTACGAGGGCGTTTTGTAGGCGGCAGCGAGAGCGCGCTCGAACTCCCGCGCGATTTGCCGCTCGGGCGACAGCTCTTCGGCCGCGCGGTGCGGGGGTGGCGTGTAGCGCGTGTGCAGGCTGACCGAAGAGGAACTGGTACCCGGCTTCGGCGCGAGGTAGCGTTCCGCGCGCGTGTCCCAGGAGAGCACCAGCCCGCATTCCAGCACCAGGGCGTCCAGTTCGGGACGGCCGGGCAGCGGTTGCGCGTCGGGGTAGCGGTCGCGTACGCGGCGGCGAAGATCCTCGACGGTCAGGCCGTCGAGGCCGGCAAGCGCGGCCTGCGCCAGTTTCAAGGCCCGCGCCGCGGGCATGCCCGTGGGGTACAGTTCCTGCCGGGGCGAGAGCGAGACGCCGCCCACTGCCGCTGCGAGGCGGCGCAGGCGGCTTTCGGAGAGCGCTTCCGGGGTCTCCGGCGTGGCACGTAGCATCTCCAGCGCGCGGGCGGGCGAAGGCATGGGGTCCGCCGCCGCCACGTCCCGCGCCGTTTCCGCGAGCCGCCAAGCGAAATGGAACAGCGTTTCGGTGGTGGCTACCAGGTAGAGACCGTGGGCGCGGCTCTCTTCCCAGCGCGGCTTATCCATGATGCGCTCGGTTTCGAGCACCGCCCGGACCACCGCCGCTGCCCGCCGGATACGCAAGCTCGGGTCCGCGGCTTCGGCTCCGCGGGCGGCGAGCAGGTATTCCGCTAGTTCGCGCGCCGTGGCAATGCAGCCCTCTGCCTCCAGGAACTGGGCGATCTCGTTGCGGACCTCGGTGAGCGAGCGCGAGCGGCGCCAGCGTTCGCGAGCGCTGGTAAGATCCTGGCCGATGAGCGCGCGAGTCTTGCCTGTGCGGCGGGCGATCTCGGTCTGAGTCGGGAATGACGGCGCGCCCGTGCTGGCGTCATCGAGTTCGAGCAGCATCAGGAGTCGCTGGCGGTGCGCGTGGTCGGGTTTGTAGCGCGCAGTGGGGAGCAGGTCCCGAAGCAGTTCGTCAATGGTACGGGCGGCGGCACCTTCCGCCGGGACCTCTTCGGGAGGCGGGGCCGGCGCTTGCTCCGGCACGGCGCTTTCGGGGAAGCGGGCGCGGAGGAGCTTGAGCAGGTCCAGGACCTCACGGCGGGTCTTGTTGCCCAAGCCACGAAGCTGGAAAAAGGTGGAGGAAGGCTGGCGCAGCAGGTTCTCTACGGTGAAGATATCCAGCCGGTCGAGCGCGTTGTGGGCGCGGGTGCTGATGGGCAGATCCGAAAGGTTCGTGGAAAGCTGCGCGGTCGCCGCAGCCATCGGGAGCGCCTTCGGATCGGGCTGACTGCTCTCGCTCGCAGCGGACGCGACGAAGGCCGAGTGCCAGGCGGCGCGCATGTAGGCGGCGTTGTCGTAGCGGTCCTTGGGATCTCGCCGGAGTGCCATGCGGAAGAAGTCGAGCAGGGCCTCGCGTACCGGCGCGTCGATCAGTTCGGCCTCGATGGTGGCTTCGGCGTTCACCAGGTGGGGCGCGCTCTGGCGGTCGCCCCAATACGGCAAGGCGCCCGTGGCCATTTCATGCAGCACCATGGCGGCGGCGAAGCGTTCGGCGGCGGTGTCCCAGCGCCGGCCGCGCTCCTTGAGCTGGAGGAAAGGCTCCAGGTAGGGCGGGGTGCCGGCGCGGATTTGGTCGAGCGGGGTGCCGGAGAGGGAGAAGTCGAACAGCTTGAGGCGGAGTTCGTGGTTTTTGCCGTATTCTGCGATGCCGATGTTGTCGGGCTTGAGATCGCGGTGCGTTACGCCCTGCTCCTCCAGAAACTGCAGCGCTTCGAGCAGGTCTTCGCCGAAGCGCTGGAGCAGGTCGAGCGAGAGGCGGCCTTCGCGGGTGAGGCGCTGCGCCAGGGTTTCGACGCCGGCGCGCTCCATGAGGAATCCGGCCAGTCCCTGGATGGAGAGCGTGTTCTTCTCGGGGGCGACGATGCGCGGGTGGCGCAGGGCGTCGAGCGTGGCGTGCTCGGCAAGGATGCGGTCGTTGTACTCGGGGCGGCGGGCAATCTTGAGCACCAGTTGGCGGCCGCCCTGTTCCACCAACAAGGCGATGGCGGACGAGCCGCCGCCGAACCGCTGTTTCACCACCAAGCCGCCCTCCAGCCGGTCGCCGGCCTTGGCTTCGAGCGGGTGGACCGTGGGCTCCTCGGCGGCGCGGGTGAGCTTATCCTCGTAGGCGTCGAGCCCCCTGAGGAAGTTCACCACGGACTCCGTGCGGGCGATGACCTCACCGCGCGTGCTTTCGTGGATGAGTTCTTCGAGTTCGGGTGCAACGCCATCCAGGACGCCGGTGAGCACGAATCCCTGGCGGTCGCGGAGAAGCTGGTCGCGCTCCGGCAGGCTGTCGGCGGCCGGCTTCCCGGCGAAGATGTGATACGCAATGGCGCCGAGCGAGAAGACGTCCATGGTTTCGCCGCGCCCGCGCGGATCGAGCAGGGCTTCCGGCGCGATATAGACCAACTGGCTTCCCTCCGCGAGCCGCTGCGGGTGAATCGTGGTGGGCCGGCCGGAAGGACTGCCGGAGAGGGTGCCCAGGGGTCGGCCGAACTGCCAGTTGAAAATGCGGAGCTGCGGCTTCCCAGAGGCGGCTCCCGTAACCAGGACGCTGCGCGGCGTCAGCGCGCGGTGGATAACGCGGCGGCCGTGAGCGTACTTCAGCGCTTCGGCGAGCTGGCGGATGAGGTCGAGGCGCTGATCGAGGGTGAGCCGGTGGCCCTCCTGCGCCAGGTAGTGGTCCAGTCGGACTTCGTCGCGCTCACGGCGGAAGATGATGGCCGGGCCCAGTTCGTGCTCGCGGAAATCCAGCGCCTTCACGATGCCGGGGTGATCGAGGCCATCCAGGATGAGGTATTCCCGATTGGCCGCCTCCTTGATTCGCTCCCGTTCACCAGGTTCGGCGGCTGCAACGTTATAGAGCCGCACGCGGCGGGGCGTCTTGGTGGAAGAGTGTTCGGCGGCGAAGTCCTGGCACGAGAGCAGCGCGTTCTCCTCGATGAGGTCCGTCAGGACGTAGTCGCCCACCCGCCGTTCCCGCTGCGAATGGCGGATGCCCGCCTGCTCCAGCGCCTGCACGATGGCCCGCGCCACTGGCTTATCGATAACGGTGCCGGCGAGCGGCGTGATGCCGGGCGATTCGCGCCGCAGAAGAGCGGGGATGATGCCCGGCGCCTTATCGAGTGGCAGCCGGGCGCAGACGCGCATGCGCTCGCTCTCCGGCAATTGGATGCTGATGGAGGGGTCGGAGCAGAAGATCAACGCTTCGACGTAAGGCCGCTTGATCTCCTTGAAGGCCTTTTGGCGCTCCAGCAAGTCGCCCAGCTTACGCGCCTTGCTGTTGGCCAGGATCAGAGGGCTGTCGATTGTGATCGGGCGCCCTTCCTGCTCCCAAAACCAGGTGTGCCGGTTCCCGGTGATCTTGCCGCCCCGGCTCTTGATCTCTACGAGGAACAAGCCCGCGCGGGTCACCACCAGCGCGTCGATCTCGTTCACGGACCCATCATCCCCGATGAACTCAAAGTTGGAGTACAGCAGCACCGGATCGGAATCCGGCAGATTCTCGCGCAGGTATTCCAGCGCCTCCCGCTCGTGGGGGTATTTCGATTCGGCGTAGCGCTTCCAACGGCCAGAGGATAAGGACATCCGGAACAAATCAATTCTAGCTGTTATTGCAGCAGACGGAGCGTCCCGTTCAGACTCATCGAGGGCTGCCAGCATCCGTGAATCAATCACAACCTCGACCAGGCGACCCCGTGCGCTGCCTATGGAAATGTTAGAAAACTGGTGCATCCGCCTGCGGCGACGCGACATGAAACATGCAGGATTCCTCCACGATCCAAATTTCAGGGGGATAGAATCACGGGGTACCTGTAAAGCTCACGTACCGCGCCATCTCGTGATCGAGCCTGCACCGTCAGTTCGTGCGGCCCAGCGGATTTGCCGCGCAGATCCACCTGAAAATCGAAGCCAGGATTTTCGTTGTCGCGATAGCTCGGGTATGCGGTCCGCACATCAGGCCGGTTGACACCGGTCTGGGAAGAAGCCGCGAATTTGCCGTCCAAGTAAACATCGATCCGAACAATACCGACATTATTAGACAGGGCCCAACCCGAAAATCTCAGCGAAGCCTTTGCGGACGCGCCCGGCTTAGGGGTATCGACGTTGCCGACGGGCAGTTCCTCCGATAGGCGGCTACCGCCGCACCCACCCAAGGCTAGCACCAGAACAATACCAGCGGCGAAGAGGCCTTCCCTAAGAAAAGTGCGGGCGCGCCAATTGTTCATCATGGGACATGGCCTGTCTGCGCGCGTCGCGCGCCCCGTCACAGCCTTGTGTGTCATGCTGAGAGAATCCTGCGCGGTTGCTTGACAGATAGGAATCTACTATGCTTGGTCTTCGGAGTTTGAGATCCCATCGGTCTGTTTGGCGAGAAGCATCCGTGGGTTGCTCGCTAACGGAAAAGGCCTACCCGCCATTCTTGGGCTGTGTCGGAATAGGGATCTCCCGGATGGCATACGGCAGCCCATGACACGGGACGACGACGTGGACTGGCCAGGAGAACTTGCAGCGATACCGGATGAGGAACTCGCCCAACGCGCAGGGCAAGCCGGGGATACCGAGTGCTTTGCGGAGCTCTTCGCGCGATACCGCATGAAGGTCTTTTACGCTTGCCGAGGATTCTTCTCCGACAGCCAAGCGGCGGAAGACGCGACTCAAGAAACATTTCTCCGGGCCTACCGGAACATCCGGGGTTTCCACCAGGGCTATTTCTCCGCTTGGCTCGTGTGCATCGCGAAGAATGTATGCATTGACGAGTGGCGAAAAAGTCGCCCCGAGACCGGCATCGACGGGCTGGAGCTGGCGAGCCGAGCGGCGCCGAACTCGCTCGATTCGTCATTTGAGAAGCGCCAACTGGTGGAGCGGCTTTGGCGAGAAATCAGGGTCCTTCCCACCGAGCAGCGCCAGTGCCTGGAGTTGAAAGTCGAGGGCTTCTCTTATGAGGAAACCGCCGCCCGCACCGGCCTGACCGTCAATGCGGTGAAATCCCATCTGCAGAACGGCCGGCGAATGCTGTGGCGCAGGATGAAAGGCGCGCTTCCGCAGTTTATGGAGGGTTGAAGACAACGTTCAAAACGGCGCGTGTGGAATTCCCTTCCGTCATTCGTTGTATAGGTAGGGCGTAGACTTGATCGGATGCGGGACCACGGAATGCCGGGATTGAAATGAGCGGCTGGAACGAAGACAACTTTCTCGAGGAACTTCTGCCGCCGCTGCGGCATCGGCTCGCCGCCGGTTTGTGTCCGGAGGCCGAAACATGGTGCGCGGTGGCGGACGACGAGGCCAGCGAAAGTCTGAGAAACGCCATCGCCGCGCACACGGCCCGATGCCCGGCGTGCAGGGATCTTCAACAGCGCCTCCAACGGTTTGACGGTCCGGTGCTCCCGGGCCATGAGAACGAATGGGAGCAAACAGAAGAGCGGCTGGAGAGTTGGCTGAAGAGCTTTCTGAGGTCCGGCGCAGCGGTTGACCGGGCAGGCCGCCGCGCCCAAGGGTCCCATCCCGGCCACTGGTGGCAGGGATTGGCAATCCCGCCCTTTGGTTGGCGGATGCGTTGGGTCCTGGTCCCGGCTGCCACCCTCGCCGTGGTGATCGGCTCTTTCCTGGCCGGACGGCTTTCCGCTCCTCGGTCCCCGCAGTTGACTGCGAGCGCCACGCCCTACACGACGCCGTCCCTGGAGAGAACACCGGATCGCGAACCGCAACTCCCCGAAGCTGCTCCCCAGACTGAGCCAGACTCAGCGGCGGGAACCGCCATTGCGTCGCGTGCGGCTAGACGGACCAGCCCGCCGGTTGCTTCCCCCGCCGCGCCAGCGGAGAGTGTCCCGGCCAGTGACGTAGCGGCCCTTGCGCCACCGGCCCCGGGCAACCCCGGGCAGGCGCCGATTTCTCCCCCAGCGCAGGCAGTGCCAAGCCCAACAGACGAGCGCGCCGTCGAAACTGCGGCGACTTCTGGCCCGGCCCCTTCGGCTACTCCGGCGGGGCGGGGCGTTCTGTCTTCCAGGCGGGCAACGCCGTCCGGAATTACGTCGACGGTGGTTTCCCGGGGAGTTACACCCGCGCCTGCAGCGAGAGCGGAACGTTCACCGGCAGTTCCTGCTCCACAGACAATCAGGCTTGACGCCGGCACTCGCGTGTGGATTACGTTGAAGTCCGTCCATCCGCGGGCGGATGGGGCGTCCGAGTTCCGGGGCGCCGTGCTTCTGCCGGTCACGCAGTCCGGCGCGGTGTTGATCGGCCGGAACAGTGAAGTTTCGGGGGTTATGAGCGTAAGAAATGGTAAGCGGTCGGTTCAGATATTGGAGTTTCTGTCGACCGGGGCACATTACAGGCTAAGAGCCGCGAGCGGCGAGGCCAATCTGCGCCTGCTTGGAGCGGGACAGGCGCTGGAGTTCGACGCCGGGAAAGTGCTGGAGACCTGGATGGCTTCCGCGTCGACATATGAGAAGGTGCCTGGCGAACCGAGGCCGCCCGAGTAAGAAATTTGCGCGGGGCGTATGGAATTGCTAGCGCGCTTTCGTTCTGTTGATTAGAATCAAGAATACGAATTCAGCTGGAGGCCGCCGTGAAATTAAGACAAACCGTTGAGAATATCTTTTGCGCGGGAGTTATACTCGCCGTCGCTTTAACCGGGACGCCCAGGGAGGCCCGCGGGGCCGACCAGAAGAAGCCGGCCCCGGCTGCCGCACCGGCAAAACCCGCGCCGGCGCCGGCGCCGGCTAGGGCGGCGCAGCCCGCCCCGGCCAGAACAGCCCAGCCTGCGGGAGGCCGGTCAGCACAGCCCACGACGGTCAGACCCGGAGCGCCCGGTGTCGCGGGCCGGTCGGCGCAGCCCGCGGTCAGACCCGGAACGCCCGGTGTCGCGGGCCGTTCGGCGCAGCCCGCGGTCAGACCCGGAACGCCCGGTGTCGCGGGCCGCAGTGTTGGAACTGCTCCGGCTGGCGGCGGTATCCGCGGCGGAGGACCAGCGGGTGGCGGAATCAGCGGCCGTGGTGGCAGTGGCGCACCGGCGGGCGGCGGAATCTCCGGCCGTGGTACCTCGGGTCCGGTCGGCGGCATCACGGGCAGATTTGGCGCCAGCGGCAGCGCCGCTCGCGGCGGATCGGGTCCCACCCGTTACGCGGGCCATCCGGGTGAACAATCGCGGACCCTGCCGGGCGGGCGGACAGAGTTCCGCGGCGCCAATGGCCGGGCAGTCACGACCAACGCACGCGGCGAGGTGCACCGGATTGAAGCTCCCCGCGGCTTGGCCGGCGGCAAAATGGTGGTCAATCGCGGACCCCGTGGCGGCAGGGTAGTGGAAACCGGTCGTCCTGGCGCTCGCGTGGTCAGCTACGGGGCGCACCGCGGCTTCGTGGAACGTGCCGGGCGGCCGGGCTACATTTCGCGCACGTACGTTGTCGGCGGGCGGTCCTACGCTCACGTGTATCGCGCATACCAGTACCACGGCATCGCGTACTACGGCTACGTGCCTGCCGTCTACTATGGCCCGCAGTTTTACGCATGGGCCGTCAATCCATGGGCCGTGCCGGTGCGTTATGCATGGTTCGGTATGGCGACACCGGCGCCCTGGTTCGGTTTCTACGCGGGTTACTTCACTCCATATCCGACCTACGGGTCCCCGGAGTTGTGGTTGACGGACTACCTGATTTCGGAAAACCTGAGACTCTCTTACGAAAGCCAGCTAGCAGGTAACGAAGGTCAAGCTCCGCCGCCCGAATCCGACGGGCAGCCGGCATCCGCTGCGCTTACCCCGGAGATGAAGGCGCTGATCGCAGACGAAGTCAGGCAGCAACTTGCCGCGGAAAGGGCCGCTGCTATGCAGCCCGCCTCATCCAGTCCCCAGCAGCCTGCCCCCGGAAGCGAACAACTGCCGCCGGCCCTCAACCAGAGGTTCTTCGTGGTTTCTTCAAACCTCGACCTGACCACCACCACGGCTCAGGCGTGCTCGCTGACCCCCGGAGACATTATCCAGCGAAAAGGAAAAGATGTGGCGGCCGATGGCGGCGTCGTGGTGGACGTCGTCAGCAGCAAGCCAGGAGACTGCGCCGCCGACTCCGAGGCGGCAGTCCAGGTCGCAGACCTGCAAGAGATGCACAACCAGTTCCGGGAGCAGATCGATTCCGGCCTTAAGATGCTGGCCGAGAATCAGGCTAGAGGCCTGCCGAACGGGCCCGCCTCCGGTGCCCGTCCCGTGGCGGAAGGGACGGCAGACGCGGCCCCGGATGCGGCGGCGCAACTCGCTACGCAGGAAACCGATGCCGCCAACCTTGAGGCCCAGGTGACACAAGGTGGGGGCGGCAACTAGAGACCCCGGTCAGCAAAGCGCGTTTTGGAGATTCTCAACATGATCAGACCACCGCTATTAGCGGTATTCGTCGCCAGCCTACCTTTCGGTGGACCGCTGTCGCTCCTCCTCGGCCAAACACCGTTTGCGGGCATCGAGCAGCAACTTCGGTCCCAGTATCGCACCGCGATGGTCGGCAGCGACGGCGTATCGGTTGTTGGAGCCGGTTCCGTCCTCGTCGTTGCCGAGAACGGAATAAAAGCGAATCCCCCATCGGCCTTCGGTTGCTGGTACAACTCGCACAAGCCGGGCAACGGTATCAAATACTCGGTGGTCTCCGAGGCACTAACACCCGTCGATCTGAAAGCCCAAATGCGCCTCCTACAGGTCGGGGAAAAAGTCGTCGTCATTCGGCTGGATGTTAAACCGTCCGAAGTGGATTTCTGCGTGCAGACCTACACTGACAATCCTAACGACCCTCCCTATAGAGCAGGCCTCATGTTTCAGTTCCCGCAGAAGAACTACGTGCAGGCCGCCAACTTGAAAGCAATCCAGGACTCGATCGCTGAGGTCTTCACCCTCGATACTACCACCCCGACAGAGGGATTGGGACCTGCGCTTGGCGAGGCGACAACAAGCGAGCCAAAGCCTGTGACGACACGGTTGGAGCAGGTTACAGGCTTATATGTGCTCCGTGAGGCCCCGGATAACCGGCTCCAGTTGAACGCTGATGGAACATTCCTCTTGGTTCAGCTTGGAAAGAACTACTCAGGCACTTTCACAGTGGATGCCAACAAGTTGATCATTCATCAGACAGGCGTACGCAAGCCACAGCAGTCCGGCACCATACAAGGCGATACTCTAACTGACCCCAAAAACTCTGTGTGGGTCAAGCAAAAGCCTGCGCCCGCAGCGACGGTACCGACAACTGCAATTGTGCCGCTGCGGCTGCCATCTACTTACGTGAGCGTTCAATCCCCGGCGGACCAGCTCCAGTTGAACGCCGACAACACGTTCTCCCTGCAGGAAGGCGGGCAGAACTATCGCGGCACCTTCACGGCGAATGGCAGTGCCCTGGAGATCACCCTCAGCGACGGCACCAAGAACACTGTCACAGTCCAAGGCAACACCCTCACTGACGGTAGCGGGCAGACGTGGGTCTTGCGGGAACAGACCTCTCAGGTTGCCTCCGGAGCGGTCGTTTTGCAGAACCAGGACATCATCAAAATGGTCAAAGCCGGTCTTGATGAGGCGATTATCGTAGCGAAGATCGGCGGCTCCAAGTGCCAGTTTGACACATCGACTGATGCACTGATCCAACTGAAGGGAAGCGGCGTCAGCGCGCCTGTGCTCAAAGCCATGGTTGGAGCCGGGAAGTAGTGCGGCATACCGCGAGGGGGCGCTTGATGAATCCCACGATAAACAGAGCCAAACCGTTTATGGGAGTAGTTGGCGCGCTGATTTTAGGCGCATGCCTGCCAGGGCTTCAGGGCCAGGCTCCGAACCCGTCTATCGAGCAGGAACATCGGTCCCGGTACCATTCCACGCGTGTAGGCATCAACGGGGTCATCGTTGGTCAGGCAGGATCTGTGTTGCTGATGCAGGATACTGAATGAGAGTTGGAGGTCCAAAACGGGAGTTTCGGTTTAAGTGCCGCAATGGCACTTTCGATCATGACCGTAAAGAAGCGAACCCCTTGAGGAGAACAGCATGGCGCTAAGACAAGCATCGAAATCGATAGGCATTTGGATATTAGCTTTGGCCGGTTCCACGAGTAGTGTGGGATTCGCGCAGGTGACCGGACCAGCCAGCCTCGGTTACAGGTTAACGATGTTGGGAAAGGATGCGTTCGGAATAAGCGTACTCCAAGCAGGCGATGTGTTTTCGATCAAGACGCCTGGAATTCTGGGTGTGTTGCCGACCCAACACTCGGTCTGTCCCATGGCGTATCGAGACGGGGCTTTGCAGAAGCCAAGCGGATTTTGCGTCGCAGTAGAGAGAAGTTTCTCTGCCTATTTTCAACCCGGGTTGAAAGTGCACTTCACGAAACTGGACGTCAACCTGAAGAAAGGACGAATTGACGTTAGCATTACAGCCTGTGACGCCTGCAATAAGACGGAACCCGCATCGTACTACAGGTCTGAAGTTGATTTTGAGTTCGAGAAGGGGTATTTAGAGACAGCCAAGCCCGAGGCCGTTAGGGCCACAATTGCGCAGGTCTTCGCCCTCGATGTAGGCGGCGAGGCCCAGTCGACCGCGACTGGCGGACTGGTGCTCAATTCACCGAGCCCGGCGCCACCAGTGCCGACGCCGGTACCCGTTATGCATCTGAATCTTCCGTCTACCTATGTGAGCGCGCAAACGCCGGCGGACCAACTCCGGTTGAACGCCGATAACACGTTCTCGTTGCAAGAGGCCGGGCAGACCTATACTGGCACTTTTTCGACTAATGGCAACACGGTGAAGCTCAACATCAATGGCGGCCCCGAGAGCACGGCCACGGTCCAAGGCAACAACCTCACTGATGGTAGCGGGCAGACATGGGTTCTGCGGGAACAAGCCGCGCAGGCCGCTTCTGGTGCGGGCGTTTTGCAGAACCAGGACGTCATCAAGATGGTCAAAGCGGGCTTGGATGACGCGATCATCCTGGCGAAGATTGCCGGTTCCAAATGCCAGTTCGACACGTCAACGGATGCCCTCATTCAGTTGAAGCAAAGCGGCGTCAGCGCGGCCGTGCTCAAGGCAGTGGTCGCGGCCGGAAAGTAGCCCATTCAAAGGAGATCGACGTGTCAAGAAAACAGCTATTTAAATCGACGTCCATATCCTTAACGAGTCTGTCGCCACAACGCATCCTCGTGGTCCCCATGAAGAACTTTGGCTTCACGATCCGCCTCTACAACTCCCTTGGAGCAGCCATGAATCCTCGGATGCGTGACCTTGCGGTGATCAGCAGTTTCTTGCTCTTCGCAGCCGTCTCACTGGCGAGCGCGCAGTGTCCGACCTCGAGTGCTTCTCCGATTGGAAAGGCATTGAGAACACTGGCGTATGGCAAAGTCCAAACGAGAGCGCCTATTGCGTCCGACCATGAGGTTACACGGTCCACCGTGAATTACGTCGGCACTGAGTTCTACGAGGACGGTACCACCAAATACCACTATTTACGATGGAATAACCGCAGCGCCAGTTTGGATTTCACCAAAACGTATCTCGTGAAAGACGACTCGAAGTTGCTGCCGCCTGGGACGACAATTTCCTTGGGGGGAGCTAGATATTGCCCCGACAGAATCGTATTACAGTATTATCCGCCTGATAACAATTATGGCAATGGAATGGATTCAGGAACAATTAGTCTGATGCTTGCTAGCGGTTATGAGACATGGCCGGTAGAACGCATCGTAACCTTCCTACATAAAATCATCTGTATTCAAGAAACTACGCCTCCACCCGCGCTCCCACCACCTGCTGCGCCGTTGCAGCTTCCGTCCAGTTACGTTAGCTCTCAAACCCCGGCGGACCAACTCCAGTTGAATGCCGACCATTCCTTCTCGCTGCAAGAAGCCGGCCAGACCTTTCGCGGTACCTTTGTCGCCAACGGCAACACCCTGGAACTCAATATAAACGGCGGCCCCAAAAGCACAGCTACAATCCAAGGCAGCAGCCTCACCGACAGCGGTGGACAGACGTGGGTTCTGCGGGAACAACCCGCTGCGGGCGCTGCCGCTGAGGCTGCGCCGGCAGCGACGGCACCCACCGTTTCGCCGCTGCGGCTCCCATCCACGTATGTGAGCGCCCAAACCCCGGCGGACCAGATCCAGTTGAATGCCGACAACTCATTCTCGCTGCAAGAAGGCGGCCAGACCTATCGCGGTACCTTTGTCGCCAATGGCAACACCCTGGAACTCAATATAAGCGGCGGTTCCAAAAGCACAGCCACAATCCAAGGCAACAGCCTCACCGACAGCGGCGGACAGACGTGGATTTTGGGGACACCATCCCCAGGAAGTACTTCCACTGGAACCCTGCTCCCGAACCGGGAAATCAGACCGGTTGCGGCGTCTACCCCGACGGCAGCGGGCTCGATTCGAGGCCCTGCAGGTCCCGAAAGCGATATTGAAACCGGAAAGGAAGTTAAGTTCAAAATTAAGTACAACCAGATTGGGCCAGGTGACCGGCAGACCACCTACATTTCTTATAGCCCCGAAGCTTATGTAGCAATGGCGTACATGCGCGACGGAGTTTTGACGCTGAGCAATACCGCATTTGCGTTCAGTGGAGACTGTCGCATCAACAGGGGGTTCGGGCGCGTCGAGCACTGCGATTTCCGGGTATCGCCTGGCAAGATTCTTGAGCTAGAAACTCAGCCCGAACGGTCTTCCCGAATTCATGTGAAAGTGGCTATCAAGAATGCGAAGGGTGATAAGGAAGACAAGAAAGACTACTATTTCTACAACGCTGGCGCCAGCGCGATAGATGGCACCGCCGATGGCCGTCCCAGCGTTTCTATCATTTGCGACGGCTGCGATGATTCGATGGACGTCCTTTACGGATTATTGACGAGAATCCGCGCCCAGTAAGACGTAGCTGATTAGCCGCACTGTTCAGGTGTAATAGGTGTAATATAGCCAGGAGGATGATGTGAAACGATTATCGAACATTGTCGAAGCCGTCCTTTTTGTTGTTGGAATCGCCGGGATGCTGTGTGCCGGTTCCGCGTGGGCACAGACACCGCAATTTGCTCAGGTGTCACCGCTGTACTTCACGATGCCTGTAGGCTCCAACCCGCTGCCGCAGACCCTAACCATGGTCAGCACCGGAACGGCCTTCTCCTTCAACGCGCCGACAGCCCAAACTGCTGGCGGCGGCGACTGGTTGAAGGTCACTGGGACCTCGTGTATTAATTCTAGCTCGTACTATAACAACACGCCAGCGGCATGCTCGGTCAGCGTGAACGCCACGACGCTGTCGGCAGGCAATTACTCTGGACAGGTCGTATTTAGCAACGGAGGGACCGCCATGACCGTGCCTGTCACACTGACAGTGGTGGGCGTAGGCGTGCCATTTTTCGGCGGTGTTGCAGGCGGGTTGAACTTCGTCTCGGGAAGCGGTTTCAGTCCGGCGCCGCAAAACGTTCAGATCAACAATGCCGACACTGGAGTGCTGAACTGGACGGCGGCGGTGAGCACGTTTAGAACCACCACGGCTGGGAACGTCAACTGGCTCAGTACTTCTGTCACGAGCGGAATTGCCCCTTCGATTGTGACTGTGAGTGTATTGCCTCAGGGTTTGCCGGCAGGAATCTACCTCGGGCAGGTCTTGTTCCAGGCTGCTAGTGGCAGCGTCACCATTCCGGTGAGTTTGGTCGTGGTCGATAGCAAGACCCTTACGTTTCAACAAGTACCCAGCATCAACTTCACGATGCCTGTGGGCTCCAACCCGCTGGCGCAGACCCTGACTATCGTTAGTACGGGAAGTGACTTCTCCTTCAACGCCCCGACAGCACAAACTGCTCGCGGCGGAGACTGGTTGAAGGTCACTGGGACCTCGTGTGTCAATTCTAGTTCGTACTATAACAATACACCAGCGGCATGCTCGGTCGGCGTGGACGCCACGACGCTGTCGGCTGGCATATACGCCGGACAGGTCGTATTTACAAACGGATCGACCGCGATGACCGTGTCTATCACACTGACGGTGAAGGGCGCAGGCGTGCCATTTTTCGGCGGTGTTGCAGGCGGCCTGAGCTTCGTCTCGGGAAGCGGTTTCAGTCCGGCACCGCAAAACGTTCAGATCAACAATGCCGGCACTGGGGTGCTGAACTGGACAGCGGCGGTGAGCACGTTTAGAACCACCACGGCTGGGAACGTCGACTGGCTCAGTACTTCTGTCACGAGCGGAATTGCCCCTTCGATTGTGACGGTGAGTGTTTCGCCTCAGGGTTTGCCGGCAGGAATTTATCTCGGGCAGGTCTTGTTCCAGGCTGCTAGTGGCAGCGTCACCATCCCGGTGAGTTTGGTGGTCGTCGATAGCAAGACCTTTACATTTCAACAAGTGCCCAGTGTTAGCTTCACGACGTCTGTGGGCTCCAACCCGCTGGCGCAGACCGTAACTATGGTGAGTACAGGAACGGCCTTCTCGTTCAACGCGCCGACAGCCCAAACTGCTGGCGGCGGCGACTGGTTGAAGGTCACTGGGACCTCGTGTATCAACTCTAGTTCGTACTATAACAACACGCCAGCGGCATGCTCGATCAGCGTAAACGCCACGACGCTGTCAGCCGGCATATACGCCGGGCAGGTCGTATTCAACAACGGATCGACCGCGATGATAGTGCCCGTGACATTGACGGTCGGGGGGGCAGGCATACCGTTTTTCGGCGGTGTTGCAGGTGGGTTGAGCTTCGTCTCGGGAAGCGGCTTCAGTGCCGCGCCACAAAGCGTCCAGCTCAACAATGCCGGCACTGGGGTGCTGAACTGGACGGCGGCGGTGAGCATGTTTAGAACCAGCACGGTTGTAATAGCTGGTCAGTTTAGCGATGTCAACTGGCTCAGTACTTCTGCCACGAGCGGGATTGCCCCTTCGATTGTGACGGTGAGTGTCTCGCCTCAGGGTTTGCCGGCAGGAATCTACCTCGGGCAGGTCTTGTTCCAGGCTGCTAGTGGCAGCGTCACCATTCCGGTGAGTTTGGTGGTGGTCGATAGCAAGACCTTTACATTTCAACAAGTGCCCAGCGTTAATTTCACGATGCCTGTGGGCTCCAACCCACTGGCGCAGACCGTAACTATGGTCAGTACCGGAACTGCCTTCTCCTTCGATGCTGCGACGGCACAAACCGCCAGCGGCGGAGACTGGTTGAAGGTCACTGGGACCTCGTGTATTAATTCTAGTTCGTACTATAACAACACGCCAGCGGCATGCTCGATCAGCGTGAACGCCACGACGCTGTCAGCCGGCATATACTCCGGAGAGGTCGTGTTTAGCAACGGATCGACCGCGATGATAGTGCCCGTGACATTGACGGTCGAAGGGGCAGGCATGCCATTTTTCGGCGGTGTTGCAGGCGGGTTGAGTTTCGTCTCGGGAAGCGGCTTCAGTCCGGCGCCGCAAAACGTTCAACTCAACAATGCCGGCACTGGGGTGCTGAACTGGACAGCGGCGGTGAGCACGTTTAGAACCAGCACAGTTGTGGTAGCTGGTCAATTCACTGACGTCAACTGGCTCAGCGCTTCTGCCACGAGCGGGATTGCCCCTTCGATTGTGACCGTGAGTGTTTCGCCTCAGGGTCTGCCGACAGGAATTTACCTCGGGCAAATTCTGTTCCAGGCTGCTAGTGGCAGCGTCACCATTCCGGTGAGTTTGGTGGTCGTCGACAGCAAGACCTTTACATTTCAACAAATGCCCAGCGTTAACTTCACGATGCCTGTGGGCTCCAACCCACTGGCGCAGACCGTAACTATCGCCAGTACAGGAACAGCCTTCTCCTTCAACGCTCCGACGGCACAAACCGCTGGCGGCGGCGACTGGTTGAAGGTCACTGGGACCTCGTGTATTAATTCTAGCTCGTACTATAACAACACGCCAGCGGCATGCACGATCAGCGTGAGCGCCGCGACGCTGCCAGCCGGCATTTACATCGGTCAGGTCACCTTCAACAACGGATCGACTGCGATGACCGTGCCCGTCACACTGACGGTCGGCAATCCCGGTTCCGGCGGAAACAAACCGGTCATCAGGGCGGCGAATGGCGTGGTCAATGGCGCCAGTTTCCTTGCGGGAATCGTGCCTGGTTCTTTTGCAACCATCTTCGGGACCAATCTTGCTTCCACCACCACCGGCAAGGATTGGGGTGGTTACGTCACCAACGGGCAACTGCCGACCCAGATCGACGGCGTAAGCGTGAGCATTGGCGGAAAACCGGCATACATCGAATACATCCGGCAGGACCAAATCAACGTACAGGTGCCCGATGCGGGAGTGGGGCCGGTGCAGGTGACCGTAACCAATTCCAACGGCACAAGCGACGCGGTCACGGTAACTTCTCAACAGTTCGGCCCGGCATTCTTCCTGTTCGGGAGTAAATACGCAGTGGCGCAGCATTACCCCGATTATGGGTACAGCTCCAACCCCAGCGTGGTTCCCGGCGCGGTTGCGGCCAAGCCCGGCGATATCCTCATCCTCTGGGGCACGGGTTTTGGGCCGACCAACCCGGCGGTCCCCGCCGGGTTGGTGCCACCGCCCACCGGCCCGAGTGTAACCGGTGGCGGAGTTCCGGTTACCGTCACGGTGGGCGGCGTCAACGCCCGGTTGATTTCCGCCGTCCTGAGCCCGTACACCGCGGTTTACCAGATCGCGATACAGCTTCCGAGCTCGCTCCCGAACGGCGACGTCCCAATCAAGGCGAGCATCGGCAGTTATCAATCGCCGGATAACGTGCCCATCTACGTGCAGAACTGACCGCCGTTGCCGCGGAGAACACACTCGTCCGAAAGAGATGTCCTCTACCTTGCAGGGGAGGAATTCCACCGACGAGAGATTGAATTGGTGGCGCAAAACTGTAATCAAAGGTCACACAAGTCGCGTTTCTACCTCCGCAGATGGCGCCGCGAGAGTCCTCGAGCGGTCGCATGTCCGCAAAGGACTCGTAGATGTTTTTCCGAACGTGGTTGTAGAGGGCGCCGATTCTGTCCGTTGGGGCAGCCGGAATCTGCAACGGGAAATCGCAAACCTGCCGTATGTGTTAGAGCTTGAGCCACGGAGCCGTGCCGCTTCCTGGCGGATTTTGCCAATCTCCTCTTGATTCGGCTCGACCCCCATTTGAGCTGGTCCTTCAGTTCGATTCGCCACCGCGAGAGGCCGGGCTTCTCTGCTAAAGGCGTACGACGCGGCCACCGTATTCGCGGCGCACTGGGGGGATTCTGGGGGTACCTCGGCGTCCACACTTGGGTAAATTCGGGTAAGGATGGGTAAATTTACAAAACGGCCCTGGCTCGGGCGCGGCGCGGCAACTGGCGTGTTTTGTAAGGGGTGCGTTGAAACTAAAGGACTTGTTCTGGCTCCCCGTCGTGGACACGTTTCGAACTTTGGTGGCCTATCCACCGCCGGCGGTTATAGCCGCTTTCCAGTAGATTCAACCACCTGCGCCAGGTTAATGGATCCAGGGCGGATCGCGGGTCGTCAGGACTCGAACCTGACAGGGACGGTTCCGAAGGGTAGCGGCGCGTGCTAAGCGGTTGTGTTTTCAGTGTGCGCCAGAAGCCTTTGTCCAAGCAGTACCGGGCGCATTCTCCCGGGAGTCTTGCACGGAGAGGCTTGCTGCCGCAAAATCGTTGCCGTTGTGGTATGCCTCCGACCCCGCCCTTCGCACCCCGGCGCTCCTCGTTTCATGAGCGGCGGCCCTTGCGCCGCCCTCCTCATGGCTTGCAGAAAGATCTTTGGAACTGATGGAGGGATTTGAACCCGCACCCGAACCATGACGACCGATGGCCGGGGGCGGGGCGCGCGTCCAGACATTGTCGGCGCGTCTCGCCGTAATGTTCGCAGAAGCAGAATAGGTGCACGGACTGGCCAATTACGAATTCACGGGAGCGGCATCCACTCTGTCCACTGGGACCATTCTTCAAACACTTACGCGCGGTGTGTGTCCACTGATCCCACGAAATAACGCCTGAATCTATTGGCATTGCCACCAGTTTTGCCACCATGAGTCTACGGATGTCGCCAGCTTTCGCCGGTACGAGCTGGCACGAAGCATCGGGCTCGCGGGGATCCCCTTGACTGTTCGGCGCACCTGATCAATTCATCACAGGTGCCATGCATTTCGACCAATCGCCCTACTTCAACATGACCCTCGAGGCCTGTCGTCGTGCCGGTGGCGTCGGCGGCCGTCGATCCGGGCGCATCCGCCGCCTCCGCAAGGATAACCTGTTGCCCGTTCCGGACGTAAACTCGCCGGAGCCGCCGATCGAATCGGCAAGCCAGGCCATCGAGCGCATCGATGCATTGTGTCCCTGGCTGGTCGGCTGTGAGCGCCGCGCTACGCGATGCTTATAGCGGTTCCAGAGACGATTCGGACAGGTCGACGCCGGCGCAGATGGGCGGACCGCCAGGTGGCCACACGTCTCCCTCCAGAACAGACACCATAGCTCCATCCGCGGCAACTCTTCGCAACGTAGCTCCTCCGCAGGGGAACTCCGCAATGCCGATATGTTGGCTCGTCCCGATGGAGCGTCGTGTCGAGCGCGGTGTTGGGGTCCCCGCAGTCCGCGAACCACGCGTCCTGAAACGTCGCGAAATGACCCCAGCAGTAACCCTCGACACAAACATACCGAGCCGGGTTTCCAGGGACATTAGATAAGCATTTCGATAACATGCCTTAACGGCGCGATACCAGCCACCCTTCCGGCGCGGGGGGTCTCCACTGTTGTCGATCATCAGAAAACGTAGTTTTCTGAGCTTTGGCCGATCATAGGGAGGACCGGCGACAGCATCCGCGCCGAAGGCGCAATCATCCGTCCGATCATCCGTGGAGTATCGTGGTGAGAGTTGACCCGGCGTCATGACAACGGACTGTTCTATTGACGGCCGTCGCCCGCGCAGGTGTGGTGACCCCAGTTGCAACGCGGTGTTTACTCTCTGTCGTAGCTGTGACCGGGCCAGCGTTATTGCAGCGCGGCCTGTAGGAAGCGAATGCGGCAACAGCAACTCCTGGCGGCGGGCCGCCGATACCAAGCCTCGGACGTAGGCAGGGTGAATCATTGCCGTCGCCAGCAAGACTATCGACAACGTCAATGTCGCCCCCGCGTGACGCATCAGGGTCCTGTTTCGATCACTACCTCGCGGCCTACAGGGCCCGCCAACCTCGCTCGATGTGTCGTTTGTGGCCGCGAGATTCGTTGGATCAACCCGTTCTACTGGCTTTCGCGGCGTAGACGGAGAGCCCGGCCCCGGTCGCCAACCGGCTAAGCGTCCAGATTTCTACGTTTCCCGATGATTTGGCGGATGCGCGGGGCTTCTCCTGGAACATGGTCGGCGGGTTGACGGCCATGATTCCTTTCCAAACATTACTATCAGGCACACGGAGAAGGTGAAGTTCGCGCGTGGTTCACGCCCGCATCAGACCATACTTCAACATGTCGCCATCGCCGCCTGCCGTCGCGTCGGTGCCCATGCGACGGCCAAAATGGGCCGGCAGCATCAACCTGAACAGATTTCGAACTGGAGGATGGTCAGTGGATTGGCGTCCAACTCACCTAGTAATCGGGCATAATAAGGTGAGGACCATGAACCGCATGCTCCAACTCGGTGATGCACAGGTCGATGAGACCAAGCTGTCGGATCTCTGCCGGCGGTACCGCGTCTCGGAGCTCTCTTTTTTCGGGTCCGCGGCCCGCGGCGAGATGCGTCCCGACAGCGATATCGACGTAATGGTCGAATTTGACCCCGGTGCGCGCATTGGGCTCCTCAAGTTCGAATCGCTGAGTGAGGACTTGGCAGCTTTGGTCGGGCGCAAGGTCGATCTGGTGACCAAGCGCGGCCTTAAGCCGTGGATACGCCCGCACGTTCTCAAAGAGGCCCGCGTCATCTATGCGGCATGAAGTCTCGTTTTTGAGAGACATCCTCGCAGCTTCCAGCAAGATCGAGGGGATCGCCGCCGCGACATCAGAGGGGTCTTTTCTCCGCGATGAGGTTCTGCCAGCGGCAGTCCTGCACCATCTGACCGTGATAGGCGAAGCCATCAACCGCCTGTCGCCGGAACTCCGGGAGCGGCACCCGGAAGTGCCATGGCAACAGATCGTAGCAGTCCGCCACAGGATCGTGCACGCCTACTTTGATTTGGATTGGCAGATCCTTTGGAATGCGGCAACGGATGACGTTCCGCAGCTACGCAGGCAGATTCACCTAATACTCGAAAGTGAGTTTCCAGAATCGGGTATTGCCTGAGGTTGTCCATTGACGCGACCAGTCGAGCAGTGGCCAGGATTGCGCGGCCGGGCGATGGCCGCGAGTCCGTACGACGGCAATGTGGCGACAAATAAGGCGGAATTCGGCGGCGGACCGCCCTATTCTGCCTTATCCTCTGGTGGCGGGCCAGCGGGCCGAACGACCAGACAAGTCCCAGCGGACTCGCGGGACAGTTTTCCAACAGAACCAATCGCTTGCGAGTGCGTAATCACCGTGGTGGCTTCCTGCGAGGTACTCCGGAGAGCATGCAAGAGAGATGTTATCGTTTTTGTGCCGAGTACAGAAGACGACGGAGAGAATCGCGCCTTGTATTTTGGCCAGATGAACCGCGCGGGCGCTGCCGAGCGCCACAAGCCTCGATCCTAGATGTCCCAATTGTGAGTGTAGGTCGTCTGCTTTTCCGCCCATTCGCGAACGATTGAGACGAAATTGACGCCGTCCACGATCCCGGCGCTTTTGTCGACGTTGCGCCACAATTCGCTGAATGGGGTCTCGCGCTGTTGGTCCTTCTGTTTCCGCGAGGAGCCGTCGACGAACCGCAGCACCTCACCAACGGTAATCGCCTCCGGAAGCCGTGCCAGGTGGCAGCTGCCAGCCACGCCCCGGTGCGACTACACGAAGCCGCCCTGTTTCAGCGACGATATAATCGACTCCAGTTTTCTGGGGATCTTTTGCCGCTTCGGCGCGCTTCCTGAAGATGTGGCCAATGACGCCGGGCGGCGGGCCCCAGCGGTGCGAGGCGCTGTCGTCAAAACCCTGGTCGAGAGAAGTCAGAGTGCCTGGCGTGAGCTCGGAATAGCTGAAGACGTGGGTGGCCCCGCGAACCTCGGTGTGGCAGGACCCACCGGCGCCGGCCGATCCCTTGTAGAGTTCCCGGTCCACCCGGACCCAGGTGAGTTCGCATCCGGCTTCCCGGCTCAGGCGCTCGTGCGTCAAGGCGCGGAGCTTTTCGGGCGTCGCGCTTACCAGGTCGGCAGGGTTGGCGATGCGGTAGTCCCATAGCGTCGCCGCGCCGGAAGTTCCTGCATCCAGGACGAGCACGCGCTGTCGGTAGGGTTGTGCCAACTGGCCGTCCAGAGCCTGCTCCAGGTAGAAGACCGGCTTCCCCGCGAAGCCGAGGCTCTCGCCATCGAGCGCGACGATCGTGAGAACGGCTCGCACATGGCGGTAGGGGGTGCCGCGGGCTTCGTCGTCGCCAGCCTGTCGAAAGGTGTCGTAGGAGCCGGGAAGCCATCTGGCAAAGTCCGAAAAGCCGGCGGGCTCGGGGGCTGCTGCACGGCCGAGGGAGAAAGCGGCTACCAGGGGGAAGAAGTACCGGGTGACTCTGTGCACCATATTTGCATCATACCCGATAGGCTTACGGTAGAATCGCTTGACATTTCGGACTGGAATGGACTATTCTCTATCGAGATGTATACGATTAGACAATTTGAGATTGTCGCGCAGAGCCACCAGTGCTCGTCGAGTCTGTGTTGCCGCCGCCCCTGAATTCCAGGTTGTCTTCGTCCCCAAAACCAATATCTGAATGGAGTCAATGTGTTGCACTTGTACTGGAGTTTTCTGACCCGATTGCTCGTCTCGGCCGTTCTACTGCCCGCGGTGGTCACTACCGGTGAACTGCCGACCCGCAAAATCCCCAATCTCGGTCCCTCGGCGGAGTTCTACTTCGCGCCGGACTCCTATCGCATCATCGGGACCGCGAAGCGGGATGGTGACGAGACCTATCACGTCTATGTCGCCGACCTGGACGGGCGGGACATACGCCGCATCAATGATCGGGGCGACGATGCCTGCTCGTTCTTCTTCCCCAATGGGCAGCGAGTGGTCTGGACCTCAACCCGGGACCATCCCGAACTCGACAAGGGCGACTACTCCGACCCTCAACGCTACCCGCAAGGGGCCGAACTCTACAGTTCCAAGCCGGACGGGAGCGACCGGCGCCGGCTGACGGACAACCAGCAGTACGACGCCGAGGTCTCGGTTTCCGCCGACGGCCGGTGGATCCTGTTCGGACGGCAGACGGCGGGGAAACTCGACCTGTGGCGCATGCGCCCGGACGGCAGCTCCCAACAGCAGATCACGCACCTGAACGGCTGGCAACCAGGTGGGGCGCAGTATATGCCGGACAGCCACACGATCCTCTTCCGTGCCTGGAAGGTGGAGGACGAGAAGGCAAAGAAGGGCGGGCTGCCGATGACAATCTACACGGTGCGGGACGACGGCAGCGGTCTTCACCGGGTGACCACCGACGAGGGGACCAACTGGGCGCCATACCCCGCACCCGACGGGCGCCACTTTGCGTTCGTGAAGGTGGTACCGCCGCACAACTACGAGATATACCTCGGGGACCTGCAGTCCAGCGAGCAGGTGCGGCTTACCGATAACGACGCGTTCGACGGCTTTCCGGCCATCTCGCCGGACGGCAAGTGGTTGTTGTTCTCGTCGTCGCGCGACGCGTCGGCGGGCTCGCGCAGCCTGACGCAATATGTGATGGATATTTCGAGCCTGGGCGTTGGCCCGGCCGGGAGGAAATAGAGCCGTGATGACGTTCATAGAAAAGCACATGAACCGGGCCAGCGTGGCTACGCTCGCCGGTGTGGCCGCGCTTCTGTCGGCACAGATCCTGGGCGCGCAAACCTTCCGGGGCGGCATTCAGGGCGTGGTTGTGGACCCTTCGGAGAGCGTCGTCCCCGGGGCACAGATCAAGGCGGAGAACGCGGCCACCGGGCAGGTGTACGCGGCCGTGGCGTCGGGCGCGGGTTCCTTCCTGTTGGCGGATCTGCCGCTGGGGGCGTACACGGTGACCGCCTCGTCAGACGGCTTCGAAACCGTGAAGGTAGCCAACGTCCCGGTGCAGGCCGGAGCGGTGTACGGCATCTCGCTGCGGCTGCCGATTGCGGCCGCGGGGACCACCCTGGAATTGACTGCGTCGCCTGTAGCCGTGGACACCGTGACCACAACCGAGACCTCGGTCCTCGAGACCAGCAGCGTACAATCCGTGCCGCTGAACGGGCGCGACTTCACGCAACTGCTGGCCCTCAGCCCGGGTTACTCCGGCTACACGGTCGGGTACCTGGGGAGCCTGAACGGGGCGCGGCCCAGCCAGGTGAACTGGCAAATCGAAGGGGTGGACAATAACGACCTGTGGCTGAACACGTCGGCAGCCAACCAGGGAGGCGTGGCCGGTATCCCCGGCATCCTGCTGCCGCTGGACGCGGTGGATCAGTTTTCGCTGGTGACCCAGGGCGGGGCCGAAACCGGGCGGAACCCGGGCGGCACGGTGAACCTGGTGATCCAGTCCGGCGGCAACGCTCTTCATGGGACGGCCTACTATTACAATCGCAACGAGGCGCTGGCGGCCGCATCGCCCTTCCTGCCGGTGGGCGCGAAGAAGAACGAGCTGCGTAACCAGCAATATGGGTACTCGGCCGGCGGGCCGCTGGTCCGCAACCGTACGTTCTTCTTCACGACATTCGAGCGGCAGTCCTTTTTGATCGGAAACCCGTCGCTGGCCACGGAGCCTTCCAAGGCCTACCAGACGCTTGCGCGGAACCTGCTCGGCAGTTACGGGGTGCCGGTGAACCCGGTGGCGCAACGCCTGCTGGACGGACTGTGGCCGCAGGCGGCGCTCACGGGCGCCGCATCGCCGGGCAACTACGCCAACCCGGGGAACCAGAACGGATACAGCAACAACGGGTTGGTGAAGCTGGACCACGCTTTCTCGCAGAACCAGCGCTTGTCGTTCCGCGGATTCGTGGGTGCGGGCACCCAGACGGCCCCCACCAGTTCCCAACTCTCGCCCTACTACGAGGTGGGGCCGATCCACGTTCAAAACTGGGCGCTGGTTCACAATGCCGTGTTGACGCCGAGCATCACCAGCCAGACGCTGGCCGGGTACAACTACTTCAAGCAGACGTTCGCCGACGCCAACACCGGGTACCTGCCGGCGGCACTGGGCCTGAATACCGGAGTAACGGACCCGTTACTCGCCGGCGCGCCCAACATCAAGATCGGGGCGTTCGACCAGGTGGGCGTCACGCCGTTCTCCGGCCGCAAGGACATCACCTGGCACGTGGACGAGGCGCTTACCTGGGTGAAGGGAAGACACCAGGTTCGTTTCGGCGGGGAGCTTCGCCGGTCTAGCATCGACGGATTCTATCGCACTGGCCAGCGCGGATCGTTCACTTTCAACGGCGGACGCGGTCCCTGGGCGGGCACGTCCGTGGACGGCTACGTCGCCTCGCTGGCCGACTTCCTGGCAGGCTACGTCTACCAGTCCAGCATCACGCTGGGCGACGCTACCCGCAAGGTGGACGTGAACGGCTACAACTTCTTCGTGCAGGACAACTGGCAGATTCGCCCCTCGCTGACGCTGAACTACGGGCTGCGCTATGACTACACGACCCCGCTGCACAACGATGCGCAGAACCTGTCGACCTTCGTTCCGGGACGCGGCATCCTGATCGCCGGCAAAGACCTCGGCACGGTGTACCCGGCCGACAAGAAGAACTTCGCGCCGCGCGTGGGCCTGGCCTGGCAGCCGGGGCGGAACGGCGGACTGGTGCTGCGCGGGGCGTTCGGCATCTTCTACGACACGGTTCCGGTTTCCTACTTTATCGCGCAGAGCCGCGTGGCCAATGGCGGCCCTCCCGGTCTGCACGCCAACCCCGTCGGGAGCGCGCCGGTCGGGACGTATGCGCGCAACGGTTACACGCTGCCGCTGGACGGCTCGGCGGTATTTCCCACCGCCATCTCGGTCACCGGCTCGTCGGTCTACAATCTGGCGGCGGTCAGCCAGGACTTCCGCACGCCGGCCACCTACAACTTCCGCTTCGATCTCCAGAAAAGCGCTGGCACGGCAGGGATTCTCGAACTGGCCTATGTGGGCAGCCTCGGCCGCCACCAGGTTTCGATCCTGGACATCAACCAGGCGGCGCCGGGCAGCCGTGGCGCCGCAGCCACGCGCCCCTTTTATTCCCAGTACCCGAACTACGGGGTGATTAACCAGATCCAAAGCACCGGCTCATCCAACTACAACTCGCTTCAGGCCGGCTTCCGGACGGCCGGATGGCGCGGCCTCTCCTCGCAGCTCCGCTGGACATGGTCGCACTCGCTGGACTATGGAACCTCGCTGGCCCTGCCGCAGGATAGCCGCAATTTCGCGGCCGAGTACGGCAATGGCACCTACGACCTGCGGCATAATGTCTCGGCGGTGCTTCTGTACCAGGTACCCAGATCCCGGCGCCTTCCGGCCCGCGCCGGCGCCGGATGGACCGTGAGCGGCATCGCCACGGTGCGCACCGGAATGCCTTTCGGGCTGACCTCCATCCCCGAATTCAGTTTCACGGGGGAGAACACCAGCCGGGTGAACCGGGTTGGGGATCCGTATGCCGGGCTCTCGCATCAGGTGGTGAATCACCAGCCCGTGCAGTGGGTAAACGCTTCGGCGTTCGCGTACCCGGCCGTCGGCACGTTTGGCATGTTCTCCCGCAACCAACTTCGCGGGCCCGACCTGCGCGGCGTGGACATCTCAGTTACCAAGGACACGCCGATCAGCGAGCGTGTGAGCAGCCAGTTGCGAATCGAGGTTTACAACGTGTTCAACCGGGTCAACCTTGCGAATCCGACATTCCTGGGAGCGAACCTCTTCTTCGGAACGTCGGTGTCGCCCATCGGGTCGACGCTCGGAACCTCGTTCGGCCTGCCGGGCATCGGGCCGGGCGAGCCCGTTAACCTGCAGGTAGCGTTGCGGGTGCGATTCTAATGCGAAAGGCAGGCATTCTCCTCCCATTGGCGGCGGCGTTGGGAGCCGTCGCGGTTGCCGCCGGTCCCGGCATCGCGCCCGCCGACTATATCGCGCATGTGAAGTTTCTCTCATCCCCGGAACTGAAGGGACGGCGCACCGGGACGCCGGAACTCGACCGCGCGGCCAAATATGTGGCCGCTCACTTTCGCACGGCGGGCCTGGCACCACTCAGCCGGGGGTATTTCCAGGAGTACGAAGTCACTGTCAGGACCGGTCTCGGAGGGGGCAGCAGGGCCGGATGGAGGGACGGATCGACGAGCGTGGCGCTCACCGAGCGCCGCGACGCCGTCCCCCTTTCGGTCAGCGGCAACGGAGCCGCAAAGGGAGGAGTGGTCTTTGCCGGCTACGGCATTACGGCCCCTGAATTCAAGTACGACGACTACGCCGGCGTGGATGTGAAGGGCAAGATCGTCCTGGTGCTGCGGCACGAACCGCAGGAGGCCGATGACAAGAGCGTCTTCGATGGCAAGCGGCTCACCGCGCACGCCGGAACGGCGAACAAGCTGGTCAACGCCAAACAGCACGGAGCGCGCGCCGTGCTGCTGGTGAACGACACGCCGAACCATCCCGGCGAGGACGACGGGCTGGAGAAGATTGCCGGCGGAATCGGGCAGGAGGACATCGGAATTCCGGCGCAACAGATCACCGGCAAGGCGGCGGAGCGGCTGCTCCAGTCGTCCCACAAAGACCTGGCCGGTCTGGTTTCGGCGATCGATCGCGAATTGCACCCGCACTCGTTCGCGCTCGACCCTTCGATTGTCGCGGACGTGGCGGTCGACCCGGCGAGCAAGAAGCGCCACACCCGAAACGTGGCCGGGTACCTGGCGGGAGAGTCGGATGAGTACGTGGTGATGGGCGCGCACTACGATCACCTCGGGCTGGGCGAGCAGCACTCGCTCGCACCATCACAGGCGGGCACGGTGCATCCAGGCGCCGACGACAACGCTTCCGGGACGGCCGGGGTTCTCGAGTTGGCCCGCTACCTGGCGGCGCAGCCGCACCGGCGGCGGGGGTTCCTGTTCCTGGCTTTCAGCGGCGAGGAAGAGGGCGTATTGGGCTCGGGCTGGTACACCGCGCATCCGCTCAAACCGCTGGCCGGAGCGGTGGCGATGATCAATCTCGACATGATCGGGCGCCTGCGCGACGGCAAGGTTTTCGTCGGCGGACGTGCCACTGGATCGACCTTCCAGGATGTTCTGGCGCGCACCACCGTGCCCGGCGGGCTGGTGCTGGAGCAGGCGGAGGCGGGCGGATACGGGGGCAGCGACGATGCTTCCTTCACGGCGCACCAGGTGCCGACGCTGTTTTTCTTTTCCGGCCTGCACAGCGATTACCACAAACCGTCGGACACCTGGGACAAGATCAACGCGGCGGATGCGGTGCGACTGCTCGAAACGGTGGCGGGCGTGGCCACGTCGCTGGCCGAGGCGCCCGCCCGGCCGCAATTCGTGCGCGTGCAGGCGGCCGCGCGTCCCAGCGCGTCATCGGGCGCTGGATACGGAGCCTACCTGGGCAGCGTTCCCGACTTCGGGGGCCCGGCCAATGCGGGTGTCCGCTTCTCCGACGTGCGTGACGGCTCGCCCGCGGCCAAGGCGGGCCTTCGGGCGGGAGACACGTTGGTCGAGTTCGACGGGAAGCCGGTCCGCAACCTCTATGACCTGACCTACGAACTGCAGCAACACCGTCCGGAAGATGCTGTCACGCTCAAAGTGGTGCGGGACGGGAATCCCGTCGAGGTCAAGGCAGTACTCGGCAAACGAAACTAGCCCTACTTTCGCAACAATGAGGGCATTTTGGTGATGGCCAGGTAAGCCACGTCGTCGTTTCGCGGCTAACACGTTGGAAGAGGCTTACCGCCGCGGGAGGTATCCAGAACCCGCGACGCGAGCCGACGGATGTCATCCAGCGTTGTTGCTGGATTCGTCATGACGACCCGTAGATACCGGCGTCCGCCGGCGACAGCGGTGGACAGATGGAAGTCCCCTTCGGCCAGCAAACGGTCGCGCACACGCAGTTGCTCTTCATCCCCGCCGGCCACGCGGAAGCAGAGAATGTTGCTCAGCGGCTCGGCGAGACACTCCAAGCCTGGAATGCCGCGAAGGACCTCGTACGCCTGATGGGTGAGGTCAAACTGCCCGTCGATATAACCCGCGAGGCCGCTCTCGCCGAGTGCCGCCAGCACGGCGAACAGCCGCAACCCGAGGGCCGCCTTTGTGCACTCCACCGTACGATGGACGAAATCGACTCCGGGCTGATGCTTGCCGTGGAAGAGATAGCTGGCGTCCTGATGGAAGGCGGTATCGAGCGTCGCGGCATCGCGCACCAGCAAGGCGGTGCACAGCCCCGGCGTGCACAGGAGTTTGTGCGCGTCCCAAGTCAGCGAATCCGCCAGTTCGACTCCGTCGAGCCGCCAACGGTGACGCGGACTGAGGAGCGCGCTGGCGCCATGAGCGCCGTCAACGTGCAGCCAGAGACCGTGGTTCCGGCAGATTCCGGCGATCTCCCGGAGGGGATCGAATGCACCGGTCGCGGTGCTACAGGCATTGACCACCAGGGCGAAGGGCCGTTTTCCACCGGTGCGCGCCCGCTCGATCACAGCCGCGACTTCCGCCGGAATCACTCTGCCCGCGGAGTCGACGGCCAGCGCGTGGACATTCTCTTCGCCGATTCCCATGATGCCCGCCGCGCGGGCTATTGAGTAGTGGCAATCCGCCGAGGCGATCAACGCAAGATCGCCGCGACATCCCTTGGCCCAGGTGGCGCTGTCGAACCGGCTGCGGGCGGCGATAAGCGCCGTCAGATTGGCGAGCGAGCCGCCGTGGGTCAATACGCCGCCGGCGGGGCCGGTCCATCCAACTTTGGAGTTGAGCCAGTCGATAAGGAACGCTTCGATAGCCGCCGCGGCCGGGCCGATCTCGTAAATCGCCATGGGGTTGTTGGTGCAGCCCTCCACCAGCATCGCCAGCGCAGCCGCCGGATGCGGAACGGCAACCTGGTGAGCCAGGCTGCCGGGGTGGTGCAATCGTACGGTCAATTCCAGATACCGGCGGATGAAATCCGCGAAAGCTTCACCGGTGAGCCCTCCCTGCTCAACGTGAGTCTTCAGTTCCAGCGTCCCGATCACTTCCGCGATCGGAAGTTGGCGCACCACCGGCAACGCTCCCGAAAGCGATTCTCTGCGGTAGCGCTCCAGTTCTTCGGCGACGATCCGGACGTTCTCCAAGAAGGTCATACCGGCATCTCAAGAGCAATCGCAATTGGCGCCGGTAGGGTCTCCCCGGCGAATCGATCTCAGTATCGCGGCGGCGCAGCCCACCCCGCTTGAGACTTCGATTGCGCCCACCGGGCAATTCATCCGGCAGGCTCCACATTGCATGCAGTTGCCGCGATGAGCCACTTTGGCTTTGCGCTGGACTAGGGCGAACACGGCGTGCGGGCAGACCTCCTCGCAGCGGCCGCAACCGTTGCAGAGCGTCTCATTCAGCGCCAGTGAATCGCCAGCCAACAGGTATTGCATATGCGCCTCCGTCGATCAAATGAAAGCTGCCGCCAGGCGCAACGCGGCCCCTATCCCGGCGCAGACCAGAATTGCGGGCATTGCGTGCCGCACCTCCAGCCGTGCGCCCGCGAGGTTGGTGAACGTTGAGGAGCCGGTGAACATCATCCCCATGTAAGATGCGATGGCGGCGCCGAGCAGGGCCGTGCCTGAGGTCTCGACGGCGCCGCCAGGCAACGCGATGAGCACGGCGGCGATGCATAGCGCGCCCGTAATCGCGCCCTTGACCGCGAAGATCCGGGTGGGAAGCCATGGCAATAGCAGCGGCGTCACCACTCCTCCAGCGAAGATGGCGGCCAGGAACGGCGCGAAATCGGCGGCCACGTGCCAACTCAGTGAACGGTGGCGCACCGCATATAGCGCCGCGAGGGCGCCCAAAATGAGGAGCGCGGGCTTAAGTGCTTGGGACAACTCCATCGGCGCCAGCGCCAGGCGCGCCTTCCAGCCGAAGGTGACGCGCCGCATATCGGGTGTGGCCTTCATGCCCGCAGCCAGGTAGGCGCCGATGTCGCGTGCACGAATCGGGCCGTAGCGCACCGAGAAGCCGGTGGCGCGCTTCACTTCGTGCGCCGACACTCCGGTGGCCCCAAGTTGCGGCAACACCAGATTGCGGTGGTCCACAACCTCCGCGAGTTTGACCGCCTCCATCCGCCGCACCAGTTCGCAGGTTCCGAACGTGCCCTTGCCGGCGGCGCACCAAACATTCACTCCCTTTGTATCCAGCGCCAGCAGCCACACGTCTAGACCCGCCAGTTCGCGCCGCACCGCATCGATGGTCAGCTTGTAGTTGGCCGTCACCAGGACGGGCGACAGCCGGCCAGGCTCGCCCACGCGATACAGGCCCGGCGGAATCAGGTAGCGCGTGCGCCCGATGCCCCAGCGCACGCGCCAACCGCCGAGCACGTCGCGCCAGGTAAGGCGTGTAGAAAGCGCCGGCGCCGGGCCCGCCGGCTTCCCGATGGCGGCGATCGGTACCGGCGAACCACCGGAGCACCCACAGCTAGCTCTCTCCATTGCAGCCCTCCGTCTTGGGAGTGCATTCCGCCGCGCGGAGGTTTCGCATGCGTTCGCCCAGCAATCCCACAGTCCGCAAGACGCAACGCTGGTCCTTCTCTCCCCACCCGGCGAGCAGTTCCCCGTAGTACTTGTTGCAGACGCCGTCGATGTAAGCGACCTTGGCGCGCCCCGCCGCGGTTAGAGTGAGCCGCACCGACCGCCGGTCCGTAGCGCCCTCGGCGCGCTCCACAAAGCCGGCGCGGACCAGTCCGTCCACGGTGCGGCTCAACGTGCTCGGATCGAGGTCCAGCGCGGCGGCCAAGCCGCTGAGCGACATCTCCGACTCCGCCAGTTCGAGCAGCGCATGACACTGGGACAGCGTGACTCCGCAACATTGCGTGTCCGCCTCCAGTTGGCGCATCACCTCGCGCTCCAGCGCTCGAAGATGACGGCGGAAAGCGGCAATGGCGGCTGGTTCCGGAATAGCGGATCTTGTGCTCACACAATGATTGTATAATGCAATAGATGCGTTGCGCAAGCGTAGTCTTATGATGTCTTGCCGGGGAGGTTCGGCTTCGCGGCGAGGGCTCGGCGCTCACTCTGTCAGAACAGGTTCGAGGTTCTGAATAGCGCCATCTTCGGCGGGCCAGCATGTGTGGCCGGATCCACCACGTCCGGCGCCATGACCAGCACCGTCGACAATGCCGGGCGGCAACTTCAGTTGGCCGGGAGTTCTAAATATCCCAATCCTGCACGTAGGTTCTCTGCTTCTCCGCCCAACTGCGGACAATTGAGGCGAAATTGACGCCGTCCACGATCCCGGCAACGCTCTTATCGACGTTGCGCCACAATTCGCTGAATGGGGTCTCGCGCTGGTGGCCCTTCTGTTTCCGCGGGGAGCCGTCGACGAACCGCAGCACCTCACCAACGGTAATCGCCTCCGGAAGCCGTGCCAGGTTGTAGCCGCCAGCCACGCCCCGGTGCGACTCCACGAAACCGCCCTGTTTCAGCGACGATAGAATCGACTCCAGAAATTTTCTGGGGATCTTCTGCCGCTTCGCAATGCTGGCTATCTTGATGGGTTCATCGGTGCTCTGCGAGGCCAGGTCAAAAAGGGCCTGAAGGGCATAGCGGCCTTTGGAGGAAATGTTCATAGATGCAGCGCGACCAGGAGCGGACGTCCACAGCCCGCCCCCGTCCGATTATACGATGCCTTCGAAGAGCACCGAGGTCAGGTAGCGTTCGCCGGAGTCCGGAAGAATGACGACAAACGTCTTCCCCGCGAACTCGGGTTGCTTTGCCAGCCGTGCCGCCACCGCCGCCGCGGCCCCGCTCGAAATACCGCTCAGCATGCCTTCTTCGCGCGCCAGCCGCTGGGCCGTTTCGATGGCTTCTTCGTTGGTGATGGTCTCTACGCGATCCACCACGGAAAGATCCAACGTGTCCGGAATGATGCCCGCGCCGATGCCCTGGATCTTGTGCGGTCCCGGCTTCAGCGGCTGGCCGGCCAGTTTCTGGGTGATCACCGGGCTGTTCGCCGGTTCCACAGCCACCGAGGTGATAGCCTTGCCCCGTGTCTGCTTGATGTAGCGGGAAACGCCGGTGATGGTTCCGCCGGTCCCCACTCCGCTCACCAGAACGTCCACCTCCCCGTTGGTGTCGTCCCAAATCTCCGGGCCGGTGGTGCTGAAATGGATGGCGGGGTTGGCCGGGTTCTTGAACTGCTGGAGCAGCAGGTAGTGCTTCGGGTCGGAATTGTAGATCTCTTCCGCCTTGGCGATGGCTCCGGGCATTCCTTTCGCGCCCTCGGTGAGCACCAGGTTGGCGCCGAATGCCTTTAGCACCTTGCGCCGCTCCAGTGACATGGTCTCGGGCATGGTCAATGTAATCGAGTAGCCGCGCGACGCCGCAACGAACGCCAGTGCGATCCCCGTATTGCCGCTGGTGGGTTCCACCAGTTCCACGCCGGGCTTCAGCAGCCCGCGCTGCTCGGCGTCCCAAATCATGGAGGCGCCGATCCGGCACTTCACCGAGTAGGAGGGGTTGCGGCCTTCGATTTTGCCGTACACCTTCGTTCCCGGCCCGTTCACAATGCGATTGAGCTTGATAAGCGGAGTCTTTCCGATGCTGAGTGAGTTGTCTTCGAACGATGCCATGTGCGTTTACTCCTGTGAGATTTGCAGGGCCCGGTCCAGATCGGCCTTGATGTCTTCGATATCTTCGATCCCCACCGAGACCCGAATATAGTCCGGCGTGACTCCCGTCTCGGCCTGTTCCTTTTCCGTGAGCTGGGAATGCGTGGTGGAGGCCGGATGGATCACCAGCGTCTTGGCGTCCCCGACGTTGGCCAGATGGCTGGCCAGCTTCACATTGTTGATGAACTTGACGCCGGCATCTTTTCCGCCGCGCACGCCGAACCCCAGAATCGCCCCCGCGCCTTTGGGCAAATACTTTTTCGCATTCTGGTAGTGCGAGTGGTTGGGAAGACCGGGGTAGTTCACCCAGGTCACCGCGGGATGCCGCAGCAGCCACTCCGCCAGCGCCTGCGCGTTTTGCGTATGGCGTTCGATGCGCAGATGCAGGGTCTCGATGCCCAATAGCAGCAGGAACGCCGCGAACGGGCTCTGTGTGGCCCCCGTGTCGCGCAGCCAGTGGGTGCGTATGTGGATGATGTAAGCCAGGTTGCCGAGCGGCTTGAGCGCCTCGGCGAAAACAATGCCGTGGTACGAGTCGCTCGGTTCGGTGAACTCCGGCCACTTCCTGGGATTGTCCGCCCACTGGAAATTACCGCTATCGACGATGGCGCCGCCGATGTGGACCCCGTGGCCGCCCAGGAACTTGGTGGTCGAGTAGACCGCGATATCGATGCCGTGCTCGAACGGCCGGAACAGCGCCGGCGTCAGCACCGTGTTATCGATGATCACCGGCAGGCCGTGCTTGTGGGCGGTATCGGCGAGGGCCCGAAAATCGGGCACATCGTTCTTGGGATTCCCCACCGATTCCAGGTACACCAGGCGGGTGTTCTCGTCCACCAGCTTGTCGATCTCCTCGGGATGATCGGAATTGAAGAACCGCACCTCGATGCCCAGTTTCTTGAAGGTCTGGGTGAAGAGCGTCCATGTGCCTCCGTACAGGCTGGTGGCGGAAATGAAGTTCTGCCCGGAGTGCGTGATGGTGAGGATGGCGGCCACAATGGCCGCCTGGCCCGAGGCGAACGCCAGCCCGCCAATACCGCCATCGAGCGCCGTGAGCCGCTTCTCCAGCACGTCGTTGGTCGGGTTCATCAGGCGCGAGTAGATGTTGCCGAACTCTCGCAACCCGAAAAGATTCGCTGCCGTATCGGCATCTTTGAAAACGTAGCTGGATGTAGCGTAAATCGGGACCGCCCGTGCCGTCGTAGCGGGGTCGGGCTCCTGTCCGGCATGCAAAGCGAGCGTGCCTAGACCCTGTTTCCGTTGTGTGTCTGCCATGAGTGAGTCCTCTCCGGTGTCACCGGCTATAGTCCGTATGATACGCCCAGCGCGAACTGATGCCGCGCTTTCAGATTCACGCCCGGTTCGATGGTGCCGGCCGCCTGGGCCACACCGAAATCGATATTGAATTTCGCCTTCGGCGAGGGCACAATCCGCGCGGCGTAGGTGATGGTGGTCGGCACGATCGCGCCCGGCAGGTTCCGCACCTCGCGCGGTTCCTGTGAAAACTCCGACCCGAAGATGAGTGTGCTCTTGGCCGGTCCTGTAAACACGAATGCCGCCGCTCCGAAGAGCCGGCCTTTGTATGCCGGCGCATTCCCGGCGAGCCCGTAGACGGAAGCGTTGGTGGCCTTGTATCCGAGGTTCAATACGATCGGCACTGGCTTGGTTTGCGTGATGGTCTTGCTTGCCACCACGTAGAAATCGGCGTTCGTGTAGCTCTTGTGGGGCGTTACCAGCAACCCGCTGACGTTACGATCCTGGGTGCGCGCCACGAAGCCCCCGGAGATCGCGGGCAGCCAGGACTGCTTGCCGGCGTTTTCTTTCACCACGTTGACTTTTGCATGCACCAAGTTGAAGCCCGAGTCCCACAGCGGGCTAAGCCCCGCCGTGCTGCCTTGCTGGTGCAGATCGCGCGTGTACCCGAATTCCACCCGTCCTCCCGCACCTTCCGTGACCGAAATGGTGTGGAAATTGCCCAGCACCGGCCCGGCGTTCAGGAAGTGATAGGCCACAATCGGCCTTCCGAAGCCGCTCGCGGGAGACGCCGCCGTATAGGCCAGCGGAGTGATGAAGACGCCGGTTTGGCCGTCCCAATTGAGGCTCTGAGCCGCCGCTATGCCAGCGCCCAGGAGCCCGGTGAGCAGCAGGACAGCCGCCCTGCTCACTCGACCGATTAAAGAGTTTAAGTTCGTATTGTCCATCATGTCAATCGAGTATAGGGTATTTTTCGCAGGATGGCAACGGAATCCGCGCGTCCGCATCAGGACCACCAGCTTATATCATTGATTTTATGTGAGATATATCATAAATAAATTTATCAAAATTCGATAGACATGGCGGTGATTGGCCGGCAAGTCGTCAATACTTCGGCACACTCGGGTCCACCTGGCTGCTCCAAGCCAGAATGCCGCCCTTCATGTTGCGGACGCGATGGAAGCCGGCGTTGCGCAGAATGGCGCAGGCTTTGGCGCTGCGCGCCCCGCTTTTGCAGTGGATGATGATATCGGCTGTGCGATCCAACTCGCTCACGCGCTTGGGGAACTCGCCGAGCGGGATCGGCTTGGCCGCGGGGATGTGGGCGATCCGGCGCTCGTGCGGCTCGCGCACGTCGATCAGCAGGAAGTCGTCGCCGCGATCCAGTTTCCGCTTCACTTCCGTAACATCGATTTCGCCTTCGTCCACTTTCGTCTCACGATTCTGCGGCACGCCGCAGAACTGGTGATAGTCGATCAAGCGGGTGATGGTGGGGTGCTCGCCGCAAATCGGGCATTCCGGGTTCTTGCGCAGCCTCACTTCGCGGAAGCGCATGGCCAGCGCGTCATACAGCAGCAGGCGGCCGGCCAGGGGCTCGCCAATGCCGAGAATCAGCTTCACGGTTTCGGTGGCCTGGATCAACCCGATGGTCCCTGGCAGAATGCCCAGCACGCCGCCCTCGGCGCAACTCGGAACCAGGCTCGGAGGCGGCGGCTCGGGATAGAGGCAGCGGTAGCACGGTCCACCCTGGTAGGCGAACACCGTGGCCTGGCCTTCGAAGCGGAAGATGGAGCCGTACACGTTGGGCTTGCCGAGCAGCACGCAGGCGTCATTCACCAGGTAGCGCGTGGGGAAATTGTCGGTGCCGTCCACGACGATGTCGTAGTCTTTCAAGATCGCCAACGCGTTTTCGCTGGTGAGCGCGGTTTCGTGCTTGACCACGGTCACGTTGGGGTTGATGGCGCGCATCTTCTCTTCGGCGGAGTCGAGCTTCTTCCGGCCCACGTCGTGTGTGAAATGGATGACCTGCCGCTGGAGGTTGGAGGAATCCACCACGTCGAAATCCACGATTCCGATCCGCCCCACGCCCGCCGCGGCGAGGTACAGGCCCAAAGGGGCGCCCAGCCCGCCGGCGCCGATCAGCAGCACCTTCGCGGTCTTCAGCTTTTGTTGTCCTTTCACGCCAACCTCGGGAAGGATCAGGTGGCGGCTGTAGCGCAGCGTCTCCTCCCGGGAAAGTTCCTCCGTTTCGGCGGGAGCGGCAACACATGAGCCACCGGCGATCGACGGCACCAGGGAAATGGTGTCGGCCGCCGCGGCGAGCGTCGCGTCGCGGCTCAAGTAGCGGATGTCTTCGTCGTTCAGGTATACGTTGACGAAGCTGCGCACCTTGCCCTCATCGGTGAAGATCTGCTTTCGCAGCTCGGGATATTGCGCGGTCAGCGCGTGAAGCGCTTCGCCCACCGTGGCGCCGGAAACTTCGATGGCATCGAGCCTTCCGGTAAATTGCCGCAGTGGCGTCGGTATCAGGATCTTGGGCATGGGGTTCCTCGGTTCCAGGTCATCGGCCGGCGGCAGCCGGCCCGTCAACCGCCAAGCGCGGCGGCGAACTTGCGGCTGCCCGTTCCACAATCAACTTTTCTTTCACTGCTCCAGTTAGCTCCATATCCGGCAACCAGCTATTGGCGTGGTGGTAGAATCCGTACCGGATCGAAAGCACCAGGAAGGAGTACCACGGGCAGGAGTTCTTCAGATCGGTCTCGGAGAAATAGGCGTCGCAATCGGGGTGCGAATGGTAGATGCCGATCAGATCCATGCGCCGCTCGCGCGCCGCCCGGTCGGCGGCCAGCAGATCTTCCGGCCGCAACTCATAGCGCTCGTCCTGCTCGCCCGCGAACGCGTTTTCGAGCGGCAGCGCCACGCGCACGTCCTTTACGCCCTCCGCGGCGGACCCGAGCATGGCGCCACAGCATTCGTTCGGATAGGCGCGGCGCGCGTGTGCCACCATGACCTCCCACGCTTCGAAAGCAATCCGAATCATGCATCCTCCCAGAAGGGCTCGCTCAGATACTTGTCGGCGCTGTCGCACAGCACGGTAACGATGGTGGCGCTCTGGCCGCGCGCGCTCACCTCCCGAGCCACCATCAGCGCCGCGTGAACGTTGCAACCCGACGAGATCCCCACCAGTAAGCCCTCTTCCCGCGCCAAACGCCGCACCATGGCGTAGGCGTCCTCGGTTTCGATCCACAGGTTGCGGTCCGCCAGTTTCTCGTCGTAGATTCCCGGCACGATGGCGGTGGGCATATGCTTCAACCCTTCCAGGCCGTGAAAGCCGCTGGAGGGCTGCGCCGAGATGCACTGCACGTGCGGCAGCTCGCGGCGCAAACGGCGGCTGACGCCCATGAACGTGCCGCTGGTGCCCATGGCCGCCACGAAATGCGTAAGGCCGCCGCCGCTCTGCCTGACGATCTCCGGCCCGGTGTGTTCGTAATGCGCCTTCCAATTCGCCGGGTTGTTGTACTGGTCCGGATAGAAGTAGGAGTCCGGATCGCTCCTGTAAATCTCGCGGCACATTCGGATGGCGCCGTCGGAACCCTCGGCGGCATCGCTGAGGACGGTTTCCGCGCCATACGCTTTTAAGATGCGCCGGCGTTCCAGGGAAGCGTTGGCGGGCAGGCACAACTTCACCTTGTAGCCGCGGTTCGCCGCGATCATGGCGTAGGCTATGCCGGTATTGCCGCTGGTGGCGTCGAGGATCACCCGGCCATGGTTCAGCTTCCCGGAGCGCTCGCCATCCAGAATCATGTGGAGCGCCGCGCGGTCTTTCACCGAGCCGCCCGGATTGAAATACTCGGCCTTGGCGAGAATCTCCACGCCGCGAAACTTGCGGGAAATCCTCTCGAGCCGCAGCAGGGGAGTGTTCCCGATGGTCGCGAGCAGCGGCACCGGTTCCGGCCGAGCCGGCTGAAACGCGGGTGAAGTGGATGTCATGAGTGCCTCGCCAAGAGCGGGTACTTGAAGATTATTGCATAAAATTCATCCTAATGTCTATCGACAATATGATATACTCACAGAATTGCATTCCGGTTGGGGAATGCTTCCTGGCCGCCCCGTTCCGGCGGCGTATTAACGAGAATTGGGAGGTAACACTGTGGCTGACGAGACCGCCGCGCAACAGGCTTTGCGCGAACAGGCTGCGTTTCAATTAGCGAATGTCAACAAGACGGCTCCTCAGTACGGGGCAATCACCCCGCGCTGGCTGGTTCGTCTTCTGGACTGGAAACCGCTCGAGGCCGGGACTTTCCGCCTCAACCGCGTGGACGAGGGCAAGGCCATCGAAGTCACCTGCGGCCAGGCCGAGGAGACCCCCTTACCGGGAACGTACGTCCAGTACGAGGAGAAGCCCAAAGAACACAAGTTGAGCGCCATCAATGCGGTGCTGAACGTTCATACCCGGATATCCGACCTCTTTAGCAAACCCTACGACCAGATCGGAGAACAGCTTCGTCTGATCATCGAGAACGTGAAAGAGCGGCAGGAGAGCGAACTCCTCAACAATGCCGACTATGGTTTTCTGCACAACGTCGCGCCGAAGCAGCACCTGAAGACCAGAACGGGTCCCCCGACGCCAGACGACCTGGATGAATTGTTGACGAAGGTGTGGAAGGAGCCGTCGTTCTTCCTGGCTCACCCGCGCACCATCGCGGCGTTCGGACGGGAATGCACGTTTCGCGGCGTTCCACCGCCCACCATCACGCTGTTCGGAAACCCGTTTCTCACATGGCGGGGTCTGCCGTTGATCCCCACCGACAAGATACGGGTGAAGAACTCCGATAACAAGTCGAAGATCCTGCTGTTGCGCGTGGGAGAACGAAAACAAGGCTGCATCGGACTGTTCCAGTCGGGACTTCCCGGCGAGCAAAGCCCGGGGTTGTCGGTTCGCTTCATGGGCATCGGCAAAGACGCTCTGGCCTCGTACCTGATTGCGCTGTACTGCTCGACTGCCGTGCTGACCGACGACGCCATCGCCATTCTGGAAGACGTGGACGTGAGCAACTACCATGAGTACAAATGAAGCTGGATGGGGCGGCTTGCCTACAGGTCTGCCGGATCCGGAGGTCCTGGCGCGCATGGCCGCCGAGTTTTTCGGCGCTTTTCCAGGAACGGGGGAAGTAGCTCAAGGCCCGGTAGCGACCCTTCCTCAGCCGCCGGCGCCGACAGTTCCGGGCGGCTCTGAGGCCTTCGATTCCTCCGCGGCGCCGGCCTTTTCCTTTCTACGGGAAGGCCGGCCGCTGTTTGGCGGCCGCGAGACCTTGGCGGAGCCGGGTATCGCGCCGCCCTCGATCCCTTTCCAGGCCGCCGCGCCGAAACTGGCGGCGGAGGCGGGAGGTCCGCCCACGCCGGCACTTCCCAGCGGCCTCGGCGCCGCCGAATCCGCATTCCCGGCTTTCTCCTTTCTGGAGGAGGCCCGGCCTCTGTTTTCGTATCCACCTTCAGCTCCGGGGCCAGTCCCCGTGTCCGGGCCCGCGGACGCCCGGCCCGAATTCGCGGGCCTGAACCTCGCGCCACAAGCCTTCGACGTGGAAACCATCCGGCGGGATTTTCCGATTCTGCGGGAACGCGTGAACGGCCGTCCGCTGGTCTGGCTGGACAATGGCGCGACCACCCAGAAGCCTCAAAGCGTCATCGACCGGCTCAGCTACTTCTACGCGCACGAGAATTCCAACGTCCACCGGGCGGCCCATGAACTGGCGGCCAGGGCCACGGACGCCTACGAGTCCGCCCGCGAAAAAGTCCGCCGCTTTCTGAACGCGCCCGCGCCGCGCGAAATCGTCTTCGTGCGCGGCGCCACCGAGGGGATCAACCTGGTCGCACAGAGCTGGGGACGCCAGAATATCGGCAAGGATGACGAAATCGTCATCTCCTGGCTGGAACACCACGCCAACATCGTGCCCTGGCAGATGCTGTGCTCGGAAAAAGGAGCGCGGCTCCGGGTGGCTCCGGTGGATGACAGCGGCCAGATCATTCTCGAGGAATACGAAAAGCTGCTCGGACCCAGGACGCGTCTGGTCGCCGTCACCCAGGTCTCCAACGCCCTCGGCACCGTCACTCCGGTGCGGGAGATGATCGAAGCGGCCCACCGCTACGGCGCGAAAGTGCTGGTGGACGGGGCGCAGGCCGTCTCGCACATGCGCGTGGACGTGCAATCGCTGGATTGCGATTTTTACGTGCTTTCCGGCCACAAGTTGTTCGCGCCCACGGGCATCGGCGTGGTGTACGGCAAGTCCGCGATCCTGGATGCCACGGGCCCCTGGCAGGGCGGCGGGAACATGATCCAGGATGTGACCTTCGAAAAGACCATCTACAACGTGCCGCCCGCCCGCTTCGAGGCCGGCACCGGCAGCCTTGGCGACGCCGTGGGGTTGGGCGCGGCCATCGATTACCTGGACCGCGCCGGAATGGAAAACATCGCCCGCCGCGAAATCGAACTGCTTCACTACGGCACGGCGGCGCTTGAAACCGTCCCCGGCCTGCGCATCATCGGCACGGCGCGTGAAAAGGTAGGCGTCCTCTCCTTCGTGCTGGAAGGCGTCCGCACGGAGGAAATCGGCGATTATCTCAACCGGGAAGGCATCGCCGTGCGCGCGGGGCATCATTGCGCGCAACCCATACATCGGCGCTTCGGCATCGAGAGCACGGTGCGCGCGTCGCTGGCACTCTACAACACTTGCGGGGACATAGACGCCCTCGTGGCCGCGCTCCAACGTCTACAGGTTGCGCGGCGCCATCGTAACTTATAAGAGACGCCCGTGCCATTGACACTCACGAATCTGTCCGGACGCCTGTTGGCATCTTATGCCTGCGAGGGCGGCATCAATCACCTGGACGGGAAGAACCTTCCCTCCAAGCACGCCATCGCCGATATCACGTTCGACCTTCTGCGTTTGCTGTTTCCAGGGTTCCTCGACGAAAGGCCGATTCACTCCGCGGAAATAGAGGCCGTGACCATCGCCCTTCTCGCCAGCGTGCTCGGCCGTCTGGGGAACGAGATCAGGAAGAGCCTCGAATACGCCCCACCCGCCGGATTGGGAAACGCGGACCTGCCGGAGGCGGCGCGCGCCATCACACTCAAGTTCCTCGGCAACCTTCCTCGAATTCGGGAATTGCTTCAGACCGACGCCGAGGCGGCCTACAGCGGCGACCCCGCCGCGTCCAGCAAGGACGAAGTGATCGTGGCGTATCCGTTCATCGAAGCCATTGCCGTGCAGCGGCTGGCGCACGAACTCTATCTCGACAACATCGCCCTCATTCCGCGTATCATGACCGAATGGGCGCACGCCCGAACCGGAATGGATCTCCATCCGGGGGCTCAAATCGGCACGCACTTCTTCGTGGACCACTGCACCGGGACGGTGGTGGGCGAGACGGCCATCATCGGCAACCACGTCAAGATGTATCAAGGCGTCGGCCTGGTTGCGAGATCGCTCGCCGCGGGGCAGGCGTTGCGCGGCCAGAAACGTCATCCGACTATCGGAGACAGGGTGACAGTCTATGCCGGCGCCACCATTATCGGGGGCGACACGGTGATCGGGGAAGGCAGTACCATCGGCGCCAGCGTCTTCCTGACCACCAGCGTCCCGCCGAATTCACTGGTCGTCCTGGAGGCGACGAACGTGAAAGTGATGTCGAAGAAGTCGCGCGAAAGCTGGGTGCTGGACTATCAGATCTGACGGGCGTTCCCGGCTCGGACCGAGGCCGTATCTTCCCGATAGGCAGCGTCCCAGTTCTTGAAGACGGGCTGCAACCCCTTGGCCTCCAAGGCGGCGCAGAAGGTGGTGACGCCGCGGTGGTCATTGATATCGAACTGCTGGCCGGAGGGGACGGTTTCCAGGTCGTAGCCTCCAACCGTGGTGCGGCTGGCAACACTCATCTTCGAGATACCCACGCCGGCCATGCCGTCGCGGAAGCGCGGGCTCTCGCGTGTGGAGAGCAACAAGGGCACGTCAGGCAGGCAGATCCGAAAGGCGAAGATGGCCTGCGCCAGGAATTTCTGGTCCACCGGGAACGCGGCGGTGTATCCTCCCGGTTCCGGCCGAAGGCGCGGGAAGGAGATGGCGACCCCGCCCTTCCAGAACGTGCGCCGCAGATGGGTGGCGTGCTGGAACAGGCTGAGGAGGTCGAACCGGGGTTCTCCCAGGCCCAGCAACGCACCCAATCCGGCGACGCGTATGCCGCCGGCCAGGGCGCGCGCGGGGGCGTCCAGGCGGCTATGGTAATCGCGCTTCGGCCCACTGAGGTGCGAGTGCTCGTAGCGCACGGGGTCGTAAGTCTCCTGGTAGAGCGTCACGGCCGTGCAGCCGGCCACCGACAAGCCCCGATACTCGTCCACGGACATCGGAAAGACCTCGACCGCGACATTGGGAAAGCGCGCGGCCGCCAGGCGGACCGAGTCCCGGACGAAGGGGTAATCGGCGACGGTCGCCCGGTCGCCCGTCAGCAGCAGGACCTCCTCGATTCCAAGGTCTTTCAAGGCGGACAACTCGGCTTCCAATTCCGCCGGGGTCAACTTGTGGCGCGCGATCCTGAGGCCGGCCGAGAAGCCGCAGTAAGTACAGCGCGCCGGGCAGTAATTCGATAAATAGAGCGGGGCATAGAGCGAGATGGCCCGTCCGAAATGGCGCCGGGTCAAGGCTAGGGCGCGTTGGGCCAGGGCTTCCATGCGACTCGCGGCGGCGGGGGACAGGAGGGCGGCAAACTCGCGAACGCCGGGTTCGTTCGCGCGCAAAGAGCGTTCCACCATGGATGGGTCGGCCACCCGGGCCAGGTCCAGCCAGGGGAGCGGGTCAAGCCAATCCGCAGGCGCGGCGCTCATCCGGCCTCTCCACCGGCGAGAAACCCGGTGAGCGGGCTGGTGGCCACAGCCACATCGCTTTGGGGCATGAGTCCCGCTTTCCAGGCGTCGCGGCCCGCGCGGACGGCGGCGGCGAAGGCGCTGGCCATGAGTTCGGGATTCTCCGCCGCGGCGATGGCGCTGTTGACCAGGACGGCGTCGCCGCCGATTTCCATGGTCAGGGCGGCATCGGAGGGCGATCGCAGGCCGGCGTCTACGATTACAGGCACGGAGGCGTCGCGGATGATAAGCTTCAACATGGACATTGTGGTCAGCCCCTGCCCGCTGCCAATGGCCGCTCCGAGGGGCATCACGGCGGCGCAGCCGAGATCCTCCAGGCGCCTGGCCAAAACCGGATCGGCGGGCATATACGGCAGGACCAGGAAGCCCTCGCCGACCAGGATCTTGGCCGCCTCGTAGGTTTCGATGGGATCGGGCAGCAGGTGATGCGGGTTGGGATGGATCTCGAGCTTGACGAAGGGACTGCCGCACAGCTCGCGGCCGAGTTGCGCGGCCCGTACAGCCTCACCCGCGTCCCGGGCGCCGGAAGTGTTGGGGACCAGCGTCAGGCCCTCGATCGCCGCAAGGGGCGCGAGCACATCGTCCACCGGCCGGCCGGGATGGAAGCGCCGCAGCGCCACGGTAACCAGTTCCGCTCCCGAGGCGCGAACGGCGCGGATCATGGCGTCCGTACTGGAGAACTTGCCCGTTCCCAGAAGCAGCCGCGAGGAGAAGATGCGATCACCCAGTTTGAGGCCGTCGGCCATCGTCTATCCTCCCGCGGCGATCACAATCAACTCCACATGATCGCCGTCAGACAGCCTGACGGTCTCGAAGCTGCCCTTGCGCAGAACGTCGCCGTTGACCATGACGGCTGTTCGTCCAGCCTCGGCATGGCACTCCCGAAGAAGATCGGCGATGGTCGCCTGTCCGTCGTGGCGATACGCCTCGCCGTTGACTACAAGATCCATGGAGGATACCCCCAGCGGAATAGCGGCATCCGGTCCGATTGCGAAGCCACTGGGCGTGGGGCCGGGGCCGCGGGACCGGACGTGTCATACGATTATCGCAGATGGAGCGGCAGAGTATGCGGCGCCCGAGAGACAGGCCAAATCCGGCTAGTATTTCCGGACTCTCGAGTCCACCCGATCCGACCAGGCGTGAATCCCGCCGGTGAGGCTGCGGACATTTGGAAATCCGGCCTTGCTCAGAAGCTGCACCGCTTTGGCGCTGCGTGTTCCCATTTTGCACAGCGCAATGATCTCACGGCTGGCATCGAGTTCCTGCACGCGCCCCGGCAGTTCGGCCAGCGGAATCAGGTGTCCGCCGATATTGGAGATCTCGAATTCGTCTTCCTCGCGGACGTCAAGCAGGAACAGGTTATCGCCAGCGTCGAGCCGCTGCTTGAGATCTTCAGCTTGAATTGCGGGTATGCTCATTTCGCTTGGGCCTCCTCAAACTGATACAGTCCGATTATGGCACGGAATTACCCTAATGTCTATATGGAAGCAAAAAAACCATAAGATTCGCCAGATTACTTCGGGAGAGCGGCGGATTCCACCCTGTTTTCTTTGCATTGCGGATAGTCTCGGAATACAATAAAGTCGATGGAATATGGGATGATTGAAGATTTGGCTGGTACGAATCGTCCGCCTGAACCGGCTCCAGTCGTCAGGGCCGCCTGGCCCAAGGCATTGATCGTTATGGCCCATCCGGACGATGAATATGCGCTGGCTGCGACGGCCTATCGGATCAGCCGCGAGCTTGGCGGTCTCGTGGATCACGTTGTGATCACCAACGGTGAGGGCGGCTACCGGTACGCGGGCCTGGCCGAAGCGATCTATGGCATTTCCATAGCACGAGAGGCGGACGGCCGGGCCAACCTGCCCACGATTCGAAGGCAGGAAACCCTCAACGCGGGCCGCGTGCTGGGCATCCGGCGCCACTACTTCCTGGAACAAACCGATTCCGGCTTCGAAGGGGACTGTGCCGATGCGCCGTGGCACACCTGGGATTGCGCGTCGATTCGCCAGCGATTGGCCGATCTGCTGGCCGGGGAGGCTTACGATTTCGTGTTCACGCTGCTGCCCTCGGCCGGCTGCCACGGCCACCATCGGGCCCTCGCGCTGCTGGTGTTGGCAACCGTTGAGGATTTGCCGGAAGAGCGAAGGCCGGTCGTGCTGGGGGCCGAGGCGGGCCGGCTGGCGCATTCGCCGGGCGCATTCGGCGGCCTTCCGGAAGCGACGTTCACACGCACCGCCGCCGGCACACCGGCGATCGTCTTCGATCGCAACGCACCCTTCGGCAACCAGCCCGCATTGAACTATCAGATTGTCGCCAACTGGGTAATCGCGGAGCACAAATCCCAGGGCCTGTTTCAGACCGACTGCGGCAAACACGATGCCGAGCGCTTCTGGGCGTTTGCTCTGACACCGCGCGCCCTTGAGCGCTCCCGCGAACTGGCGCGCTGTCTGCTACCCACGCTGCGAGTGGACGACTTCTTCTCCGGCCTCTGACCTGTAACCGGATGTCGGATGACACGGCCGCGGAGGCAGTCCATCTCCACTGGCGGCCGGTGCCGGCGGGCCGCTCACGAACTCCTCGCCGGAATCCAGGGCCTCCGGCCTCGGGACAACAGAGATCTTGGCGGTCTCGACCACCTGGGCCGCGACGCTCCGCATCGGCACCCGCTTCTGGCGGCTCAGGCGCCGGATGTGGAAATACGCTCTCTCCTCGGTCCACTGGTACCGTGTTTGCAGCAGGCCCTTCGCCCGCTCCACGAGTTTGCGATCTTCCAGCAGATGTCTGGCTTGATCGAGTTCGGTTTCGAGCTTCTTCCGGACCGTTGCTCCAGTTAACAGACTGGCCAGAGTAACACCCGTGTTGAGGAGCAATGAAAGGTCCCGCGGCTGCAGGGTAAGTCGACGCAAGCGGCAGAAGTTGACCACTCCAACCGGTTGTTCGCCATCGATCAGGGGCACCGAAACCACCCCCTCGAACCGATGCCGCTCGAACTCCGCAAGCCCGCGGAATCGCCAATCGGCCCACGCGTTCTCATGCAGAACCACCGGTGTGCGCTTCGCCGGCTGCCAGGCGGTTGGATCGGCCGAGTCCAGACTGAATCCGGCGTCCTTGTGCGGCGCCAGGCCGGCCCACGCCGCCAGCCACGCGCTGGTTCCAGCGGCTTCGAAACGGTACACGTACGCGCCCTGCGCGCTGGTCTGCGCCAAAGCCAAATCCAGCAGCGGCCGGATCAGATTGTGTTGTCCGTGCGCCGGCTCGGCCGGGTGGCCCGGGCGGTGAAATAGAAGTGCGCTTGTCGACTGCATTGGAATCCTCCCTATGACCTTATAAACAGATCCACTCGAATGTTCGTCCCGGACGGGACCGGATTCAGGTTGCGAATTAGCGGCGACAACAGCCAGGGGCACTCGGTCCCAGGCATGTCATGGGGAAGGCACTGTTTGAAAGCCGTTGCTCCATCAGTAAACGTACCATTCCCTATAGGATTAGTCTAATCCTCGTGAAATGTCAACAGCGATTCCGCAAGCCGGGGGGCGGACCACAGGCAGCGCGCTGATTTGGCGCGAGTTGGCAGCAGAGGGCAGGCATTGGGAAATTGTAAAGGCGTTTGGGGGGCGCAAGGGCCTTGACAGCACGTGCTGCGTGGTTGATTTTCGTGCTTGGAGGGAATACGGCGGCGGCGGCGTCCGGATGGACACCGGCAGGACCGGCCCGACGCATCGCGGAGACCTCACAGC
>PLMF01000406.1:0-15881 GCA_003142355.1 Bryobacterales bacterium
CAGACGGAACGTTTCCCGGTTTTTCCGGCAGCCCCATGGTGAACGAACCGTATTGTTGCACGCCTGGCTCGATGGGTTCAACTGGATGGCGTTCCGGGTTCTCTACCGCGCTCGGCCGCGCCTTGCCACCTGGCGCCGCATCATCGTGACCAGGCGGCGGATTCCCCGGGCCCAGTCGGGGAAGAAATCGACGTACTGGAATTCCCGCTGGATGGACCGCGGCACGCGGCAGCCATCCAGCCGCAGTGGGACCACGAAGATTTCATCCAGCGGCACGCGCCGCGCGCAATCCAGGGCATAACGGACCTCGGATTGGAACCCGCCTGTTTTGTGGACCGAGTTTTCCGAGAAGCAGGCCACGAAGAAATCCGAGGTTTCGATGGCGCTCTCGATGGCGCGCGGCCAGTTCTGGCCCGGCAGCAGCTTGCGGGCATCCGTCCAGGGGTTGAACCCGGCCGTTTCAAGGGCCTCCGACAACCGCTCCACGGCTTCCGCATCCTCTTTGACATAGGCGATGAAGACTTGCGGCAGGCCCGAGGGTTCGAACCGGCAGCCCCGCGCGGCGTCCGGGTAGAACATACCCAACCCGTCGATCTCCACCACTTTGCCCGCGGCCAGGCATTGGAGTACCACCTGCGCCAATTGGCCGGTCGGGGAGCAATCAGCCACAACGCTTACCTCCTTGCCGCTCGAACGTCACTTTCCCGTCCGGGCGCGGCCTGAACTTGCCCAATCCCGGCAGCGACGCTGCTTTGCCCTGGCGCAGAGTCCGGAGAATCTGGTGCACAACATGGTCCAGGCAGTCCGCCGCCTCGGCTTCGCTGACACCTGCCTGGCGCGCCATCCGTTTTGCGATATCCGGCTTCTTCATTCCGATTCCACTTTAGCAGCGGGTCATGCCCGAGCCGCCCCGTATGTCCGGAGGAGCATCCTTCAAGCGATTGAAAAGAATAGCGATGTGACCGGAGCAAAATCTCGAAAATAGTTGTGATCGCCACCGCGCTCCGGCGGCGGCGCAGCCCTCCCAACTTATAATGAAGGTCATGACCCCTGAGACGCCCGCCGTCCCACTGACCGTCGAAGGCGCCAGCGTGCTGCACCAGATGATGCGGTTCCGCTGGCCTGCCTGGCGCGCGCTTTCCGCTGCAAGCCGCGGCGAAATCCTGGAAGAGGCCGCGCGCGCACTGGCGGCCTGGGAGCGTCCCGACGGCGGCCGCCAGAGCGCGGTGTATTCGCTGTTGGGCCACAAGGGGGACCTCCTCTTCCTGCACTTCCGGCGCAGCTTCGAGGAGCTGAACCAAGCCCAACTGGAACTGGCGCGGCTGCGGCTCGGCGATTATCTGGAACCATCCGCTTCCTACCTTTCCGTGGTCGAGCTCGGCCTGTACGAATCCACGGCCAAGGTCTACGGCGGATTGGCCGCCAAGGGCGTCGAACCGCATTCCGGCGAATGGAACCAGGAGATCGAAGCGGTGCTCGCGCGGCAGCGGCAGGCCATGGCGCCGCGGCTCTGGCCGGAAATCCCGGGCGCGAAGTATCTCTGTTTCTATCCCATGGACCGCCGCCGCGGCGAATCGAAGAACTGGTACCAGGTGCCCATGGCGGATCGCCAGCGCCTGATGCACGAGCACGGCCTGGTGGGGCGGCGCTACGCGGGCGAAGTGCGGCAGATCATTACCGGGTCGATCGGATTCGACGATTGGGAATGGGGCGTCGACCTTTTCGCCGAGGAGCCGCTGGTGTTCAAGAAACTCATCTACGAGATGCGCTTCGACGAGGTGAGCGCCGTGTACGCCCTTTTTGGCACGTTCTACGTGGGTTTGCGGCTTCCGGCCGCGGAGCTGAACGGGATGCTGGCGGTGTAACTCTCCCTACGGCGTTTTCTCCCCGTGCGCCGCGCTCGAGCGCAGGTGCGTGTAGAAACCCAGGTCCGACCCCGTCAGCAGCTTGGTGGCGAAAATGATCTGTCCCGTGTGCAGCGAGAAATGCTCCACCACGTGATAGATGGCTTCCAGAACCGATAGCTCGTATTTTTGAATCACCACGCGCTCGGCAAGGCGTTCCGGTGTGACCGCGCCGATCACCGCGGCGGCCTCCGTGACAATTCCCCGCAGGCGCTCCTTCAGCTCGGAAACCGAGCCGCCGCCGCGCGCCGAGAATTCGCCATCGCGCTCGCGAGTGTCCGGCGCGCCTCCCACTCCCGAGACGATCCACTGGCGCACATTGCCCGACAGGTGCAACACCAGGTTGCCGACGGCATTCTCGTTTTCGCTGCCGCGCGCCCAGACCTGCTCCTCGCTGAGCTTCTCCAGGCACGCCTCGATGCGCGAGAGGCTCAGTTCGAGCCTCCGCACCGAGCAATCCAGAAACAGGCGGTGGAGAGCGTCTTCCATATCTGCCAGTATAAGAGGACGGGGCGTGGTTGTGCGGGAACCCATTCACATCGTCGGCGGCGGGCTGGCGGGGTCGGAAGCAGCCTGGCAGACGGCGCGGCGCGGCCTGCGCTCGGTGCTGCACGAAATGCGGCCGGCCCGGCCGACACCCGCGCACCAGACGGACCGGCTGGCCGAGCTGGTGTGCAGCAATTCGCTCAAGTCCGAGCAGGAATCCACCGCGCCGTGGCTGCTCAAAGAAGAGCTGCGCCGCCTCGATTCGCTGCTGCTCGAAGCGGCGCGGAAGGCGCGAATACCCGGCGGCCATGCGCTCACCGTCGATCGCGAAATCTTTTCCGCGGAAGTCACCGCGGCCATCGCGTCCGAGCCGCTGGTCGAGCTGCGGCGCGAGGAAGTCGCCGCCATCCCCGAAGACGCCATCGTCATCGTCGCCACCGGCCCGCTCACCAGCGATGCGCTGGCCCAGGAGATCGCCCGGCTGACCGGGCGCGACCGGCTGTTCTTCTATGACAGCATCAGCCCCATCGTCGAAGCCGATTCGGTGGACATGGATACCGCGTTCTGGGCCTCGCGCTATGGGAAATCGGCGGATGGCACCGCCGACTATCTGAACTGCCCCTTGGACCGCCAGCAGTACGACAGCTTCGTCGATGAACTGCTGAAAGCGCAAGCCGTGCCGGCTCACATCGAGGAGGACCGCACGCCGTATTTTGAGGCGTGCCTGCCCATCGAAGAACTGGCGCGCCGCGGCCGCGATACGCTGCGCTTCGGCCCCATGAAGCCCGTGGGCCTGGCCGACCCGCGCACCGGGAAGCGGCCCTACGCCGTAGCGCAACTCCGCCAGGAAAGCCTGCGCAACCGGAGCTTCAACCTGGTGGGTTTCCAGAACCACCTGAAGTTCGCCGAGCAGGCGCGCATTCTCCGCATGATTCCAGGGCTTCAGAACGCCGAATTCCTGCGCTTCGGCCAGATGCATCGCAACACCTACATCGACGCGCCCGCGCTGCTGACGCCCACGCTCCAACTGCGTGCGCGCCCCGAGGTGCTGTTCGCCGGGCANNCTGCCGCGCGAGACCGCCCTGGGTTCGCTGTGCCATTACGTCTCCGCCGCCGATGCTGGGCACTACCAGCCGGCCAACATCACCTTCGATCTGCTGCCGCAGCTCGACGAAGCCACGCGCCACAAGCTGCGTCGCGAAAAGCAAGCGCGTCACGCCGAGGTCTGCCGGCGCGCGCTCGAGGCGTTGGAGGACTATCGCCGCTGCCATGTCTGAGCTGGCACGCTGGATCGAACGGTACCGGGAGGAGTTGGCGCGCGCCGGCGCATCGCCCCACACCGTCGCCGCCTACGCTTCCGATCTCCACCAGTTTCTGGAGTTCCTGTCTCCTCCGGAAATGGCGCCGCCGGAGCCGCAAGCCATCGATCTCCTCATTCTCCGCGAGTGGCTGGCGGCGCTGTATCGTATGAAACTCGCGGCCGTGACCATTCGCCGCAAGCTGGCCGCGGTGCGCGGCCTCTACCGTTTTNNCCCCAGAAGCTGCCGGAGGTGATGACGCCCGATCAGGTCAACACACTGATTGACGGCGTCGCGGCGGACCAGCTCGAGCGCCCGTTCCCGGCGCGCGACCGCGCCATTTTCGAGCTGCTTTACGGCTGCGGCGTCCGCGTGAGCGAGCTGGCCGGGCTGAATCTGGAAGATGTGGATCGCGCCGAGCGATGGCTTCGCGTGCGCGGCAAGGGGCGCAAAGAACGCCAGGTGCCGCTGCCCGGCCAAGCCGCCGGCGCGCTGGAGCGCTACCTGGCGGAGCGGCCCGTGGTGAGAGAAGAGCGTGCGGTTTTTCTGAACCATCGCAGCCAGCGGCTGACGGCTCGCGGAATTCGCGGCATCGTCAAGTTCTACGCGACCTTCTTGATCGGCGATCCATCCATCCATCCGCATAGCTTCCGGCACGCCTACGCCACTCACCTGCTGGCCGACGGCGCCGACCTGCGCGCCATTCAGGAGCTGCTGGGCCACGCCCGGCTCTCCACCACGCAAAAGTATACCCAGGTTTCTCTCACCGACCTGATGGCCGTGTACGACAAGGCGCACCCCAAGGCGTGAATTCGATGGCCAGCCACCTGACGAACCTGAGGCGGGAGTTTCGTCCCATGCTGTTCATGGCTCTACCGCTGGCGCTCGCCGAGCTTGGCTGGATGGCCATGGGCGTGGTGGATACCATCATGGCCGGCCGGCTGGGAGCGGCGGCCATCGGCGCCGGCTGCCTGGGCGGCAACCTGTTCTACCCCATCGCCATCTTCGGGACCGGCCTGCTGCTGGGGATGGACACCCTGGTGGCGCAATCCTTCGGCGCCGGCGACCCGCGGGATTGCCGGCGCAGCCTGGTGAACGGAGTGTGGCTCGCGGCCGGCCTGGCCGCCCCGCTGGCGCTGGTCGTCTGGGCCTTGATTCCGCTGTTGCGGGCGGTGGGGACGAATCCGCGTGTCATGGTTTTGCTCGGTCCCTACCTCAAAGCGCTGCTCTGGGGCATTCTTCCGCTGCTCGCCTACACCGCCTTGCGCCGGTACTTACAGGCGGTCAACGTGGTCAGGCCCATTACGTTCGCGCTGGTGAGCGCCAACATCGTCAACTTCGCGGGGAACTGGGCGCTGATGTTCGGACATTGGGGTGCGCCCGCCATGGGCTTGGAAGGTTCGGGATGGTCCACTACCATTGCGCGTGTCTATATGGCCGCGGTGCTGGTGGCGGCCATCGCGTGGCACGAACGCAAAACCGGCAACCTGCTGTTCCGCATGTCGTGGAGACCGGATGTCGCGCGCCTCCTGCGTTTGCTCGACCTGGGCCTTCCGGCTGCGCTACAGATCCTGATCGAAGGCGGCTTGTTCAGCGTGATCGCGGTGCTGGCCGCCCGTCTGGACGAGGTCTCGCTCGCCGCCCACGGCATTGCGGTCAACGTTGTGTCCACCACCTACATGGTGCCGCTGGGAATCGCCTCAGCAGCCGCCGTGCGCGTGGGACAGGCGGTCGGCCGCAAGGACCGCCAGGGCGCGGCGACGTCCGGCTGGACGGCGCTTCTGTTGGGAACCCTGTTCATGGCCGTCGCCGGCCTGGCGCTATGGACCGCGCCGCGCTGGATTCTCTGCGTCTTCACCGCGGATGCGGCCGTGATCGCCTCCGGAGCGGTGCTATTGCGGATCGCGGCCCTGTTCGAGCTCTTCGACGGCTTTCAGACGGTCACCACCGGAGCACTGCGCGGATTGGGCGACACGCGCAGCCCCATGCTGGCGCACCTGGCCGGCTACTGGCTGATTGGCCTGCCCATCAGCTACGTCCTCTGCTTCCGCCTCAAGTGGGGCGTGCCCGGCATCTGGGTAGGCCTGACCGCCGCGCTGATCCTGATCGGTGTGGCGCTGGTGTGGGTGTGGAAAGCGAGAGTCCGTTCGCTGAAAAAGGGGTCAGACGCATTTTGCGGGTTTGGCAGAAAATGCGTCTGACCCCTTTTCTAAGGCCCGGTCGATGGCGGACAGCACTTTCGCGATGCATTCTTCCAGGGTCTCGCGATCGGTCCGGCACTCCACTTCGGGGTCGAACGGGGGCTCATACGGATCGTCGATTCCAGTAAACGCGGGCAGTTGTCCGGCCCGCGCTTTGCGGTACAGGCCCTTGGGATCGCGCGCCTCGCACACCTCCAGCGGGGCGTTGACATATACCTCGACGAAGTCCCCGATGGAGGCGCGCACCTCGTCGCGCACCGCGCGGTAGGGTGAGATGGCCGCGGCCAGCGCGATCACGCCATTGCGCGTCAGCAGGCCCGCTACGAAGCCGATGCGGCGGATGTTCTCATCGCGGTCCTCGCGCGAGAAGCCCAGACCCTTGCTGAGGTGCTTGCGCACGGTGTCGCCATCCAGCAGTTCCAGGCGGCATCCGCGCGCGGCCAGGCGCTCATATACGGCGCGGCAGAGCGTCGTCTTGCCCGACGCGCTCAGGCCCGTGAACCAGACCGTGAGGCCACGGTGAGGCTGGGCGATGGGGCGGGGGGCGCGTGTGAGTTGATCGAGAATCATCCCCGCGGCCACGGTGCGGTTGGAGATCATGTCGATGAGGATGAAGCTGCCGGTGGCGCGGTTCTCTTTATAGGGATCGAAAAAGATCGGATGATGAGTTTCGATTTCCACCTCGGCGATGTCGTTCAGCTTGAGTTCCGCGGCCGGCCCGAAGTCCAGCGTCCGCATGTCCATNNAGCAGGTAGGCGCTCTCCGGGCGCAGGGGCTCGGCGGCCATCCAGATCAGGGTGGCCGTAAACTCGCGGCCTGCCGAGGGCGGAGCGGAAGGGTCCACCAGCATGTCGCCGCGGCTGATGTCGAGTTGGCCGGCGAGCGAAACCGTGGGGCAGGCTTCCGGGCCCTCGAGCGCTGCCACCCGCGTTTCCAGGCCCGAGGGCAGCGCCACCACGCGATCTCCCGGGCGGAGGCGGCCGGAGACGATCTGCCCGGCGTAGCCGCGGAAATCCAGGTGCGGCCGAATCGCCAACTGCACCGGGAAACGCAGCGGGCCGGCGCTCCCGGTGGGCTCCACCTCCACCGTCTCCAGGTATTCGAGCAGGCTGGGGCCTCGGTACCACGGCGTGCGCGCGCCGCGGCTTGCCACGTTATCGCCATCGCGCGCGCTCACCGGCACGAAGAACGGTTCTTCCACACCCAGCTTCGCCGCCACCGCGCCAAATTCGGCGCGGATGCGATCGAACACGTCCTGCCGGAAATCCACCAGGTCCATCTTGTTCACCGCCACCGCCAGCTTGCGGATGCCGAGCAGCGCGGCGATATAGGCATGGCGGCGCGATTGCGGCAGCACGCCGTAACGGGCATCCAGCAGGATCACGGCCAGGCTGGCCGTGGAGGCCCCGGTGGCCATGTTGCGCGTGTACTGCTCGTGCCCGGGCGTGTCGGCGATGATGAACTTGCGGCGCGGCGTCTGGAAATAGCGGTAGGCCACGTCGATGGTAATGGCCTGCTCCCGCTCGGCGCGCAGCCCGTCGGTGATCAGCGACAGGTCGAACCCTTCGGCGTTGCTATCCCGACTGGCTTTGCGCACCGATTCGAGCTGGTCTTCGTAGACCCCGCGGGTATCGTGCAGCAGGCGGCCGATGAGCGTCGATTTGCCGTCGTCCACGCTGCCGGCGGTGGTGAAGCGCAGCAGGTCTTTCATCAGAAGTACCCCTCGCGCTTCTTCAACTCCATGGAGCCTTCCTGGTCGTGGTCGATGACGCGGTTCTCGCGCTCCGAGCGCCGGAAGCCGCGCAGCTCCTCAATGATTTTGGGCAGCGTATCCGCGGCCGAGCGGATGGCCCCGGTGCAGTAGGTGCAGCCCAGCGAGCGCATGCGGCACAGCACCGTCTCGATGCGGTCGCCGGGCGCGGGCGGCACATCGTAATCCAGCGGGATGAGCATCTCGCCGCGCAGCAGCATGCGTCGCGGCTTGGCGAAGTAGAGCGGCACCACAGGGATCTGCTCGAGCGCGATGTACTCCCACACGTCCAGCTCGGTCCAGTTGGAAAGGGGGAAGGCGCGAATACTCTCGCCCTTGTCGATGCGGCCGTTATACAGGTTCCACAGTTCCGGACGCTGGTCTTTGGGGTCCCACTGGCCGTAGGCGTCGCGGAAGGAGTAGACGCGTTCCTTGGCGCGCGATTTTTCCTCTTCGCGCCGCGCGCCGCCGATAGCCGCGTCGATTCCGTACTGCGCAAGGGCCTGCAGCAGGGCGCCCGTCTTCAGAAGCTGGCAGCACTTCTGCGTCCCTAGCTTAAAGGGGTTGGCGCCCTCGGCGGCGGCGGAGTGGGTGTGGACGACCAACTCGAGACCGGCCTCGCGCGCCGTACGGTCGCGGAATTCGATCATCTCGCGGAACTTGAAAGTCGTATCCACGTGCAGCAGCGGGAAGGGAGGCCGGGCGGGGTGGAACGCCTTCTGCGCCAGCCGCAGCAGCACGGAGGAGTCCTTGCCGATCGAGTACAGAAGCGCCGGCCGCGCGAACTCGGCGGCCACTTCGCGGAGAATGTAGATACTCTCGGCTTCCAGGGTCCGCAGGTGGGAATCGTCGGAAGACATGGAACAGTTTCATGGTAACGCGAGCCGCGCGCCGCCCGGGTGGGGCATGCTTTAGCTTGCCCTTTGTCTTCCCGAGCTATCGCCGCCTTGCCGGCGCAGGGAGGGTTCGATGGCGGCGGCCGCCGCTTGCGCGTCGAAGGGATCGCCCAGGAAGCGCGCCAGCCTCGCCGCCGTCGCCGCCGGGTCCGCCAGCGCCTCCGCGTAGCTCACCGCCAGCACCGGGATTTCCGCGCGCCGCCGCAGCCACGTCTGCACCCGCACAAGCTGCTGCGTGTACGCGCGCATCAACCGCGCCTCGGCCAAACCGCCGCCCTTCCGGCCCAGCCGCTCCAGCATGGCTTTCTGCGAGGCCACCACCTCCCGCATATCGCGGTGCATGAAGATCAGCCGGTACTGCTCGCCCTCCGGGAGGAAGGGAAGCAAGTGCGCGACAATTTTGACCGCCTTGCCGCGCGCGTGCGGAACCCACGACGCGTCCCGGTGCAGCTTGGTGGCCTGCTCGTGCTCGAAGTAGCCGCGCGGATTGTCTTCGTCCGGCGGGCGATGTTCATCGGCGTATGCCGGCAGGCCCGCGGCGGCCAGCATCTGCATCGCCATGGACGTGCCGGTGCGCGGCAGTCCCGCCACCACCGTCACCACCTGCGCGCGGTCGCCGGGCGGGGCGACGTCGCTGCGGTCGAAGGCGGGAAGGCCGATTGGCCGTGCGGAGTCGGCGGGCGGGGAGACCGGCTCCGGGGGCCGCCGCTGCTTCGCCCGGCGGCGGAACTCGGCCGCGCGAGCGATATACAGGCTGCCTTCACCGATGCGCGCCCGGTCGCGCGAGATGAGCCGGCCCAGCGCCTCGAGCGCGGCCGGGAATTCCGGCGCCTGCGCCAGCGCCGCGCCGTAGGCCTGCTCGGCCTTCTCTTTCTCGCCCAGGCGTTCGAGCGCAAGCCCCAGCAGTTGGTGCAGCGCGGGTTGGAAATAGATCAGCGAGAGAGATTCCACGGCGTGGTCCACAGCCTGCTCGTAGCGGCGCGCCTGGAAATGGATGCGCGCCGCGAGACCGAGCGCTTCCCAGTTGTCGGGGTCGGCCCGGCGCAGGCGTTCGAGCAGTTCCATGGCGCGGTCGAATTCCTTCAGAGCGGCGAAGCCCTGGGCCAGGAACATGCGCAAGCCGGGGGACGGGCGGCGAGCTTTGGCGAGCTCGTCCAGTAGCGCCCGGGCGTGCTCCTTCTGTTGGCTCGAGCGGGGCTGGCTCAACGCCATACGGCAACGCAGGAACAGGCGCTCCACGGCGAATCCGCCGGCCTTTTCGGCAAGCTGCCGCCGCTCGAACATCTCGCGCCGGCCGCCGGGTTCCTGGCGCGCCCCGGCTTCCCGGTCGGGCTTCTGCTCGCGGCGGCGCTTGAGCTCTTCGGCGGCGCGCGGCGCGAACTCGGCGCAGGCCTTGCCGAACCCGTCCAGCAGTTGCCGGCAGCCCGCGCGATCCTGGAGTTGCATCAGGCAGGCTGCCAGAATGAAGTAGAAGCGGCCCTGCTCCGGATCGTTCGAAATCAGCTCGCGCAGCAGGGGCGCCGCCAGGTCGGGGCGGCCGGCGTCGGCGTGCGCCCGCGCCAGGTTGTAGCGCTGCTCGGTCAGGCAGTCTTCCACCGCGTTACGGCCGTCCGGACCGTCCCCCGGACCGAGCGGCGCAACGTAGCCCAGGTCTACCAGTTGCTTGAGGGACTCGGCTGCGGCCGCGCTGTCGTACTGTTCGTCCGCGGAGTGCCTCCCATCCTCGCCTTCCACCGCGTCCCAGCTCTCGATCCTCTGCACCGCGCGGCCATCCTCGAAGGCGTTGAGCAGCACCTTGCCGTCCATGTCCAATCCGGCTGGAAGCCCCAGCACGTGCAGAGCGGTGGGGGTTGCATCCAGAACGCTGGCGCCGTATACATGGCCGCCGGCCCGCACCCCCGGAGCGCGCAAGCAGAAGATGCCGAACGAGCGGTGCTCCACGGCCGGCCCGGCGGCTTCGGCCGGGATGTAGTCCGGCAGCAGGCGGTCGGAGTGAAAACCGTGGTCGCTGATCAGCATCACGGCGCACTCCGGACCGGCCAAATGGAGAAGGCGTCCCAGCATGACGTCGTGGTAGCGGTACCCGTTCTCGACGACGCCGGTGAACAGCGCAGGGTCGGTTCCGGGCCCAGAGGGCGCCCCCTGCATGCGCTTGCCGGCGTGGTAGCGCATGAAGCGGTGGCAGAAGTGGTCGATGCCGGCGTAGTAGATGGCGGCCAGGCCCCACGGCTCTGTTTCCATCAGCTCAGTGGCGGCCGCATGCACGCTCATGGTTTCGGCGATGATGCCGGCCAGGTCGTGCAGGCTCTTGTCCTTCTCCTGGTCGATCTTCCGCCAGTCGGGCACGAACAGGCCGAGGATTTCGCCGCTGATCTCGGTGGGGTGTACGCGCAACTCGGCCATGCGAACGGCCAGGGATGCCGGCGCCACTGTTCCGGGCGGCATGGGCGCGCCGGGGTTGTGTCCGCTCTTCAGGGGGTAGAGGTCGGACACCATGGCGCCGCGGATGGGCTCGGCGGGGTGCGAAGGCCACCACCCCACCACCACGCTGCGCTTCCCGTTCTGGTGGACGATGTTCCACAGCGCCTTGGTCTGGCGGCCCAGGTTGCTAATGGGGCGCACGCTCAGGCCGTCGGGGGTAGGCTCGGTGAAACCGCAGATGCCATGCTTGGGAGGCCGCTTGCCGGTGGCGATGGAGGTCCACACCATGGGGCTGAGCGGAGGCTGAATGGTGGCGAGATTGCCGCGGACGCCCTGTTGGAGGAGGCGGGCGAGATGGGGCATCTCACCCTTGGCCAGCAGGGGAATCGATCACCTTCCAATCGGCCGCGTCCCAACCGACTAGAAGGAGGCGGCTCATGCCGCGGACTTACATGCGGCGCGCCAGCGGCGCAATCCGGTGGCGCCCAGAGCCAGGGCGGCGAGGCCCGTCAGAGCCATAGTGGAGGGTTCGGGGATGGTACCGCCGGTGTCGCCGGTGTCGCCGGCGGCCAACTTCGAGCCCAAGGTGTCGTAAGCGTAACCGAGCAGGGTGACATCCGGCCCCGAACCGAAACCCTGGGGATCGCCTGACACGCTCATACTCATTTCCAGCCAGCCATAGTAATCCATGGAGCCGGTCGGATCCTGGAAGTGGAACAGGGCGTATTTGTCATCGAAGCCGGCATTCCCCTGCACAGTGGCATTCGTGTTGCTCCAGCCAGTGCCGGTTCGGCGATAATACTGCTTTGTGGACGTAGTGGCCGGATTGGAAGCGGTTGGCGTCCGTGTGAAGTACTGCGTGGTCCGACTGTAGATTGGGTAGGAGTTGCGGTGGACGATGCGCTTGGCGATATTGAGGAAGTAGCCCGCGGGGCCAGAGTTCCACTTGTCGCCGAGGTTGAACAGCCCCAGAAAACTCCCCGTCCCCGTCTTCAGGAACTGAGGACCCACGAACTTGACTCCCCAGACGTGCCTGGACCCGTACCCAACCGTGTATCCCCCGCCCTTGACCAGCAGACTTGACGCCCACGAGCTCACGGGGATGAGAGGGATAGAATTGAAGTTTCCCAACTCGGCGCTCACGATGGTCCCGGAGGGGAAAGAATAGCTGACGACACCCGCTTCGGCGTTGACCGCGGTGGCCGCAACCGCCCCCGCGCCGAGGGCCGAGAGCGATGCCAAGCGCGCTACGTTCTTCTTTTTAATCCGCATGAACAAAGCCTCCATCCGCGCAGTGCCCGCATCGGCGATAACTAAAGGTAATGCAAGATTCCCGGGCCAGTGGCGCCGTTCCCCGTGGCCGCCACATGGCACTGCCCGTCCGCTAGTATAAGGCCATCGATTGAGGATGTAAAGGCCTTTTGATCCTGACTGCACTCGACACACACGAAAGGCGTTCCGCGCTGGATGAAAGATTTCGAACGGCAGCGGCTCGCCCCTCTCGGCACGCGCTTCGGAACAACTACCGGCGGCGCGGCGAATCGAAATGTTCCCGGACACTTTTCGCTTGCGGGTTCACGAACGGATGCGCCATATTGGTCTCGGATGGGCACGTTTCCACTGGCGGACAACCTCCTGTTCTTTACGGAGCTGGTGTCCATGCCTGTGCTCGACGTCCGGGGCCGGCGCATCGGCCGCGTGAAAGACGCCGCCCTGGTTCCCATGGTCAGCTCCTCCCGCATCGACCGCGTCCTGGTCGGCGGCGGCTATACCTGGCTGACCATCCGCTACGACCAGATCCGCTCCATCGTCCTGGGCAAGGGCATCGTACTCGACGACGAGCAGCTCACCCCGTATCACGACGACGAGTACATGTTGCGCATCGGGCGCGACCTGCTCGACCAGCAGATCATCGACGTCACCGGCCGGAAGGTGGTGCGCGTGACCGACGTCACCATGGGAATCCACAATGACGGCGTTCGCGACACGCTCACGGTTCTGGAGGTGGACATCGGCCTCCGCAGCATTTTCCGCCGGCTCTGCCAGGGCCTGGTTTCGCCGCGCTGGATTCGGCGGCTGCAGCGGCCCATTCCGCCCAATTCCATCCTGTGGGACCTCTGCAACGTGGTGGAGACCGACCCGCTGCGGCGGTTGCGGCTGAACATCTCCTACGAGAAGCTGGAGAAGATGCACCCGGCCGACCTGGCGGATATCGTCGAAGAGCTGAGCCCCGCCGAACGCGGAGCCATCTTCGAAACCATCGACAGCGAAGCGGCCGCCGACGCGCTCTCCGAAGTCGATCCCAAGATGCAGGCCAGCATCCTCGAAGCCCTCGAGCCGGAGAAAGCCGCGGACATCGTGGAAGAGATGGCCCCGGACGAAGCCGCCGACATCCTTTCCGAACTGGAGGAAGGGACTTCCGAGGAGATCATGGACGAAATGGACTCNNACCGAGTACGTGGCGCTGCACGACAATGCCACGGCCGCGGACGCGCTGGCCGCGCTCAAGGGCAACATCGACCTGCTGGAAAGCTTGAATACCCTGTTCCTGATCGATGCCGAAGAGCGGCTCACCGCCGCCATCCCGCTGGCGCGACTGTTTCTCGCCGCGGGCGGCGCCAGGCTCAAGGAGTTGGCTTCCGGGACGCTCATCCAGGTGACCGTCGATGAGACGCAGAAACGCGTCACTGCGCTCTTCGACAAGTACAACCTGCTGACTTTGCCCGTGGTGGACGAAGAAGGCAAACTGGCCGGTGTAATCACGGCCGATGACATCATTTCCGTGTTAAGGCAGAAGTGACGGATGCGGAAACTCCTGAGCCGCTTCCGCTATCACCTGCTGGTCTTCTTCGCGGTCCTCGGGCCGGGGTTTATCACCGCCGTGGTCGACAACGATTCCGGCGGCATCTACACCTATTCGGCCGCCGGCGCGAAATACGGCTATCTTCCGCTCTGGACCCTCCTGCCGATCACCGTCGTTCTCATCATCACCCAGGAAATGTGCTCGCGCATGGGTGCGGTCACGGGCAAGGGCCTCTCCGACCTCATCCGCGAAGAGTTCGGCCTGCGCATTACCTTCCTCTTGATGGCCGTGCTGGTGCTGGCCAACCTGACCAACGTCATGGCCGAATTCGCGGGCATCGCCAGCTCGCTCGAGCTGTTCCACATCAGCCGGTACATTTCGGTCCCCCTGGCGGCGTTGGCGGTGTGGTTCCTGGTGGTGAAGGGCAACTACCGGAGCGTCGAGAAGATCTTTCTGTTCGCTTGCGTCTTTTATGTCACGTACGTGATCTCCGGTTTCCTGGTCAAACCCGACTGGAAAGAGGCCGCTCTCTACAGCGTGAAGCCGGTGTTGATGCTCGATTCGGGCTATCTCTACATGCTCATCGGGATGGTCGGCACCACCATCGCGCCATGGATGCAGTTCTACTTGCAGGCAGCCGTCGTGGAGAAGGGCATCACGGCGAAGGAGTACGCCAAATCGCGCATTGAAGTGATCGTGGGCTGCATGATGACCTCGGTGATTGCCTTCTTCATCATCGTGGCCTGCGCCGGCGCCATCTACAGCGTGCGGCCGCGGGACATCCAGGATGCTTCGGAGGCGGCGCTGGGGCTGCGGCCCTTCGGCGAATATGCCTTCCTCCTGTTCAGTGCGGGCCTGTTCAATGCGTCGATTTTCGCGGCCTGTATTCTGCCGCTTTCGACGGCCTACTCGGTGTGCGAGGGACTGGGTTTTGAGGCGGGGGTAAACAAGCGGATGCGCGAAGCCCCGGTCTTCTATTCCCTCTACACGCTGCTGATCGTGGCCGGCGCCGGCGTAGTTCTCATCCCCGGCTTCCCGCTGGTGCGCATGATTCTGCTCTCCCAGGTCCTGAACGGCGTGCTGCTGCCCTTTGTGCTGATCTTCATGATCCTCCTCATCAACCGGCAGGACCTCATGGGTGAGTGGGTCAACCCCCGCTGGTTCAACCAGGTTTCCTGGATCACCGTGGTGGTCATGATCGGCCTGACGCTGGCCCTGGTGGGCATCACGGTGAGGGGGATGCCGTAGTCATTCCCGCTTCCGCCTCGCCGGCCTTAACAACCTGCCCGGCAGCTTCGAAAGGTACGTCAGCCTCTCGACCACCGGCAACAGCCGCCGCACCGTCCGCCCGTGCAAAATGAGGCTCCCGGCCACCAGCGCCGGATGCGGAATCGTCGTGCAGCAGCGCGAACAGATATCGATTTCACCGGCCCGGCCGGCCGCGTGCAGTCGGCGCATCTCCTGCATCGCCTCGGAATTCCAGATGTCCGCCAGCGACTGCTCGCCGATCTTGCCCACCGGCGCGCCATCCAGCATGTAGCTCTGGCAGCAGGGGTACACATCTCCGTTCTGCTTGACGTACATGGGGCCGCGCCACAGGTAGTGGCAGGGGTGCTTCCAATCGCCGGCTGCGTGGCCGGCATCGGGACGCATCAGGTTGGTTTCGTCCTCCTTGATGCGGACCTGGTCTATGCCCGGCACGGCCTTCCAGAACCGCATGAAGTCGTCCACCTCCGCCCGATTGCCCTCCATCACCACCATCTGCACCACCACCTGGAGCCGCGACCTCCGCTCGTGTTTCATGCGCGCCAAGCGGACGAAGTTGTCACGCACCTTCTCGAACTTCGCGCCCTTGCGGTAGAACTCGAAGGTCTCCTTCCTGGCGCCATCGAAGCTCAGCGTGATCTGTTCCAGCGGTGAATCGAGAATCCGGACGGCGCAGCGCTCGTCGAGCAACGTGCCGTTGGTCGAGAGCAGCGTCGAGATGCTGTGGCGGTGGCACAACTCGATGCGCTCGAAGATATGCGGATCCATGAAGGGCTCGCCCAGGCCGATCAGCATCATATGCTCGGCGGAGGCTCCGGCTTCGCGCACCAGACGTTCGAAGACCTCGTCCGTCATA
>PLMF01000406.1:15991-16194 GCA_003142355.1 Bryobacterales bacterium
GCAATCAGATCCGCGAACATGCCGGGTTTCACCTCCCCGATGTTCATGTGCAGAACGCGGCCGGCCACCGACGTGGCAGCCTTCAGTGCGTCCAGAGCGGGCATTCCGTAATCGACCATCAGCTCGATCTCGCGCGCGTTCTCTCCGTGAGGGAACACGCCAATGTCGCTGCCGCTCAGGATGGTCACACCGGCGTCGAGCGC
>PLMF01000107.1 GCA_003142355.1 Bryobacterales bacterium
GCTGCAATTCTGCTCGTGGTCGGCGTGCAAAATGAACAGCACTTCGAGCGCGCGCGCCAGCACCGGGTTGGCGGCATACCGGGGCTCCGTCCGCCGCCACAGCATGTTCATGTAGTTCTGGGTGTAGCCGAGGTCGGGATCGGGGTAGACGTACGGCAACCCCAGGCGGTGCCGGTAGGCGTATGCGGCCAGTGTCGGCATCTTGCCGATCAGCCGGATGATCTGCCGGCGGCGGCACTGGGGGTCGCCGATGTTGCGCGCATCCGGATAGAAGGTGGAGAGCGCCGCTACCGTGCTGATCAGTACGCCCATGGGGTGCGCGTCATGGTGAAAGCCGTCCATGAACTTCTTCACGTTCTCATGCGTCATGGTGTGGCGCATCACTTCGCAGTTCCAGTTTTCCAACTCCTCCGCCGCCGGCAATTCGCCGTGGAGCAGCAGATAGGCCACCTCCAGAAAGGTGCAGTGCTCCGCCAGTTGCTCGATCGGATAGCCGCGATAGCGCAGGATTCCTTTGTCGCCGTCCAGGTAGGTGATGGCGCTCTGGCAGGAAGCCGTGTTCATGAACGCCGGATCGTAGGTCATGAGGCCGAAATCCTCGGGACCGGTCTTGATCTGGCGCAGGTCCATGGCGCGAATCGTGCCACGGGAAATGGGGATCGAATAGGTCTGCTCTGTTCGATTGTCGATGATGGTCAGCGTGTCGTTGGGCATGCATGATTCGCTCTGCACGCAGCTTTCCACGTATAAATGCTGCTAATTACATCACTCCGTGGACATTTCGTTGCCATTTGCGGCGATCATCGGGGCTTTTTACGCAAGCCACTGGGTGTCGTGACCCGATTGCACACCGCACCGTGACAATTCGGCAACAGGCCCGTCCAATCTAATAGGCAGGTGGTATGGGAGCTGGCAAGACGTTAAACTAGCGTAGCTTATGGCTCAGGATGCAGCCGGAGCGGTAGGCGCCCGATTGAGTCCCGGAGCATTACAGGGCCAAGTGATGCCGTTCTTGCTCCGCCCCCGCCTGTATTCTTTCATTTAGTCCAAACAATCGGGTTTTGCGTACCTCAACAGGATGTGTTAGTATTACTCACCGTGAGGGCCTGCCCCGACACAGCAACGGTTGCCCTGGCGTCGTATCATCCCGCCCTTTTTCCTCCATACTGGGCGCGGAGGGAAGGGCCTCATGAGAGGATCAAATGGCACGAATCGAACGATTGTCACTGGTTTTCATTCTCACCTTGTCCTGCGGTTTTGTCACGCAGGTGGAAGCTGGTCCCGTATCAATTGTAACCAGCCAAGACTGCTCGATACCCGGCCGTTGCGTTTTCTCCAAGATGTCCAATGTCTCGGGGTTGGGGAGTACGGAACTCGACGTGTTAGCCGAAGTTGAAGCCGCAACAGTTCCACTGGGACCAGCTGTTTACGCTAGCACCGAAGTCGATATCACTATTGATACCTATACTGACGGCCCTGTTCGCCCTGGGACCTTGCTGTTCACCTGGACCGCGTTTTCGGGTGGCGGCACGGGCGGTGGAGGTAGCGGTCATGGGGATATCGCCGGCGGATTATTCACTTGGGGATGTGGCGGGGAGTTTGGCTGTCATGGAGCAAACCAGACTCTGCCATTCACGCTGGGCGTACCGTTCGAGATTGTGCTGTCAGCAAACGCGGAAAGCGGTGAGTATCCTTTGGGGGGCGGCTACGGCGAATCAAGTTTGACGCTCAGTCTTTTGGATAATGGAGTGCCGGTAACGATTTCGCCCGTCCCAGAGCCCCGGTTTCTGGGTCTTGGTGTGGTACTGATGGCGGTCGCTTTTTGCATTTATTCGGGACGAGCCGGATCGAGATCTGTACGACAAGCGGGCGGGGGCTGCAGCCAGTCCATCTAGCCCCGAAGGTGACTCTCTACTAACGCTAGCGAGAGTTGCGGCCACTGCTCGCCGTCAAGCAGTACCCAGCAGGCGAGATTCCTTAGGGCCTCAATGTCAGCGTCGTGCACCGCCAGCGCTGCGGTGTAAGCGTCCGGTCTTGGCCGTCTTGACCGGGCAGGGTGTAGCAGATCATTCTGGATGTGGGGAACCACGGAGAGGATGACGACTGCTTCAGCCCGAATGATCATAGAGCCGGCATCGGCGAAGGTGCCGGAACAGCCAAACCGGCGCAGACATTCAATCGAGAAAAAGCGACGCTAATGGTCCCCATGGCACACTCGGAATCGTCGGAAGTAAAACCCAATAAGACTTTCCCTGCGTCGGCTGCGGGAATTGGGTCGGACATCTCAACTATCAACGGTGGGCTAACTGCGTCGAAACAGCACTGGACTACTTGTTTGTAGCCAGCCTGCTGCGCCACGCCGGACAGACTCTCGACTCGACCGTCGGCACTATTCGCCTTAGCGCCGATGACCACAAGACCACCATAGGTGTTTGCAAACGACGAGGGATCTTTCAGCGTTTCGTCCTTGTCGGGAACTTCCGACTTGAATTCCAAGCGAACGTTCTCCACGGCGGAGTCCTGCAACAGCTCCTGCACGTCGGCAGTCGCAAGTTGCGAGATAGGTTTCGTAAAGATCGACATCGTTCAGCCTAGTGGAAACGCCACGGCGTGGCTCGCACGCAGCCGTCCATGAACTTCTTCACGTTCTCATGCGTCATGGTGTGACGCATCACTTCGCAGTTCCAGTTTTCCAACTCCTCCGCCGCCGGCAATTCGCCGTGGAGCAGCAGATAGGCCACCTCCAGAAAGGTGCAGTGCTCCACCAGTTGCTCGATCGGATAGCCGCGATAGCGCAGAATTCCTTTGTCGCCGTCCAGATAAATGGTGCTAATTACATCACTTCGTGGACATTTCGTTGCCATTTGCGGCGATCATCGGGGCTTTTTGCGCAAGCCACTGGGTGTCGTGACCCGATTGCACACCGCACCGTGACAATTCGGCAACAGACCCGTCCAATCTAACAGGCAGGTGGTATGGGAGCCGGCAAGACGTTAAACTAGCGTAGCTTATGGCTCAGGATGCAGCCGGAGCGGTAGGCGCCCGATTGAGTCCCGGAGTGGATTCGCTGATTCGGGCGGCCCAGCGCGGCGACCAGGACGCGTTCGAGCAACTGGTCCGCGCTCACGATCAAAGTGTGCTTCGGCTCGCCATGAACTTGCTGCGGTCGCCGGAGGATGCGCGGGATGTCTATCAGGAAGCGTTTCTCCGCGTCTACCGGAACCTCGAGTCGTTCCGGTTCGATTGCAGCTTTCATACCTGGCTGTACCGGATCGTGACCAACATCTGCCTGGACCAACTGCGCAAGCGGAAGGTCCGGAAAGAGGAGTCCGCGGTGGTGGAAACGTCGGATGGGCCCATCGACCGTACGGAAGCTTTGGAAGAGGAAGCCGCGCACGCCAACCCGGAACGCAGCCTGTGGAACCGGGAGTTGAAGCAGCGGATTGAGAATGCGCTCCAGGACCTCACCCCGCGCGAGCGCATGGTTTTCGAACTCCGGCACTACCAGGGATTGCGTTTGCGGAACATCGGCGACCTGCTGGGCACCACCGAAGAGGCCGCCAAGAACTGCCTCTTTCGGGCCACCCAGAAGATGCGCGCGGTATTAGGAGATTGCGTATGACTTGCGATTCGGCTGCAAAACTGATTCCCCTTTATTTTTACGGCGAGTTGATGCCGGAAGAGGAAGACGGCCTGGAAGAGCACCTGCACGGGTGTGCCGGCTGCATGCGCGAAATGGAGCGGCAGCGGGCCATGGCGGCGGCGCTCGACCGGCGCCAGGCGGAAGTTCCGCCCATGCTGCTCGAGGCCTGCCGCGCCGATCTGCTGGCCGCCATCCAGGGCGGAGCGCCGCGCTTGTTCAAGCCCGCCAAAGGCCCTTGGACCTTGTTTCTGGAAGCCCTGGCAGCGACGCTCGCGGGGTTCAGCCGTTACCGCACGCCGGTGGGCGCGGTGGCGCTGGTGGCGGTGGGCTTCCTGGCCGCGCGGTTCACCGGCGCCGGCATGCCGGCGTCTTCGCTTTCGCCCGCCGGCGAAGTGTTCTCGACGGTGCGTTCGGTCGAGCCCGACAGCTCCGGCCGGGTGCAAATTGCCTTCGATGAGACGCGGCGGCGCGTGGTCTCGGGGCTCACCGGCGATCGCGACATCCAAAGGCTGCTGCTGGCCGCCGCGCGCGAAGACAATCCCGCCGTGCGCGTGGAATCCGTCGACCTCCTCAGGAGCCGCGCCGGCTCCGGGGAAGTGCGCGATGCCCTGCTCAATGTCGTGGCGCGCGACTCCAACGCGGGCGTGCGCCTGAAGGCTCTGGATGGCTTGAAGCCGCTGGCGGGCGATCCCCAGGTTCGCAAAATCCTGGCGCAGGTGCTGCTGGCCGACGACAACCCCGCCGTGCGCATGCAGGTGGTCGACCTGCTGGTGTCGCACCGCGACGATTCCATGGTGGGAGTTCTGCAGAACCTGGTGCAGAAGGAAGACAACAACTATGTGCGCCTGAAGTGCGAGAAGGCGCTGAAGGACATGAATGCGTCGATCGGGACTTTTTAGCGCTTCCCTTGCTCTCGCGTTGCTGCCCCTGGTTGCGTTCGTAAGCGCCGCCATCGCGCAGCAGGAGCCCACGCGCCAGGGCGATCTTTGGGTGCGCACGTTCGACGGCGCCGGCCCCGCGGCTCCGCGGCTGCGTGTGAACGCGCATGGGCCGGTGACGCTGGCAGGCGGCGTCTCGGCAAATCTGTCCTATCAGGTGAAGGTCGGCGTGAAGGCTGGCACCGCCGCCGAGGCGCACCGCGTCTTCGAACGATATGCCGTGCGATGGGCGCGGCAGGGCGATTGGCTGGTGTTGACCGCGCCAGGCGGAGCGTTCGTGTCGGCGGTTTCGGTGAAAGCGCCGCGCCTGGCCGCCGCGGCCGTCTCCACCTCCGACGGCGCGGTCGATGTGCGCGGCGTGGATGGCGCGCTGGTGGTGGATACCGGCGGGGGCGAGTTGTTTGTGGACCGCGTGCGCGGCGATTGCAAGCTCTTTACCCGGGGCGGCGACGTTCAAGTCGGGCTGGTGGAGGGATCGCTCGAGTGCACCTCCGGGGGCGGACGCATCACCGTGGGGACGGTCCGCGGAGAAGCCGTCCTCGCCACCGAGGGTGGCGACATCATGGCCACCGAAGTGGGCGGCCCGGTGCGCGCACAAACCCGTGCCGGGGGCATCCACATCGCCAAGGCCGGGGGCGCCGTAACAGCCACCAGCGGTGGAGGCCGCATCCTGGTCGACGCCGCCAACGGGGTGGTGATTGCCCGCAACGTGGCGGGGCCCGTCGAAGTCGGCGCCGCCGCCAGTGTCGAGTGCGAATCCGGAGCGGGCGGCGTGCGGATCGGCAATATCCTGGGGAGCATGCAGGTTTCCACCATGATGGGCAGCATCCTGGCCGATCTGCTGGGCGGCAAGCCGGCCGATTCGTTCCTGGCCTCCGGCGATGGTGACATCACCGTGCTGATCCCGTCTAACGTGGGTGTGACCATCCGGGCGGAAAGCGGGATGGCCGATACCATCCGGCGCATCGTCTCCGAATTCCCTGGAATCCCGGTGCGAAGACAGGGAGCGCAGATTGTAGCGGAGGGGCCGGTAAACGGCGGAGGACCGTTACTGAGAATCTCCGCCACGCAAGGAACGATTTTCATCAAACGTCAGCGATAGGAGCTTCTTTATGAGACTGAGTTTCGGAATTGGCATGGTATGCCTGGCGGCCGGTTTGTCCGCGCCCGCTTTGTGGTCCCAGACCGCCCGCGCGCGGACAGCGCAAGTCACAGTGCTGAGAGGTGGCGCCAGCTACCTGGGAATCGGCGTGGCCGATATCACCGCCGAGCGCGCCAAGGCCCTCAACTTGAAAGAGGTGCGGGGGGCGGAAGTGACCAACGTGGCCGAGGACAGCCCCGCCGCCAAGGCCGGTATCAAGGAAGCCGACGTCGTGCTGGAGTATGACGGGACCCCCGTGCAGGGTATCGAACAGCTCACCCGGCTGGTGCGCGAGACCCCCGTGAGCCACCAGGTGAAGATTGTGGTCTGGCGAAACGGCGCGGCGCAAACCCTGACTGCCACCGTCGAGGCGAGGAAGGGAATGGCGATCCGCTCCGACGGCGGCGCGTGGTCTCTCGACATGCCGCAGATTCGCGTGCCCCTGCCCCAGATCGAGATACCGCGGTTCCAGATGACCTGGCAGAATCCGGTGCTGGGGATCGAGGGCGAATCGCTGCGCTCGCAGGAGCAGTTGGCGGACTTTTTCGGCGTGAGGGAGGGCGTGCTGGTGAAGCTGGTGCGCAAGAATTCGGCTGCCGAGAAAGCCGGCGTCAAGGCCGGCGACGTGGTCGTCAAGGTGGACGATTCCACGGTCGCCACCCCGCAGGAGATCACCAGGGCGCTGCGCGCATTAGGTTCGAAGAAGACCTTCACGGTGACAGTGGTACGAAACAAGAAGGAGATGCCCCTCACGGTCACCATGGAAGAGCGGGGCGGCGCCATGCGGGCCGGGGAACCGGCCCTACAGTGCTGACCCGCCACTGAAGGTGGGGCAGGCGGTGGCGCCCAATGCCACTTAAATAATT
>PLMF01000321.1 GCA_003142355.1 Bryobacterales bacterium
CATATTCTCGCAAGCGCCGAGGTTCTGGCTCCCATGTGTCCCTCCCTTACTCAAGAATCGGCAACGCTCTTAAGAAGCCGGCAAGCCTTCCCTGGCCAGGGCGGCTTGTCAACGCCGGCTGGTGTCGTAACAACCGGGCGGTGCTCCTATCTGTCTCCGTGCGCGCCCAGAAACGTCTTGAGAGCCACCAGAAACTCGGGCCTGCCGAACGCGCTCATGTGATTCGCGCCCGGGATCACCACGAGCTTGACGTTTCCCAGCGCGCCGACCAGATTGTCGACTTCGGCCTTAACAGGGTCTCTTTCGCCGACGATCGCCAATACCGGCAACTGGTTAGCCCGCAATTTAGCCTCGGAAGCGTATAGTCTGGCACTTCCACGCATAACGGCGGCCAGCGCGAGCGCGTCGTTGGGCTGTAGGACCATGTTGCTGATCGCTTCAACCTGCTCCGCGCTGGGAGGTCTCTCGTCACGTGGCGTCAACCGGATGATATGCGGTCCAATCCCCCTCCCTTGTTCCAGAGATTCCGCTAACTGGTTCGCCCAGACCACCCGCGCAGGCAGTCCGTCGGCACCAACCCATGGAGTAGCGCCGAGGATGGCGGTCCGCACACGCTCGGGATGGTCGGTAAGGAAGACGCCCGCAATATTGCCGCCCATGGAGTATCCCACGATGTGCGCCTTCTGAATGTTCAGATGATCCAGCAGTCGGGTCACATCGGATACCATGTTGACGCCATACTGTTGCGGGTCGTGTGGTTTATCGCTCCGTCCATGGCCGCGGTTGTCAATCGCAATCACCTGATACCGGTCCGCAAGTCCCTTGATGATCCCTGGTTCTGCCCAGTTTGATGCGATATCGACGGCGAACCCGTGGACCAGGACCACGGGTTCTCCCTTGCCTTCTACGACGTAGTGGATGCGTACGCCGGCGGAGTCAAAAAAGAAATCTTCCGCTCGGAGACCACATGATGTGGCCAGCAACAGGAGAGTTCCAGATATCCACGTCTTCTTTTGCATGGCGAGTCCAGAATACCGCTTTTGGGTATCTACGGCAGCGGTCCGGCGGGCCTGTTTACTCCATCGCCGGGATGACCACCTGAACCGGCGTCGTCCGGATGGTCTCAACGCCCAACTGGCCGTGCTCATTGCTGCCCCAGGCCCAGACGCTCCCATCGTGTGTGAGCGCCAGGCTATGCTCAACTCCTTCGGCGACCGCGACAACGTCGCTGAGTCCAGCGACTTGGACCGGCGTCAACCTTTCCGCCGTCGGCCACTCCCAAACCGTCCCGTCGCTCTTCACAGCGAGGTTATGAGGAGTACCGCCGGCTCGTGCGGCAATTGCCACAACGTCGTTCACTCCGCTGACCTCGATGGGCGTCATGCGGTCGGTGGTCGTTCCATCTCCCAACTGGCCCGCGTCATTGCTTCCCCAAGCCCAGACGGTCCCGTCGTGCTTCAATGCCAGCGAGTGGCAAGAGAACCACAAGTCGTAACAACCCACACCGACCGCAACCACTTCGGACAGCCCCCTCACTGGTTCCGGCGTTGTTCCCCAATATCCCCATTCCCAAACCGTCCCGTCTCGTATCAGCGCCACATTCCGGGCCAAATCTGTCGCGGTCGCGGCCACGTCCGAGACTCCGTTCATCGGGGCCGGGTCCAACGGGAACCATGCCTGGCCCCAATTCCAGAGGCTGCCATTGGCCTGCGTCGCGAGATTGTAGCCGGATCCAGAGGCGACCGATACAACCCCGGCGAGTTCGCTGAGTCGTACGGGCCGGGTTTCGACCGCCCAAGTGTTGGCTCCCCAGTCCCAGACTGAGCCGTCATCGGTCACTGCCAAACTGTAAATATAGCCGCCCGCGATAGCCGCGACCCGGGGCAGGCCGCTTACCGGCATGGGCTTTGCCCGGCCCGGCAAACTCCAATCTGTCCTCGTTCCATCGCCCAATTGTCCGTAACTGTTGTCGCCCCATACCCAGAGCGTCCCGTCGTCTTTCAACGCCAAGCTGTGGGAGGCTCCGGCAGCGACTTTCCGGACGCCCGAAACTTCCGCCACCTGTACCGGCCGGGCTAACACTCCGTCGCCCAATTGGCCGTACTCATTGCGTCCCCAGGCCCAGACCGTGCCGTCGTCGTGCAGTGCCAAGCCATGAAACAGGCCGGCGGCGACTGCAGAGATTCCGCTAACACCGGTCGTCTGGGTTGCCGCTAGCCGATCCGTGGTTGTTCCGTCGCCCAACTGGCCCGCGGCATTACTACCCCATGCCCAAACCGTGCCGTCGCGCTTCACGGCAATGCTGTGGGCACTGCCTGCGGCAATCCGGACCACCCCGGTGAGTCCGCCTACCTGGACCGGTGTTGTAGTGGTCTGTGTAGTTCCGTCACCCAACTGGCCATGGCCGTTAGAACCCCAAGCCCACACCGTTCCATCACCCCTCAACGCGAGACTGTGTGACTGACCCGCAGCCACGGCCACGATATCGCTGAGCCCGCTTACCGGCGCCGGCGTCGGACGGTCCGGCAACGCTCCGGTGAGGGGTGGGGGCGGCGTGAGTGCGTCGCCCAACATCCCATCATTGTTCCCTCCCCAGGCCCATACGGTCCCGTCGCGCTTCAATGCCAGGCTGTGTACGCAACCGATGGCAACGGCCACGATATCGGTAAGCCCGCTCACGGCAACTGGAATCGAGCGGCCAAGCAAGGCCGCGGTCCGTGGCGCCACTCCGCTGCCCAACTCACCGGCCCAGTTAATCCCCCACGCCCAGACGGTGCCGTCGGCCTTCAGCGCCAAATTGGATGTCGACCCGCCTGACACGGCGACGACACCGCTCAGTTCGCTCACCTGGACCGGCGTGTTGTTCACGGCTATTTCATTTCCCAACGGACCCAGGTTGGCTCCCCATTGGAGGACCGTCCCGTCGGCTTTCACGGCCAGACCCGGACTGATCGCAACGACGCTGGAGATGTCTTTTGCCTGTACCGGTAGGCTGCGGTTGGTCAATGTTCCATCGCCCAACTCGCCATTTCGGTTGAATCCCCACCCCCATACCGTCCCGTCGGACAGCAGGGCGAGACTATACTCACCGCTCGCGGCAATCGCCTTGACGCCCCGCAGCGTCTGCGCGGGCAGCGGTAGCGCACCCGCAAGGAGAAACACGAGAAGGACGAACAAGAAGGCGTAGACTCGCTTCAGTGGCATGCCACCTCCCTCCAGCACTAATTCTGCTCCAACAAATGGCCTGTGATTCTTGATTCGTGCTTGAATGTTCCTCACGACGCAACAATATGATTTCAGGAGCCTTGACTCCTGATTGAGCGGGCTGTTAAGATGCCATCGCATATGTACCGGCCGTATGCACCTGCGCGAATGTTTCGTTTTGGTCCATATGAGGTGGATGCGCGTACCCGGGAACTGCGCAAGACCGGTCTGCGGATCCAACTTCAGGAGAAATCGTTCCAGGTGCTCGATGCGTTGCTGGAGCATCCGGGCGAACTCGTGAGCCGCGAGCATCTGCGCCGCCGACTCTGGCCGGAAGGCGTTTGCGTCGACTTCGAGAACGGCCTGAATAGCGCGGTGAACCGCTTGCGCGACGCGCTTCGAGATCGCGTCCGCAGGCCGAAATATATCGAGACACTGCCGCGCCGAGGCTACCGATTCATTGCGTCGGTCCAGAGGGTTCGCGCGTTTGAGCAGCCCACAGTGGCGGTCCTGCCGTTCGAGAACCTGAACAGCGATCCCGGACAGGAATATTTCGCCGATGGGCTGACTGACCTCCTGATCACCGAACTGTCGCACATCAGCGGTTTGCGGGTGATCTCCCGACAGTCAATTCTGCAATTCAAGGGGACTGCCGGCAAAGTCGCTGAAGTTGGTCGCAAGCTCAACGTGGACGCGATCGTCGAAGGCGCGGCATTCCACGCCGGTGACCAGGTTCGGATCACTACCCAACTCGTGCAGGTGGAACCCGAGCAGCACCTCTGGGCGGGTACCCATGACGGCGAGATCGGGGATGTTCTGGCAATGCAGGCGAGGGTCGCAAGATCGGTGGCCGAAGCGGTGGCGGTGGCACTCCTGCCGGGAGAAAAGGCTCGGCTCGAGCGCGTCGCGCAGGTCCCCCCTGAGGCGCAGCTCGCTTATATGAAGGCGCGTTATCACGGCAGCCATTGGACGCGAGAGAGCCTTGAGAAGGCATTCGCGCACCTGCAGCAGGCTATTGCCTTGGACCCAAACTACGCCGCCGCCCACGCGGAACTGGCGATCAACCTGTCGCTGCTCGCCTACTGGGGGCACCTTCCAATCCGCCCCGCGTATCCGCAGGCCCGACAGTTGGCGGGTCGCGCGGTGGAACTCGACGATGGGCTCTGCCTGGCGCACCACGCGCTGGCCTGGACCCTGTGGCTGAATGACTGGGACGCGGCTGGCTGCGACCGGGAGATCCGGCGCGCCATCGATCTTAGCCCGAGCGACGCTGGGGCGCACATGCTGCCATTTTCCTGGTAACGATGTGCGAAGACGGTGAAGGCGCACTCGCCGAAGCCCGGTACGGGCTCGATCTCGATCCACTGTCCGAGTTCACCAATTCCGGCGGCGCCTGGATCGCACTGTTCGCGCGCCGGCACGAACAAGCCGCGTACGAGGCTACAAGGACGCTGGAGATGTTCCCATATTCACTCCAGGCTTACTATGTGCTCGGGCTCGCGAACAGCCGCCTCGGCAAGCTCTCCGACGCGATTGCGGCATTGGAGCGGGCAGTATCGATTTCCCGGGACCCAATAGGGATGGGCTATCTCGGCCACGTCTATGCCTTGGCCGGGCGTGCGGACCGAGCACGCGAGCTTCTTGAGGAGGTTAAGGGCAGAGAGTACGTCCCGGAAAAGAGCTTGATTTCCATCTACGCCGGCCTTGGGGATCGTGATAGGGCATTCGAAGCACTGGAGCGCACCTGGGTGAAACGCGACCCAATGCTGTTCTGGCTGCACTGCGCGCCCCCGTTTGAACCCCTGCGTGACGATCCGCGGTTTGAGGACATCCACAGCCGGCTGCAGTCGTGCGCCGTGACCCGATAGCTTGGCGAGTCACGTATTTCTCGACTGCGAAGGGACTCCGAGACCACCTTGACGCATAGCGCCCGTTGCTGGTTCGTGGCTGATTACGGGATAGAACTTGGCTGACGCCGTAGTGTTTACCAGGCTCCGTCCGTCGGGCACTCGGAAACTGGCCCCACGGCGTTGTGGGAGATCAGTCCTCATACGTCCCCCGACACGGAAACTGGCCGGCCGTTACTGAAGAGCGGTCCGTCCCCTCTACGGCAGTACCAGGAACATCGGAACGTCGTGTGGTCAGTCAACGTGTTTGCAGCGTTTCACCAGGACGAAGGCTCCTGCCCCTGCTTGCCGTAATCTGTAGGAACAACTCGAAGCGAGGCTGGCGCGTCTGCCCGGTGTGGAATCGGTCACGCTCAGCTTCGATGCCGTCCCGCCCCACGTCGGTCGCCGGGCATGGCCGGTTGAGCGCTATTGGTCGGAGGCATCGCGGGCAGACGGGGCAGGCCGGGCCTGGTAGATCACTTCCTTGTGCTGAGGGAACAGTGCGGCGATGCCGGCGGCGATACCGCCGACCACCACAGCGGCACTAGCCGCCATGGCCGGCACCGACACGTCGCAGTCCGACGAAGAGCAAGCCGCACCCATGAGGCCGCCTGTGATGCCACCTGCGATCAGGCCGGCATACGCCGCCTTGCGCGCCCGCGACAACCCACCGACCATCGCGACTTGCGCTACATCGGACTTTGCCACCGGCACTACCTTGTCCTTGCCCTGCCGCACGCCGAGCCCGCCGGTGTCCCAGGATTCCATCCTGCCATTCACCGTCCGGCCCGAGTGCAGCTTGACGTTCACTTTCTTCCCCTGGTCGATCAGCTTGATCCGTTCCCACGGATCAACCTGCGCCAGGGAGGTCTGCTGATAAAGCAGGGCCGCCAGCAAGAGGGCGGCCGCATTCTTGAGTGCTGTTCTTGTGCGTTTCATTGGTCCCTTCTCCATTCCTTCCCGAGGATACGGCTGAAGGGGGACTGGGTTGTCACGGTCTGGGTGGCGCGGTGTAAGACTTCAACGATTCTTTTGTACGGAAATTGTCAGATCATAACCGGGACGCGGCTCTCAAAGCTGGGTCCACGACCGGCAGGGGGGCGGGAGGCCGGCCGACCTTGCCTTTGTACGCCTCCTGAATGTCCACGTGGTTGATTTCGAGAAGCCGGCCCAGCACCATGTCGAGATTGTTGCGGGCCTTGATGTAGCCGTTTAACGCGTTGGTCTCCGCCGTCTGGGAGGTGACCACGTCGCGCTGGAGCAGCGCTACGTCGGTGAAGGTGGCGGTGCCCATCTGGTATTTGCGCTGCGTGCCGGCAAAGGTCTGCTCCTGGAGTTTGCGGGCTTTGACGGCGGTTTCGTAAGCCGCGCGCGCCTGTTCGAGCGCAATCCGGGCATTGACCACGTTCAGGCGGACGGCGTTTTCCGCCTGCTTGGCGTCGATTTCCGCTTGCCGGTAATCCAACTGGTTCTTGATCATGTCGGCGCGCGCGGCGGAGTTGCGGAGCGGAACGTTGAGATTGAAACCGGCCGAGTAGTTGGGGAAATTCCGCCCCGCCACCTGGCCGAAGACGGTTCCCCAGTTGCCCATGAAATACGCATTCGGGGCGCTGCGCGAGAACAGCGGCGTCCCATCGGAGGCGATGGGAATGGGAATGTTGTTGGGATCGCCCGCCAGGCCGTTGTTTTGCAGGTTGAGGTAGATGTCCAGGCCCGGCAGCATGGCGTTCTTCACGCCTTTCATGTTGATGCGGGTGTTTTCCATGTTGATGGCCGCGGCCTTCAGCTCCGGCCGGTTCGACAGGGCCTCCGCCACCATATCCTGGATGGGCTGCACGGCCTCCGATTCCGGCACCTGAATACTATCGGTGGGGATGATGTGAGCATCCATGATGGCGACGCTGTCCACGCCGCTGCGGGTCAAAGCACTCTTGAGGATCAGTTCCTGCTGCAAGAGCTGCGCGTGCGCCTGGCTCAAATCCAGTTGCGCGGTTTCGGCGCCGGCCTCGGCCTGCACGATGTCGATGGGCGCGACGGCGCCAATGGCGAGGCGCTTGCGGTTGTCCTGGTAGAGTTTCTCCGCGATGTCGAGGGCCTTCTGCTTGGCCTTCAGATTGTCGTTGAGGCTGACCAGGTCCCAGTAGAGATCGATCGCGTTCTTCACGGTGGCGATCACCTGCGTCTTGAAGTTGAGGTCCGCCACCGTGAGGTTGTTCCTGGCGATGGTGATGGCTCGTTTGTTCGTCGCCACTCCAAAGCCCTGCAGCAGCGGCTGATGGATGCTGAGCGCCAGGTTGCCGCTGAGGCTGGGATTGTACTCGTTGGCGGGGGCGTTTTGGAACAGGCTCTGCTGAGACATCTCCAGCGTCACCTGGGTTCCGGTGAGGAAGCTCTTCTGTATTCCGTAGTCAACCGTGTGCGCGGAGGAGATGAGGTAATTCGTGCCGGTACCCACGTCGCTGGTGAGAATCCTGGTCTGGTGGGCGGCCTGCCAGCTCACGAAAGCCAGGGGCTCGAGGTTGGGAATGCCGCTTCCCGCCGCCTGAATGGTGAAGCCGCTGAGGATGCCGCTTTGCGCGCTGCCGCCGCCCCCGCCTCCGAGGGAACTGCTGCCGCTCAGAACGCCGCTCGAAGCCGAGGAAAAGCCCGCGCGGATGCCGCCGCCCGAGAACCGCAGCAACTGCCCGGCGCTGGCGCGCAACTGGTCCGTTTCCGCCTGCCGGCGGTCATAACGGTGATATTCGATGTCGAGGTTGTTCTCCAGGGCCAGCGCGATCGTATCGGCCAGCGACAGGTAGAGGTTCCCCGCGCGCATGAGGGAGTCCAGCCGGTCGGAATTCGAGAAAGTCGTGTGAGACAGGGGCGCGGGGAAGTACTGCCCCGCAAGGTGCGACCATGGCCTGGCGCCTTCATACACCGATACTTCGGGCGTTTGAACCGTCAAGCTTTGCGCTCCGGCCGCGCCCACGGCACAGAGAAGCCAAAGAACTCGCATGGAGCCCACCTCCGGATTCAGAATGGCGATGCGAAAACTGAGTGGCAACTGCGGGGCCAATGGACGGCGTGGCGGAAGCCGTTGAAAAATAGCGGGTTATGCCGCTACCGCCGACGCCATCCGTAGTCCGGGGGTGTTCGTTCCCGAACAGCGGCTTTGCGGAATCGGAACGTGTCAGTCAAAGGCAATATTACCGCAGAGGCGCAGAGGCGCTGAGTAAGATAAGGGTAAGTAAGGAGTGCCGGGTGAGTGGGGCTGGCGCGTCTTCCCCGGGTTGGCGCGCAGAGGAAGCGGAGAAGGACGGGGGCGAGGGGGCGAAACTGGGGACTTTTGGCGGCCGGGTGGGAAGTCTCTTTTGATGGTAAAGTGGGCAGGGCACGGTCACCATGTACAAAGCCATCATTTTCGACTTGGGCAGGGTGCTCGTTGACTTTGATTTCGAGCGCGGGTTTCAGGCGCTCGAGAGCTTCTGCCCGTATGACGCGGCGGAGATTCGCCGGCGTATCGCAGCCACCGACCTGGTGGAGCGCTTCGAAACCGGCCTGATCGAACCGCCAGACTTCGTCGCGCAGCTCTCCGGGATTCTCGCCCTCGACATCGACTACGCCGGTTTCTGCCGGCTGTGGAGCAGCATCTTCACCGATCCTCTGATCCCCGAAGCCATGCTGGAAGGGCTCGCGGCCCGCCACCGGCTGCTGCTGCTCTCCAACACCAACGCCATCCATTTCGAGGCGATCCGCGAGAACTACCCCATGCTGCGCCACTTCCACGAGCGGATTCTGTCCTACGAGGTGCACGCCATGAAGCCTGGGTGCGAGATTTTTCAGGCGGCCCTGGAACGCTGCGGATGCCGTCCCGAGGAGTGTTTCTACACCGACGACATAGCCGCTTANNGACCGGGCGTCCCGGAGGAGGACGCCCGGTTTGAAAACTCCCACGATCCGCTCGGAGGATTCGGATCGCAGGGGTGGAGGAGCTTGTTACGCCAGCAGACCGCCGTGTCCCAGGCAGGCCACCTCCCAGCCCGTGACGTGATAGCGGGCCAGAAGCGGCGGCAGCACCAGGTCGACCACATTCGCTTTGGCCGAACGGAAACAGCCGGGCGCCGAAATGATCGGCGTCTCATCCTTGTACGATAGCAGGAGCAAATTCCCGGGTTCCACGGGCGCCAGGAACCGTTCCACCTGGCAGCCGACCTTCAACATAGCTTGGCCGATGACGTCTTCCGGGCCCGCCGGCGCCGTGGTGGAAGCCACCAGAATCACGCATGGCTTGGATCGAAGCAGGTGTTGCAGGCAGCGCGCGACTGAATTCTCATCTTCCGTGCAGGCCAGAACGAAGTTGGCGTTCACGCCGAAGCGGTCCAACCGCTGGCGCATGATGTTCTCGAAAAGCTGCCGCGCCCGCTCACCGCTGATGGGGTCTGTGTAGAGAACCCCTACACTAGGCGTCCGGACAGGGCGCGCCTGCAGGATCGGCCCACGCTCTTTCAAAATCCCGGTGACGGCGTCCAACTGGTCCTTGGAAACTGCGAACGGAGCGCTCTTTACCGTGGCAATCCGTTGACCGGCAATGGCATAGCTGAAATTCAACGAGGTTGCGATGACCACGCTGGAGGTGCAATTGATCTGCTTCAGGAGTTCGTCGTCCACCAGCACGCAGCAGTTCTCGGTGGCCAGGAGATTGGCCCGGCCACCCGCCGCCAGACGGATTTCGAAACTGCCGCATCCCATCTCGCTGGCCACTGCACAGACCGCATCGTCCTCGCCGATCTCGCCATCCTCCAGCTCGGTAACCCAAATGGTCTCCATGCCTTCGGATGCCAGCACCCGGATGTCTTCATCGCTGATTACATGGCCTTTCGCCAGCAGCTTCTTCCCACCGGGCCGGAAAACGGTGCAACACAGGACCCGACCAGTTGAGGATTTCACGTCAACCGTTTGCGCTCTCATGCATGCCTCACAAGAAGTAGGATCTACGGACCAGAGTTTAAGACTTCTCTATCCCAAAAGCAAATTCTACATCTGAATGTTCAGAGAGCGTGGATTTTCTCAGCGGTCTTTTGCGGGGAGCGGCGGAAGGCCCCTTTGGGGGTATTGAATTATATTGAATTCTATAGGTTGCGCGGTGTGGGAATCTGGATGAGCTGGTCGTCCGACGAGCCCAGCGCTTGACCCCAGAGCGGTTGCATGTCCGTCCCATGCTCGAAGCGCAGAAATCGCAGCACGGCGATCTCATCGCAGGCCTGGAACTTGGGGCAGCGCACGCAGTCCTTCCATGCCTTCAAGGGAAGCGCTCCGCGCTCGACTTCGTGGAATCCCACCTTGCGGAAGAACTCGACGACGTAGGTGAAGGCGAACACGGCCTCGAGTTCATATTCCTGGGCCTCGTCGACCAGCGCTTCCACCAGCTTGCGGCCCACGCCGTGGGTCTTGGCGCGCTGGTGGACGGCCAGCGAGCGGATTTCGCCCAGCGTAGGACTGTAGAAATGCAACGCGCCGCAGCCCAGCAGTTCGCCGTCGAGGCTAACCGCCGTGAAGTCGCGGATGGCCTCCGACAACTCGAATTCGGTGCGCGGCAGCATGAGGCCCTTGGCCGCATACCCGTTGATCAGGTCGAGGATGGGCGGGATATCGTGCATCACCGCCTTGCGGACCACCAACCGCCCTCTGGGGGAGGAAGATTCCACAAAAGCGTCCGCGCGCAGCCCGCTGATCATGCCGTGTGCACCTCGCCGATCACCATGCGCGTGCCAATGCCGCCACCCGCCAGAACGCGCTCGAGCACGCCTTCGGCCGCGCCCGGGGCAATCCGCACCTGCTCGACGCCGCCGGCGAGGGCCGCCAGCGCGGCCTCGAGTTTGGCCTGCATGCCGCCGGTGGCCACGCCGTCCGCGATCAGACGCCGGCTCCCGGCCGCGGTCAGCACCGGCTGCACGCGCCCGGCGCCGTCGAGCACCCCCTCGACATCGGTCAGAAAGATGAGTTGGCTTGCGCCGAAGGCCGCCGCGCAGGCTGCCGCCATCTGGTCGGCGTTCACGTTGTAGACTTGGCCTTGCCGGTCGCCGGCCACGCAGGCTACCACGGGCAAGTAGCCGTTGGCCGTCAGAAGCTGGAGCAGCGCGGGGTTGGATTTGGTCACGCGCCCCACGGCGCCGAGCGCCGGGTCAAGTTGCCCGGCTTCCACCAGGAACGCGTCGATGCCGGAGAGTCCCACGGCGAGCGCCCCGGCGCGGTTGAGGCTGGCCACCAGCTCGTGATTGACGCTGCCGGCGAAGACCTTCAGCACGGCATCGAGCGTTTCGGGATTGGTGACCCGCAGCCCGCCCACGAAGTGGCTCGCTATTCCGCGCTCGGCAAGGTACCGCGTCATTTGCTTGCCGCCGCCATGAACCACCACCATCTCAATTCCCCGTCCGCGGGCCGCGACGATCTGCGCCGCCAGACGCTGGCGGGATTCCGCGCTATCGAGCAGCGTGCCGCCGAGTTTGACCAGGACCTTCACAGCAAGCCCTCGGTTTCGGGGCGCCCCAGCATGAGATTCATGTTCTGGACCGCCTGGCCCGCCGCGCCTTTCACCAGGTTATCGATGGCGCTCACCACCATGGCGCGCCCGGTCCTGGCATCCAAGTTGACGCCGATATCGCAGAAGTTGGTGCGCGCCACGCAGTGCAGATCGGGCATGTGGCCGGGGTGGTACAGCCGGATAAACGGTTCGCCGGCGTACTGCTTTTCGTAGATGGCGAGCAGTTCCTCGGCGCTGGCGATACCCACCGCCCGGAAGTAGATGGTTTCCAAAATGCCGCGGTAGAGCGGCAGGAGCTGCGCGGTGAAGCTGAACTCCCTTTCCTCGAGACCGCTGATTCCCAGCACCTCCGGAACGTGGCGGTGGTTGAATATGGAGTACGCCGAGAAGTTCTCCGTGACTTCGCAGAAGCTGGTTTTAAGACTGGGCCTGCGCCCGGCGCCGCTGATGCCGGACTTGGCGTCGCAGACGATCCCCGCAGCGCGGTCGACCACCCCGGCCTCGACGAGGGGACGGATGGCGAGGTTGGCGGCCGTCGGGTAGCAGCCCGGGTTAGCGAGCAGCCGCGCCGCCGGAATGCGCTGACGGAAGTACTCCGGCAACCCATAAACGGCCTCCGCCAGCAGTTCAGGCTGGGTATGCGGCTCCTGGTACCAGGCCGTGTAAGTCTCCGGGTTGCTGAACCGGAACGCCGCACTGAGGTCAACCACTCGTGCGCCTGCCTCCAGCATGGCGGGCGTCAGCTCCATGGAAACCCCCTGCGGAGTAGCCAGGAAAACCACCGCAGCTCCTTCGGCGCGAACGGTCTTGGGGTCGCACGGCAAGCTGGCCGGCCCTTGGGCGCGGCGGAAGGAGGCGGCGTCGCCTTGGTCGTCGAGGTCCGACCGCAAGAGGGGCTGGACGTGAGGGTGACGTTCCAGGATACGGACGAGTTCCGCCCCGGCGTAGCCGCGATAGCCGATAATGCCAACAGGAAGCTTCATTTGTTTGTTTATTCGTTCCTACGAATAAATATACCACAAAGCGGGCTGGGGAGCGATTACAATGAACAGGAGAGAACCTTGAGCACGAACACACCGGCACGTGGCGATCGCGAGGCGCCCCTGGCGATAGCGGCAGGCTGGCGATTCCACCACGTTGGGATTCCAACCAAGACGCCGCGCGCCGGGGAACGGTATCTGGCGGGCTTCAAGATGTACGTATCGGGATTTGAGTCCAGCCCTTACGGCATTCAGTGGATGCGCTTCGATGCGGATTCGCCGCTCCCCGAGATCGTCAAGTCCGTGCCCCACGTCGCTTTTGAAGTCGATGATCTGGAGGCGGCGCTCGAAGGAAAGGAAATCCTGATCCCACCGAACTGCCCGTCTGAGGGAGTGAAAGTGGCGATGATCGTCGATGACGGCGCTCCGGTGGAACTGATGGAGTTCGTTGCCGCCGCGGCGCCGTGAGGCGCCCCGTGTTCGCGCGTCGTCACCCGTTAGAGCGCGGCATACCTGGCAAGCCGGTTGCTTCGATGGTCTCGCACGAGACCTCGTCCTTCAGATCTCGTCCGCGCGTTTCCGGACCCAGCATCACGGAAACTGCGGTAATGGCGCCCAATGCGGCCACGTATAGAGAGACCAGGCGCGGTGATCCAGCATCGGCGGCGAGCAGGGCGGTTGCGATCAGAGGCGCAATTCCTCCGGAGATCGGCGACGTCACCTCCCTGGCGAGAGCAAAACCGGTATAGCGGACCCGTGCCGGGAACATCTCCGCCAGCCAGGGACTCTGTGCCGAGGTCATCAGGGTTTTGCCGATTCCGGAGACGATGAAGAGTGCCGCATAAATCGCCCATCTCGACCTGGTTTGGAGCAGCGCGAAAAAAGGAAAGACAAAAACGGCCGAGAGTAAGGCGCCTGCCAGGTATACCGGCTTTCGGCCCACTTGATCGGACAACCAGCCGAACAGCGGGACAGTGACAAATTGCGTGGCGGAACTGAACATCAGCGCCGCGATGATTTCCGACCGGGGCAGCATCAGTTGCTGCGTGCAATAGACAATTACGAAAGATTCGTAAACGTAGGCCAGGGAGTTGTCGCCGATCCTGGCGCCCCAGGCACAGAGCAGAGGCCGCCGGGCGACTCGAAATACCTCCCGGATGGGGGAGCGCGAAATGCGCCCGCGCTTGGCCATCTCACTGAAAACCGGCGTCTCCTTCAACGATGTTCGCAGCCAGATGCCGCATACAACCACCAGCGAACTCGCGAGGAACGGCAATCGCCAACCCCAGGCTTCGAACCGCCGGGCCGAAAGCAGCGAGGCCAACGAGAACGCCGCCAGGGATAGGAGCAGTCCGGCCGCAACACCCATGTATGGAATGGAGCCGTACAGTCCCCGCTTTTCTCTGGGCGCATATTCCACGGCCATCAGCACCGCTCCGGCGTATTCGGCGCCGGAACCGAGGCCCTGGGTAATACGCAAAAGCACTAACAAGAGCGGCGCCCAAATCCCGATTTGTGCATAAGTCGGCAAAAGCCCCATCAGCGTGGTGGAAAGCCCCATCAGCAGAAGAGTGGCAACCAAGACACGCTTGCGGCCGATGCGATCGCCCAAACGGCCGAACACTATGCTGCCGATCGGCCGCACGAAGAAACCGACCGCGAAAGTAGCGTATGCGAGTAAAGTTCCGGTCAAGGCGGAGTAAGTGGGGAAAAATACCTTATTGAAGATAGTTGCGGCGGCGGTCGCATAGAGATAGAAGTCATACCACTCGACTGTCGTGCCTACGATTGCGCCGAGCAAAGTCTTACGCACCGCCCGCCGCATTTCGATAGACTCCGACGCGTCACGATTCACATATGACTCCGCTGGCGATTTGCGCTCAGCCCTGGTAACTGATCCGGTACTTCTGAATGAAATCCTTGTCGAGTTCCCAACCCAGCCCAGGCAGGTCGGGTAGCGTGATGTGACCTTCCACCACGCCGGGACGATTCGCGATCATGTTGTTCCAGATGGGATCGCGGTCGGCGTGCATGGTGTCGGCAAAGGTGCCATGCGGAATGGATGCCAGAAGATGAGCTCCGATATGGGCTTCCTCGTGATGGCACATCTTGACGTCGAAGCACAGCGCCATGGCAGCCACGCGCCGCCACTCAGTGGGCCCGCCCGACCAGGAGCCATCGAAGTTACAGAAATCGATCGCCGACTCCACCATCAGGTCGCGGCATCCGCCCGCCGAAAACTCGCTCTGGCCCGCACACACCCGGGCGCCGGAGCGGTAACGCACGTCGCGCATCGCGCGCCGGTCGTTGTGCCAGCGGCACGGTTCCTCGAAATAGAACAGATTGTAGTCTTCAACGAGTCGCGCGAAGCGAACCGCCTGGTCGGGTGTATAGCCTTGGTTGGCGTCGGCGATCAATACAAAGTCGTCGCCGGCGGCTTTGCGGGCCTCGATGAAGCGTTGGGCGTCTTCTTCGGGCGAGCGCCCGCCCACCTTGAACTTCATACCAGCCACTCCGGCCTCGCGCGCGGCGGCCATTTCCGCGGGAATAGTCAGATCGGTGTTATAGTAGCCGCCCGTCCAGATTACCGGCACCGTGTTCCGATAGCCGCCCCATAGCCGCCACAACGGTTGACCCAGTGCCTTGCCCACCGCGTCCCAGATGGCCGTATCCACCGCCGCGCAGGCTACCAGGCCGATGCGGCGGTCGCGCAGAATGTCAAAAGTCGCGGGACGCGCGAGTTCCCAGCAGCGCTCCGTCGCGAACGCATCCGCTCCCAACAGCCGGGGAGTGATTTCGTTTCGGATCACGCGTTCGATTTCTTTGTTGATGTGATCCTCATCGCCCACGAAAGCCTCTCCTACCACGCCTTCTTCGGTATGGACACGTGCCAGAATTGTCGCTCGATGGGTCATCTGGTAATAACTTCCGCGATAGACTTGCCGCAGCGGTACCCGGATCGGAATCGTCACTATCTCGCGAATCGTGAGGCGGTGAATAGCCATGGTTGTAGTTATTGATATACTTTCTGAATAGGTTCCCAGGAGACGTTTTCAATAATAGATGAGAATGGAACAGCGCGTCAAGTCAGGGGCTCCTCACTCCCGGGTCTTGTTCAGTGCTTTCGCGGCGACCCTGCTGCTGTCGATCGTCACCAGCGGATGCGCTGTCCGGCAGACGTATCGCCTGGTGGCACAAGATGCCGGGCGCGTTCTGATTCCGCCGGGCGTCTCGAGACCGGATGTCGCGCAGCGCACCTTTACCGCGGATATTGCCAGCGGCCGCGGTTCCTGCGGCCCGGCGGAAGGCGCCATCGCCATCCAGTCGCGCAAGGGGCGCGTGCGCGTCACCGTCACTCGCGGCCCGCTGCTCAAACAACCGCCGGGGTGGCTCAGCGCCTGGACCGCTCAAGCTGAGTTTCGAGGCTGTATCGCCGCCGGCGAAGGTCTGAAGCTGGCTGCGCGTGTGGTCGAATCGCTTCCGCTGGACCCGCGCGCGGCCTGGCGGCTGTCGCACGCGGACGACCGGCAAACCGGCTATGTCGATCTCGGCCCCGAGACCCGGCTCCAGGTCACCAGCCCGATTCTGCGCGAGGGAACCTCGCTCGACGCGCCGATTCTGGATGATTCCAACCTCACAGTTGAAGGCAACCGTCTCACTCTGACCCTCAAATCCACGCCCAATCTGCTCGGATACGAAACCGCCTGGTACGCCATCCGGCCAAAAGCCGGTCAGATCGGATTCGCCATCGCCCCGCTCTCCGCCGAGAAGCACATACAAGGCAAAGTCGAGCCCGCCTCCGCTCCCGCCACCAATTACCTGAAGTTCGGGCCGCAAACGGCTTACTACCGGCTGTTCTACAAGGCCGACCAGGGAGCAGTGGTGGAAGTGGTGCTGGCCGCCGCAACGCGCGCCGAACTGGACCGCCAGACCCGGGCGTTCAACTCCGACGCCGCGCTGTGCGCCCAGGTCCCCAGCCAGGCGTGCGTGGTGATTCCCAAACGCGTGGCGCTGAACCCGTTCCTGGCGATCACGGTGAACGGCAATGAAACCATGGTTCCGGTGGGGGCGACGGTGCGCGCCGCGATCCACCTGGAGCGCGTGCCGCCGGAGCTCAAGGTGTACAAGCTCTATGCCGGGAAGCCCATACCCGTGGAGTTCGACCGGGCCAGCTCCGAGATTCTCGGCCTGGTGCTGAACGGAGGAGAGAAGATCTCCTGGAAATGATCGGCTAGGCCCACAGAAACGTCGAGAAGTCACGGCCTAGCGCGTGGCGCACGATGCGTTGGTAGAGCTTGGCTCCGCCGTCGCCGTTGGTGAAGATCAGTATGCCGGAGCGGGCTTTGGCATCGGCGATGAAGAAGTTCTTGAAGCCGGGGTTGTCGCCCCAGTGCCAGAACCACTGGCGGCCGGAGGCCATCTCCAAACCGCATCCGAGCCCCCAGGAGAGGTCGCTGTTGACGCGCGCCTGCGGCTGTCGCATGGCATCCAGAGAAAAAGAATGCAGCAGAAACCTGGCGTAATCGGCAGCCGTGGTCATGAGCGATGAAGCCGCGTTGGGCTGCATGTAATTCGGCAGCGCCGGCCGGTTCAACCGCGGCATGGCCCGCTCCACATTCTCATAGAACCAGCTCTCGACCGGCTTGTTCCACTCCAACGCGATCTCCGCCATCTGTCTGCCGGCGGTGGTTTTGAATTGCCCCGTGGGCTGGCCCCGATAACCATGCGGCGCCCCACTCGAGTGGCTGAGCAGATGGCGCGCGGAGATCAGCCTGGCGCGCGGATCGGAGGCCAGCGGAAGAACCTGGTCCAACGGCCGGTCGAGGTCCAGAGCCTTCGCGGCCACGAGCCGAAGCACTGCCGATGCGAACACGGGTTTGCTGAGGGATGCGGCTTCGAAGATCGTCTCCGAATCGACCGCAGCGGCTTCTCCGGCGCGGCGCACCCCGAATGGATGAATCCCCGCCACGCGCCCGTTCTCGACGATGGTCGCAATGGCGCCCGGCACGCACGCGAGCTCCAGCCAATGCGGGACAGTTCATACGAGCTACTACCGGCCAGAGTTCAAAAGGTTACATCGCCGGCTCCGGATTCTGACACATTCCTATTGCTTTCCAATCAGAGATGTGGCAGTCTTATACTGGAATCCAATAGGAGTATGTATGGCTGAGAAAGCGGATGTCTGGCAGGGAACCCTCGCTCTGATGGTGCTGAAGACGCTGGATACTCTGGGGCCGCTTCACGGATATGGCATCGCCCGGCGTATCGAGCAGACCAGCGGAGACCAACTTGAGGTGCGCTACGGGACGCTCTATCCAGCTCTCCTGAAACTGGAACAGGAAGGGTTCATTTCCGCGGAATGGGGCATTTCGGACAACAATCGCAGGGCAAAGTACTACACCCTGACACGTGCGGGGAGGAAGCAACTCGAGAAAGAAGCACGGGAATGGGGCCGGACAACCGGCATCATCGCTCGATTCTTTGCTCCATCCGAGGAAGCCTCATGAGAGCCGTTCGCGCCTTCCTGTTCCGGCTGACTGGCCTGTGGGACAAGGGCCGCAAGGACCGTGACATGGTGGAGGAGCTGGAGAGCCACCTGGCAATGCAGATCGAGGACAACCTCCGCTCGGGGATGACGCCGGGCCACGCCCGGCGAGCCGCGCTTCTGAAATCCGGCGGCGTGGAGCCGGCCAAGGAAGCCTGCCGCGACCGCCGTGGGCTACCCGTGTTGGAGACCGCGATACGGGATCTGCATCACGCCTTGCGACTCCTCTCGCGCAGTCCGGCTTTCACACTGGTTGCGGTGCTGTCGCTGGCGCTCGGCATCGGCGCCAACACGGCCATCTTCACCTTGCTGGACCAAGCGCTGTTGCGTTCCTTGCCGGTCAGCCATCCTGAGCAACTGGTGCGCCTGCAATTCACCGGCTCCACGCGCGGCCACTTCAACACCTTCGGCGGCGACGATCACGGCTATTTTTCTTATCCCATGTACCGCGACCTGCGCGACCAGAGCAGCGTGTTCGACAGCCTGATCGCCAGCGACCTGCAGAACGTGAGCGTGCAATGGAACAACAAGCCCGACCTGGTTGGCTGCGAACTGGCTTCCGGCAACTACTTCCAGGCGCTGGGCCTGCAGCCTGCGATGGGCCGCCTGTTTCTTCCCGCCGACGACGTACCCAACAGCAGTCCGGTAGTCGTGCTGAGCTTCAACTACTGGAAGCGGCAGTTCGGCTCCGATCCGGGCGTGATCAACCAGACCTTGCTCATCAATACGCATCCGTTCACCATCGTGGGCGTGGCCCCACCGGGATTCCACAGCATCGTCGCCGGCGCCACGGAAGAAGTCTTTGTTCCGCTCACCACCAAGAACATCATCACCCCGCGCTGGCAGGACCTGGACGATTTCAATTCGCACTGGAT
>PLMF01000309.1 GCA_003142355.1 Bryobacterales bacterium
TGGCACCTTCGCCGCTTCGACTGAGTTGTTGTCTATTAGTACCTACCGAGCTGAATTTGTGCTGATTCTGGCGGAATATGATCGGCGGCATGCGCCAAATGAGCTACTGTCGCGCACTTGGACACACTCTGAAACTGCCTCTGACCTTCCTCCACTCTCGCTTTTTCGCGATCCTCCGCTTCCTCTGCGCCCTCGGGTTTTGACTTTGTGCTTCCCATTGTCCTCTCTGCGTTCTTCTCTGTGTCTCCGCGCCTCCGCGTCGAAAATGGGCTCTCCTGTTTGGTTCCGGCTGTGCCGGGTTAGGGTGCACAAATGATCGATTTAGTGCATAATCGATAGCGGGTAGAAAGACGAACCGGAAATCCTGGCACACAGGATTGTCTCGGACCCGGAATCGGATGCGAGTCTGGGTTTTTCAAGGAGGCCGAACCATCATGACCAGCCGCAGATCGTTCTTGCAGGGAGGCGGCAAGGCGTTTGCCGCCGCGCGCCTGATCGGCACAACAACAGCGCCCGGGATGTTTTTAGCCGATGCCGCCCAGACATTGGGCGGGGCCGCGAAATCGGTAGTCATACCGACCCACGAACACTGGGGGGACCTGGAGGAGCGGCTCGATTTCCCCGCCGCCTGGGACATTCACGTGCAAAACATGGCGGGCCACGACGCTCATGTCCTCACGCGGGGGGAGATCCTCCAGCGCATCCAGGCGCCCATCGGCAGCCGGCCGCTGCGCGAAATCGCCGCCGGGAAGCGTTCGGCCATCGTCACCTTCGACGACCTGACGCGGCCCACCCCGACCTACGACGTGGCCCCGCTCGTGATCGACGAGTTGCTGGCGGCCGGCGTGCCGGAAGACCGCATTGTCTTCATGGGCTCCTACGGCACGCACCGCAACCTCGAGGCGGACGAGGTGGTCCGCAAGCTCGGTCAAAACCTGGTCCGCCGTTTCGCCTGGATCAACCACAACACCTGGGACAACCTGGTAGAGGTGGGCACGACTTCCCGCAAGAACCGGGTGAGAATCAACCAGACCTTCGCCAAGGCGGACCTCCGGGTGACCATCAGCGGGATCAAGAGTCACGGCATGGCGGGATTCGGAGGAGGCGCCAAGGCGGTCCTGCCTGGGGTGGCTGCGCTGGATACGGTGGAGTACAACCACACCACATTCCGAGGCGGCCGGCCTGCGCCGGGCGTCATTTCGCTTTTCCAGAACGAATTGCGGTTGGATATGGTTGACGCCGCCCGTCTGGCCAAGGTGGATTTCAGCGTCCAGATCGTCTACAACGGCCGGCGCAAGGTGTGCGGCATTTTCGCCGGCGACATCGTGGACGCGCACCACGCGGCCTGCCGGATGGCCATCAAGCACTACTGCACCGAGAGGTTCCCGAACCCCGACGTGGTGATCTCCAATTCGTATCCCCAGAGCACGCAGGCCGCCTTTGCCGGCGGTGAGTGGGCCCGCACCGTGAAGGCGGGCGGCTCGGTCGTGCTAGTCATCGAGCACCCGCAGGGGCTCAGCGCGTGGCACTTCCTGGACCAGCGCACGGACGGCCGGAATGGCCGAACCTACCTGGATATCCTGGCCAGCCCGCGGCGGCCGATGCCGGGAGACAACCAACAGATCGTCTACTCGCAGTACATCGACAAGCAGGAGATGAACAAGTTCCCGCGCAACACGTTGTTCGCCTACACGTGGGACGAAGTGCTCCGCCATCTCCAGGCGCGTCACAAAGGCGACGCCAGCGTGGCGGTGTACCCGTACGCCGCCATCCAACACTCGCAAACTGAGCTGGACGAGCCGAAGGCGTGAGGGGCCGCGGCGCGCAAGGCGTGATCTCGCGGCCGGCTCGGCGGACGGCGCAAGACGAACAACGGGTGGAATTCTTAGGGAGAATAGAGTCATGCATCTGAACGACCGAAGATCGTTTCTTAAGAGTGCCGGCGCGAGCTTAGCTGGAGCGTTCGGCATCGAGAATCTGTCCGCTGCCGTGCAGGACAACAGCACGCCATATCAGCGGCCGAAGCTGAAGATTACGGACGTGAAGGCCGCCAACCTCATGGGCTTTCATGTCCGCATCTACACCGATCAGGGCTTGTATGGCGACGGCGAAGGCGTCGACGCCGTCAGCGGCGGACCTTCCATCCTTCAGGGCTTCCGGTATTCCCTGGTCGGCCAGAGCCCGCTCAACATCGAGGGCATCTGGGAGCGCATCCGGACCAGCGGCATCTTTGGCGGCGCACAAGCCGGCCAGTACGTAGCCACCCTGACCGCGGTGGAAATTGCCCTGTGGGACCTTGCCGGCAAGGCCCTCAATATGCCCATCTACCAGTTGATGGGCGGGAAACTCCGCGACCAGATCCGCGTGTACTGCGATTGCGGCGCCCGCGACCGCAGCGACCCACAAGCCAAGGCCTACATCAATCAGGTCGTCGAGAACAACTTCACGATGACCAAAATCGATATCGATGAGGCTATGGATCCCGCGCGTTTCGACCGTGTGAACTGGACCGCGAACAACGCCGAGATCGATCACATGGTCGACAAGGTTAAGTTCATGCGCGAATCCCTGCCGAAGAACGTCGAGCTCGCGGTCGATATGCACGGCCGGTACGATCTCGGCACCGCCAAACGTGTGGCCAAGGAACTGGAGCCGTTCCGCCTGGTGTGGCTGGAGGAGCCGGTGCCGCCGGAGAACATCGACGCCATGAAGAACGTCCGCGATTCCACCCACACGCCCATTTGCTGCGGCGAGAACATCTACATGCGTTGGGGCTTCCGCGAGCTCTTCGAAAAGCAGGCCGTCGACATCATCATGCCGGACATCCAGAAGTGCGGCGGTTTGATGGAAGGCAAAAAGATCGCCGCCATGGCGCAGACCTATTACGTGCCGATCGCGCCGCACTCGCAGGCGTCTCCGGTTGGCGCGATGGCGACGGCCCACATGCTGTCGACGGTGCCGAACTTCCTGGTAGTGGAGTGGCATTGGAGCCATCCGGGCAATCGCTGGGAGCGTTGGAAGAATTTCGTCAAGCAGGGCGAGATCATCGAGAAAGGCCATATTGTGGTTCCCGACAAGCCCGGCATTGGCGTCGAACTGAACGAGGAATACCTCAGGAAACTGCCGGGCGCAACTTGGTTCCCGGCATAGACGGAAGGCAGCAGCAGACGGATAGAATCGAGGTGTATATGAAGAGTTTGTGCGTTCGCATGGCGAGATCGCCGATTCTGGCGGTGTGGCTGTTGGCGCTGGTTGTGGCGCCTTCTATTTGGGGGCAGGTGTTCCAACTCACCAAGGAACAGATGTTGCAGTATACCGCCCAGAATCCGTTCGACCGATTCCCGGACGGCAGACCCAAAGTGCCGGATGATCTGTTGGCCAAGCTGAAGGACATGTCGGCCGAAGAGGTCCTCGGCTTGGCGCAGCGAGGTTACCGCAACCAGTGGGAAGCCGGGTGGCAAGTTTTGCATCCCCAAAAGCGTCTGATCGGCCGCGCCTTGACCCTGCAAATGATGCCCACCCGGCCCGACGTCGGCGAAACCGATGCCGCCGCCCGCCGCGCGAAGAATCTGCCGCGGCTGAACCATCAGTCTGCGATCGATATGCTCCAGAAGGGTGACGTGCTGGTGGTCGATGCTTGCGGCGCGCAGTTCGGAGGAGTGATCGGCGACAACCTCGCGTACTACATCATGAAGACCACGGGCGCGGGGTTTGTGATCGATGGAGCCATCCGGGATATCGTCGGCATCACCCCCTTTACCGATCTGGTGGGCTATTACAGGGCAGCGGTGCCGCCCGCCATCCACGACCTGATGGTGACGGGAATCAACGTCCCGGTCCACATCGGCAACGCCACGGTGATGCCGGGCGACGTGGTCTTCGGCGACCCCGAGGGAGTCTACTTTATTCCGCCCAGTCAACTGCAGGGCCTGATCGATGAAGCCGACGTCACCCACATTCACGACGAATGGACCAAGAAGAAGTTCGACGAGGGCAAGTACGTATCGTCGGATATTTACAGCGCCCCACGCGACCCCGCACTGATGAAGGAGTATCAGGAATACCTCAAAGAAAAGCTGGGAGCCGCGCGGTATGACGAGTACATGAAGCGCCGTTCCGCCCAACCGCAACCAGGCGTCCCTGGCGGCGGCCGTGGCGGCCGCGGCGGCGGCCAATAAGGCGCCGCAACCGTCAGAAGCCGTGAAAGAATGGGCAAGTTAAAGCATGCCCCACCAGTTCCAGAATCAGGCTGTTTTGGTGGGGCATGCTTTAGCTTGCCCATTGCCCGCTTGCGGGCGATTTCTCCACAGCTTCTCAGGGAGCGGATGCGCAATCAGGACTGTTCGCCGAGTACAACCAAAGCAAGGTGGACTAAGTAATTCAAGGAGAGACAACATGCCAATGAACCGGCGCGAGCTTCTCACGGCTTCGGTGGCAGGCGCTGCAATCTTGAGACAAGGGAGGGAGGCGTTCGCCGCTCCCCCGGGAAACATCCAAGTCGCCATCGATGCAGCCAAGAGCGGCAAGCCGATCAATCCGATGATCTTCGGTGGTTACATGGAGCCGGCTACCACGAGTGTATGGGCCGAGATGCTGAGCGACAGAAAATTCGCCAGGCCGGTGGTCAGCGCTCAGCCGGCGGCGGCGCCGGCGAACGCCTTTCCGGGGTTCCGCTTCCGTGGCGAGCCGTTCAGGCCGGTGGGACCGGAAGGAACTGTCGTAATGGACACCGTGCGGCCGTTCGTTGGCAAGCACAGCCCGCGCGTCAAGATTGCCGGCTCCGACCCCCGCGGCGTTCAGCAGTCCGGATTGCGCCTGGTCAAGGGCAAGGCCTACGAAGGCCGTGTCTATCTTGCCGGAGATCCCGGCGCGAAGGTTGTGGTCCGTCTGGTCTGGGGATCTGGCGGCAGCGACTCACAAACCGTTCCCATCCCGACGCTGACCAGCGTGTACCGGAAATTCCCGTTCCGATTCACGGCGACGGCCGACTCGACTGATGCGCGTCTGGAAATCGTGGGTACCGGCAGCGGCGCATTCCATATCGGGACTGCTTCGCTGATGCCTGCCGATAACGTGCAGGGATTCCACGCGGGCATGATCCGCCTCTTTAATGAGGAAGGCTTCAAAATGTTCAAGTGGCCCGGCGGCAACTTTGTCTCCGCATACGACTGGCGCGACGGTCTGGGCGATCGTGACAAGCGCCCGCCGCGTGGGAACGAGTCGAACGACGTAGGCCTGCATGACTTCATCGCCCTCAACCGGTTGGTCGGAGCCGAGCCCGATCTGACCGTCAACAGCGGATACGGATCGGCGCGCGAGGCGGCCGAGGAGGTTGAATACTGCAATGGCTCCGTAAACACCCGCATGGGCAAAATGCGCGCGGAGAACGGCAGTCCTGAGCCCTTCAACGTCCGCTGCTGGACCATCGGCAACGAGATGTACGGCCCCTGGCAGGCCGGCCGCATGTCGCTGAACCAGTACTGGGTGAAGTACAACAACATCGTCGAGGCCATGAAGGCGGTGGACCCAAAGATCAAGGTGGTTCTGGGCGGGGCCAGCATCTGCGAGAAGTCCATCGGCGGCGCGGAGAAGAAGGGTAACTTCTTCCCGAGCATTTGGGAGCCGCCCATTACTGCAAAGCTGCCCTATGAGTTCCACAGTCTGGATGACTGGGACAGTTGGCTGCTCGCCAACTGCGCCGACAACGTCGATTTTCTCTCCGAACATACCTACGCATATCCGGAGTTGATATTCGACGCTGAGAAGCAGTCCTTTGTGGATGTGAAGGATCCGCTGCAGTTCAAAGCCCGCAGGATAGCCAACCGCATCGGCGGCTTCTTTGATGCGTGGGACAAGTATCTCGAGAAGATGCCTGCGTTGAAAGACAAGGACATCAAGTTCATCTTCGATGAATGGGGCAATCGTAACCGCTCGATGGCGGGGAATGGCCCCGGAGGTGGCGGAGGCTTCGGGCGGCCCACCGGAATGCTGACGCCCCTCTCTTACGCGCTTTTGCTGCACGAACTGTTTCGTCACTCCGATAAAGTGGCCGCCAGTTGTGCGACCGGGGGACTGCGCGTGTTGACCGACAACTCCGGCGATGGAGTGGGTATGGCGCCTGAGGGCGTGGTGTTTAAGCTGTTGCAGAATCACTTTCTCAACGCTCTTCCGGTGGCGGTCGACGGGAATTCGCCCCAGCCGCTGATGCCCGGCACGGCGTATGTCGACCGGGGTATTAAGCCCACTGGAAGCCCGACCTATCCGCTGGATGTTCTCGCGGCGTTCTCCGGCGACCGCAAGAAGTTCCTCATTTCGGTGGTCAACCCCACGGAAGAGGCCAATAGCTTTACGCCGAAGATCGGCGGCGTCAGCCTGCGCGGGCAGGGCAAGCTTTATCAGATTGCGCCGCCCAGTTTCGACTCGACCAATGAAGCAGGCAAGGAGCCTGCTGTCAAAATCGTCGAGAGCGCGCAGAACGGGGTTCCTGCGATCGTGCAGGCACCGCCCTTTAGCGTTAGCCTCTACGAATTTGAAGTTGTGTAAGAACTCGCCAGACTCGACGCCACTAAGAAAGCAGGATCTTCCGCACTTCACCTTCCGGATCGTCCACCATGCGGCAGCGGTTATCGAACACCATCGTCGGGCAGCGGTTGGCATCGGTGGGTGTCCAGGTCAGGCCTGGTTGGCTGGGATTTCCGGTGCGGGCGAAATTCGCCCAGGCCGTCGCCGTCTTCTTCGCCAGTTCCCGCGCTTCGGGTGTGTTCCCTGTGCCCTGTTCGCAGCGCTTCGTGTTATCGAAGCAGAAGGCCAGCTCGGCCGTGTGCCATGCGCCCGCGTCCTCCAGCATCGGCGATTGCCAGGTGAAGTAGTATGCATAGACCGGCGCGCCCTTCTGGTCGTATTTCATCTTGGCCATGCGCGTGACGTTGTTGCGCACCAAAAGGCCGCTCACGCCGTAGGACAGGGTTCGGATGCTCTTCTCCGGGTGTGCCTTCTTCATGGCGGCGATCAGGGCGCTCGCCTTGGCTTCGCCCACGGTGCCTGCCAGGGTAGCATGCCACTCCGCCTCGGTCGGCTGGGAAGACATGCGATTGCCTTCTTCGCTGACCGAGCCGATCAGCATCGGCACGCTCTTGGAAATCTCGGGAGCGGCCTCGTAGAACGAGCGCACCGTGACCACGCGGCCATCGAGGGTTGGCCCCATCCCGACGCGCGGCGTGGACCCCGCCGGCGCGCCCATCCCGAGGGTGCGCGGCGCAGGCCCATTGATTTTGGCGGCGGCGGCGTTCGCGGCCGCATTCAGTTTGGACCACTCCATCTTCTGCAGCGAGGCGAGGTCGTTCGACGCCAGGCCGAGCTCCGTCATGATCTTTCTGGACAACTCTCTGGACTGCTCGGCGCTGGGAGGGTTGCCGCCTCCGCCCGACTGCACCGAGGCGCGCTGGAACAGTCCCGCGGCCGAGGGCATTCCCATCAGACAGGTCACCTTGGAGCCGCCGCCCGACTGGCCGTAGATCATGACTTTGTCGGGATCGCCGCCGAAATTCGAAATGTTCTCGCGGACCCATTTCAGCGAGGCCACCAAGTCCGTCATGCCGGCGTTTACCGAATCGCTGTATGCCGGTCCGCCGATCTCGGATACATCGAAGAATCCGAGGATGTTGAGGCGGTGATTGACCGTTACCACCACCACATCGTGATAGCGGGCCATCTGCGCGCCTTCTTGTGACGGCAGCTCATAGGACGAGCCGAAGCTGAAACCGCCGCCATGAAAATACACCATCACCGGCCGCTTGCCGGTCAGCGAGGAGGTCCAAACATTCAGCTTGAGCATGTCTTCGCTCATGTAGCCGTCGTCCCAGTCCTGGAGGAACGATTGCTCGATCCCCGTGAAGTCATGCAGGCGCTGGGGGCAATTGGCGCCATAGATCAGAGCGGGGTACTCGCCGTCCCAAGGCGTGGGTGATTTCGCCGGAAGCCATCGATTCTCCGCGCCGGTATTCTGGCCATACGGTATGCCCTTGAACGTGAAAACGCCCGCATCGACGTACCCGCGGACCTTTCCATATTGGGTTTTCGCCACTGCTGAACGAGGCGTCGAGCAGTTGCCGGGAGCCTGATGCGCCGCGGTCTTGGTGCTATCCGACGCCATGGCGGGCAGCCCCAGCGCGGCTCCCATTCCTGCCGTTGCCGGCAGGAGCAGCGCCTGACGGCGATTCATTGTCGTAGGATTCTCGGAATTTGATTTGGACATTGCGTCTCCTTTCAGGGTCCTGCACAGTTTCGGATTCCGCCCGAACGTCGCCGGGCCGCGGCCACTGTCAACGCCGGAAGGACCGCGCCGACAACCAGCGCCAACGGATGTCCGGACATCTTGCTCCTGTATCGAATAGTCAGTGTAAGCGCTTGCCGATCTTAGCGCTCACCGCTCCAAAAGTAAAGTCGATGCCGCTCGCGGAAGCATCGCTTGTGGTTGACCGTGCAAGCGGTTACAATGCTCGCCATGGCTGCGGCACGCATGCGATCGCGAAAGCTGCAAGGCGTCCGTCGCTATGGCCGCGGCAGCTCCGCTCTCGGCCGCCGACCCTGTGCTGTGGTACCGGCACGCGGCGCAAAAATGGGGCGACGCACTTCCGGTCGGGAATGGCCGGCTCGGCGGAATGGTGTTTGGGGAAATCGCCAAAGAGCACATCCAGTTGAACGAAGATACGGTCTGGAACGGCAGGAAGCGCGACCGCATCAATCCGGAAGCGCTCAAGGCCTTGCCCGAGGTTCAAGCCGATCGATTGGGTCTCTCAGGTGTCCGTCGCATGACGCATTCGGCACTATCCGCTGGACATTTCGGCATAGAACTGCATACAGTGGTCAATCTGGAGAGAGGGTCATTCTGGTTGTGGGTACCAATATCGGAAATCCCGCGAAGGGTTGCGAAAGGCCTGCTATGAACACGCTCCGCAAAATTGTGATGCCGGCAATCGGCGTCCTGGCTGTATTGGCGTTTGAAGTCTTTTCCGCCGCGTCCGGCAGTGCTGCGCCAGCCGCTGCGCCCGACGATGCTTCTCGCAGCATCGCGCCTTACTTCACGCCGGCTACGTCGTCCCCCAAGGCGCCGGATACCGACGGCTTCCTCCAGCGCTGGCTGCTTCTCGAGCCGATCAACAAGCCCAACCGCACCAACACCGTGTTTACCGACAGCTACGTCCGGAACGCCTTCAATACTGAGTACTTCCCCAACCAGTCCACCGTCATTCCGCGCGACGGCGAAAAGGTGAAGGTTGGCGACCAGGAACTCGCATGGCATGCTCTGGATTCGGCCAATTTCAACGTCAAGCTGTTTCGCTTCGCCTATGGCCTGAACAAGCCGACTTACGGCGTCATCTTCTGGGCCGTGACCGTCGTCAACAGCCCGCGTGAGATCAAGGACGCCCGCATAGCCGTCGGCTCCAACTCGGCTTCCATGTGGTGGCTCAATGGCAAGGAAGCCGTCAACCTCTTCGGCGACCGCCGGATGGTGATGGATGACTGCGTCTCCAAACGGCTCACGCTCAATAAGGGCCGGAACGTCATTCGCGGCGCCGTCATCAACGGCCCCGGCTTGAGTGACTTCTGCGTCCGCTTTATCGGTGAGAACGGTGAACCGATCAAGGATATCACCCTAAGCCTTGAGAACGCTGGAAAATAATGACTCGTCCTGTTCGTGGTCTCTATCGTCTTGTTCGCGGAGCTTCTATGAAATCCTACATTCTGGCCGCAACGGTTCTTCTGGCCGCGGCGGTTCGTACCCTGCCTGCACAGGCGCCGGCGCTGGACGGCGAGCCCTACATCCACGATCCCTCGACCATCATGATGTGCGAGGGCAAGTTTTACACTTTCGGCACCGGCGGTGGCGGCTTGATATCCGACGATGGCTGGACTTGGCACACCGGGGCCGTGCGCCCCGGCGGCGGAGTGGCCCCCGACGTCATCCACATCGGGGATCGCTACTACGTGAGCTATGCCAGGGGAGGAGGCGGATTAGCAGGTGGGCATGCCAGCGATGTCCACGTCATGTGGACCAAGACGCTCGACCCCAAGTCCCCCGACTTCGGATTTAATGACGACACCGTCGTCGCCTCGTCTGACGGCGTCGAGGACTGCGATGCCATAGATCCGGCGTTCTTACTCGATCCCACCGATGGCCGGCTGTGGCTCAGCTACGGGACCTACTTCGGCTACATCCGCCTCGTCGAGCTCGATCCCAAAACGGCCAAACGCATCCCCGGCAACCAGCCCATCAACATCGCCATCGACATGGAAGCCACGGCGATGATGTATCGCGACGGCTGGTACTACCTCCTGGGCACTCACGGCACATGCTGCGACGGCGCCAACTCGACCTATAACATCCGCGTGGCCCGCTCCAGGAAAGTGACAGGCCCCTTCCTGGATAACATGGGCATTGACACGCTCAAAGGCGGCGGCAAGCTCTTCGTGGCCGCCAGCGGCCGCTTCGTCGGGGCCGGCCACTTCGGCCTGTTGGACCTGGGCGATGGCGTGCAGAAATTCTCCTGTCATTACGAGGCTGACCTGGACCGCAGCGGCCGCAGCGTGCTGGACATTCGCCCGCTGCTCTGGAAGGACGGATGGCCCCTTGCCGGCGACAATTTCCAGGCAGGCACCTATGAGATCGAGTCCGAACGCAAAGGCTATGCGCTGGAACTGGCTGTGGATTTCGTGCGGATGGACCGCGGCGGACGCGGCGGACGCGGCGCCCCTGCCGGCCCCGTGACCCCGGTTCCGTTCCAGGAGCTCGCCCAGGTATCAACGAACTGGCCGGCCGGCAACATCGACATTCGCATGGGCGACTTCATGTTCCGGCCCCATCAGAAGTGGACCGTCACGCCCGTCGCCAACGCCGGCGGCTATCCCGGCTCGCCCTATTTCAAGATCGCAATCGCCGGCACCGATCGCACGTTGGCTGCAACCGCTGACGGTGAAGTTGTGGCGGTTCCCGCCTATACTGGCAGCCCCGAACAACTGTGGCGCATCGATCAGTTGACCGATGGCACTTACCGCATCATGCCCAAGTCGATGCCCAATTCCAAGGAACTCGTGGCCCTCACCGCGGTGGGCGGCAGTACGCCGACGCTGGCCAAGTTCGACCCCAAGAGCGACAAGGCGCGCTGGAACTTCAAAAAGCCGTGAAGTCGGCAGGCCAAATTGTCGGCAATATGGCCGGCTGATGTTCGAGCTCTGAGGAGAAGAACATCATGAAAGCGCTTCTCTACGACCAGTACGGTTCAACGGAAGGTCTGGAGATCAGGGAAATCGAAAGACCCACCCCGAAGAAGAACGAAGTCCTGGTCAGGGTCCACGCCGTATCCGTCAACGATTGGGATTTGGGGCTCGTTCACGGCCAGGGCGTGAATCGGATGATCGGGGGTCTCTTTGGACCTAAGAAGATCATCGGAAGCGACGTAGCAGGGCGAGTGGTAGGCGTCGGGAGTGAAGTGAAACGATTCCGGCCCGGTGACGCAGTGTTTGGTGATTTGTGCCGAAGCGGGTTTGGTGGGTTTGCGGAGTATGTGTGCGCCCGCGAAAGCGCACTCGCGCTAAAACCGGAACGCATGACCTTTGAACAAGCCGCGGCGATCCCGCAGGCGGGAACGCTGGCCTATCAGGGCCTGTTCGCGAGAGGGCCGCTTAAACCCGGGCAAAAGGTGTTGATCAATGGCGCCGGCGGCGGTGTCGGGACGTTTGCAGTCCAGATCGCCAAGGTACGTGACGTTGAAGTAACTGGCGTCGATAGCGCGGAGAAGTTGGACATGATGCGGTCCATCGGTTTTGACCACGTCATCGACTACCGAACCGAAGATTTCACGAAGAGCGGCAAACGCTACGACCTGATTCTGGATACCAAGACCAATCGTTCGCTGTTCGATTACCTGCACGCGCTCAATCCCGGCGGGACGTACGTTACGCTCGGCGGAACCTCGCATTTGGCGCAAGTCGGCCTGCTGGGTCCCTGGATTGGACGGCTGATCAAGAAGAGAGTCTTTCTTGTGATGTTGAAACCGAACAAGGGCCTGCCCTACCTGTGCGCACTGTTTGATGCCGGCAAGCTTCTGCCTGTGATCGATGGGCCTTACAGGTTCAGTCACGCGCGTGAGGCCATCCGCCTTTTCGAGGCGGCGAGGCACCGAGGCAAGATCGTCATCACCATCGACTGAGAGCGCTGCGAATGGCGATTTACCGAACCCCGATTACGACACAGTCCAGTAAGTGGCGTATCTTCCCCACAACTGGTTCAAGGGTTTCAGCGTAACGCCGCTTTCTGATCCCGCGGCGTGGAACGTCAGTGGCGCGGAGCCATCCCGCTTGATCCAGTCTTCGGGCTTCTTCCCCGAGGCGTGCAACTCGGGCACGCTCATTGGAATCTTGCCGGCCGCGGGACCCTGCTGGTCGAGGATCAACTCTTCCGTGAGTCCCTGAGCGCCGAGGTCGCCGGCCAGAACGACGGGTCCATACAGAAAAGCCTGCACGCGCGGTTCGTCGGGGAAGGGCTCGGCCGCCAGGCTCATGGGAAGCTCCAGGTCGACGCGGTCGCCCTTCTTCCATGCGCGAGCGATGCTGAGATAGCTGCCCGCTCCGGGCGTCGCTTCCAGGAGACGGCCATTGACCTTGACCGCCGCGGCGGAGGTCCACGATGGAATCCTCAGGCGCAGCGTCCAGGCCGATGCCGGCGCCCTCGTAATGGTAAAAGATGTGCCAGGCTCGTCCGGAAATCGCGTGTCCTGCCGCAACCCGATCGCGCGTTCGCGATCATCCAACTCCGAGGCGATGTACAGGTTCGCTGTAATGCCCCGCTCGTCGCGGTAGTAAATGCTGTCGTTCAATTTCGAGTACTCTTCGAACGCCGTGCCTGTACAGCACCAGAACGATTTGTCTTCCGCGCACAGCCCCTTCCACGCTCCGGGCGCCGTGGACAGGAAGTAGACGGTATGGCCAGTCTCGGGCTGGATTGCGCCCAGCCGGTGATTGAACAGATTGCGCTCGTAGTAGTCGAAGTAGCGCGGATCTCCGGTCCACGAGTAGAGGTGGCGCGTCAACTTCATCATGTTGTAAGAGCAGCAGCACTCCTGGTGATGCGTGGCCACCCGCCACTCCGCCGCCAGGCGGCCCGGAGAGGTCAACCAGTGCTCGTTATTGCTGCTTCCGCCGGTGGCATACGTCCGCGCCGATGCCACCGCGTACCAGAAGAACTCCGCTACGTCGTGGAACCGCGGATCGCCGGTCAGCTCGAATCGCCGGGCTGCGCCGATCACCTGCGGAACGTGCGTGTTCATGTGAAGCCCGCGCAGTTCGTCCCGGTGCTGCGCGAGCGGGGTGAGGAACTCCTTCTTGTTGAATCGGTCGCCCGCTTTCGCCCAGCGATCGTCGTTGGTGGCGGCGGCAAGATTGTAAAGCGCCTCGCTCATTCCGCCGAATTCAACCCGCAGGATCTCCTGCATGTGGGCCTCCGGCTTGGAAGCGCTCCATTCGTCGGCCCAGGCAGCCATGCCGCTGGCGACTTCGAGCGCCTGCTTGTTGCCGGCATGGAAGTACATGTCGAGCACGCCCGCCAGGATCTTGTGGTAGGTATAGAACGGCGCCCAGACGTTTCTTCCTTTGTCCAGGCGATCGTAGAATTCGGTGGGATACGCGCTCAGGTAGCCGCCCGCCAGTTTAGCCTGGCACTTGGCGAGTTCAGCTACGATTTCATCGCCGCGCGCCTTCACTTCCGCATCACCAGCCGATGCGGCCCGCAGGGCGCACGCGGACAGATAGTGTCCCGTGGTATGGCCGCGAAGCTCGCCGTTAGGCGCTTCCCATCCGCCAAGCGGCTGCGCGGAACTGGCGAGGCCGGCGTTCAGGCGAAACGTGTGCAGAAGCCGGTCCGGCGCAATGCGCATCATGTACGCGCGGTTGTAGTCCGCGGCCTGCTTGCACGGGCCAGCCAGGAGGCGCACCTGCGATATAGGGTAAGGCGTGATGCGCAGTTCGGCGTCTTTCCGCGTGAAGACGAGAGTTTCGGCGAACGGCAGCGGTTCGACCGGCTGCGGCCGTCTGCCCATCGCGGGCGGAGCCGGCGAGGCTGCCGGTTGCTGCGCGAGAGTTGTAGCCGAACCCGCGATTGCGGCTGCAAAGAGCCGCCTGGTCCATTTAGGCTCGTTGTTCATGTGGATCCTACAACAGTGATTCTCGCACGGATCGACGAGGCGTTGGCTGGCCCACGCGCCCGGATGCCAGCAACACGAGGCAGTGAACTCCAGCTATAGTGAGTAGTCTCCGGGATCCGTTTATCCGGTTTAGGAGCTCACTCATGACGATCACCAGACGCCAGGCGCTGGCGGCCATCGGCGCGCCGGCCATTCTCAAACGCGCGCGGGCCGCCGGAGCGCAATTGGAGATCACGCCTGGGCCTTTCAAGGGTACGCGTGAATCGCTGAAGACCTGGCAGGTCCCCGCCTGGTATCGCGACGCCAAGTTCGGCATCTGNNGAAGGCCGGCGCGAAGTACTTCTGCAGTATGGCGGTGCATCACGACGGGTTCGATCTGTGGAAGTCCGCGCATCAGCCGCGCTGGAACTCCGTGGCGGCCGGACCGAAGAAAGATATTGTCGGGATGTTCAAGAAGGCCGCGCAAAAACACGGGCTGAAGTTCGCGGTGAGCGAGCAC
>PLMF01000077.1:0-4856 GCA_003142355.1 Bryobacterales bacterium
ATCAATTTTCGAAAAACTTTAGCTGGACAGCAGTGACCGGACATCATGGGGTCTCTCCTCGGCGACAGTTCGCCACTGGGTTGGTGATCTTCGGACACTGGGCGCAGAGGTCATCCGCGACCTCGGCTACGCGGCGTGGCGACGCGGACCGGGGATCCGGCCCTGCCCGAGGGTTACACCGCCACCTTTAGCTTGATTCCATCATTTGGTGCGTTAATTAGGTCCTGGCGGGTGCCCAGATAACGTTCGGTCGTCTGCACGCTCGCGTGGCCCAAACGAGGATCGTGCCCGGCTCGAAGTGGAATCCACGAGCCACCTTCACCTCCGAAGCCTTGCCCTCGGTCATCACCGCGAACCGCGGCAGATAGCCATCATGATCGGGCACCATGCGGAGTTTGGCGGCCCCTTTGGCGCGCTGCCACTTGGCCCAGTCATGTATGCTGGAGCACAATTCGATCAGCGTGCAGTCGATGCTCGTCAAGGGATTGCGGAACCGGAAGCGCCGTTGCCGCTCGCCTGCGATTTGCGCGCAGCGGCCGAACAGCGTTGCGAACACTTTTTGGCACAACTGCCACGGCCGGTGTTGGTTGGCGTAACTCAGCGTGGATCTCTGGGGCGCCTGGGGGCCGTCCAAGAGAGAGGAGCGGGGGCAGTTCTTCTGGATCATCGATGCCCGATCTCGGAGGCCGAACCATATGGCGACATGCTGACTTGTCCTCACGGGCATTATGAACGTCTGGGAGCAATGGCGAAAAAATGCGAGAAACGTGAGCGGCCTGAAACACTATAAGGATGGCTTATCTGGCTCAAACGAGTTGCGCACATAGGAGACGGAGATGAATTCAGCAGTCGAGTTTGATGACAAAGGATGGCAGGCAGAACCGCGGAAGGTCGCCCGCCTGCAGGACTGCCAATTTCCTAAAAGTACCGGGGTGGAGATCGGCGACACGCGTAAGCAAGCCACGATCACAATGAAGAAAAAGGGGCTCCACGCCAACATGCAGACGAATGCAACCGCTTCTGAGGCGTGGACATTGCCCGCCCAACACGCTCAGCCCTGTGGAAACGGAGGCGTTCATTCGATATCCTATGCGATGCCGCTCACGTCCCGTCTTCCGGTCCTCCGTTCCCACAGGTGTGCCGAGGCTCTGGTTTGTGTTTTCCTTGCACTCACCTTCTGCCAAGCCCTCTTCGCGCAAGCTGGCGGCTATCTGATCATCAGAGTCGCAGGCGACGGGACGCAGGGCTCCGGTGGCGACAACGGCCCGGCCACCAGTTCCCAGTTGAACTATCCCTGCGGGCTCGCCGTTGACTCCGCCGGCAACCTCTACATTGCTGACGGTCTTAATAATCGCATCCGCAAAGTCTCGAACGGGATCATCACAACCGTGGCGGGGAACGGGACCCAAGGCTTCAGCGGCGACAACGGCTCGGCCACAAGCGCCCAATTGTACCATCCCTTCGGTGTCGCCGTGGACTCTGCCGGCAACCTCTACATTGCTGACGGTTTTAATAACCGCATCCGCAAAGTCTCGAACGGGATCATCACAACCGTGGCGGGGAACGGGACCCAAGGCTTCAGCGGCGACAACGGCCCGGCCACAAGCGCCCAATTGTACCATCCCTTCGGTGTCGCCGTGGACTTCGCCGGCAACCTTTACATCGCAGACTTTGGGAACGGCTGCATCCGCAAGGTCACGAACGGGGTGATCACCACCGTGGTGGGGCGGGGGCCTGGCGCTCAGTTGAATAGTCCCACAGCCGTCGCCGTGGACTCTGCCGGCAAGCTTTACATCGACGACTTTGGTAACAATCACATTCTGAAAGTCTCGAACGGGATCATCACCACCGTGGCGGGGAACGGGATGTATGGCTTCAGCGGCGACAACGGCCCGGCCGCCAGCGCGCAGTTGAACCAGAACTGGGATGTGGCCGTGGACTCCGCCGGCAACCTCTACATCCCAGACTCTGCGAACTCCCGCATCCGCAAGGTCACGAACGGGGTGATCACCACGATCGCTGGAACCGGGACGGGAGGCTCCGGCGGCGACGGCGGCCCGGCCACCAACGCCTCACTGGATTCGCCCAGCGGGGTCGCCGTGGACTCTGCTGGCAACCTGTACGTCGCGGACTGGGATAACCAAATCAGGAAACTTGTTCCCTCATCTTCTACCGTCGGCTGCGTCTACTCGATTGAACAATCCGCTCAGAGTTTCAACGCGGTGGGCGGCACTAATAGCGTGGGCGTGCTTGCAAGCGGAAACAGTTGCCCCTGGTTGGCGGGCAGTTACGACAGTTGGATAACCGTCAGTGGGAGCGGGAATAGGAGCGAAACCGGCGTGGTGACGTACACCGTCAGTTCGAATCCAACCTCGGCCCCTCGGAATGGAACGATATGGGTCGCCGGACGGACTCTAACGGTCAATCAAGCCGGGGTCTCTTGCTCCTCGATCGTGTCTCTCTTGAGCATGGCGATCCCGGGTTCAGGCGTGACGGGCGCTAGCCTGACCGTCACATCCACCACTCCCGACTGCCAGTGGACCGCGGTCGCAAGCGTGCCGTGGATTCTCGTGAGCGGCGGCAGCACTGGATCAGGGAATGGCACCATGACATTCACTGTGGGAGTTAATAGCTGGGGAGCGCGGACGGGAACCATCACCGTTGCAGGCCAGACGGTCTATATAAACCAAGCGGCTTCCGGCGGCGGGGCCGGCAATATCACTGTTACCCCATCCTCTTTAGACTTCGGTACCTACCAAGTGGGCGGCGCGAATCCGTCACCGGAAATGGTGAACGTTTCCGGTGGCGGGCAGATCTTAGGCTTTGCGGCGCAAGTCACGAGTGGGAGCACCTGGCTCTCCGTATCGCTCACGAGCTGGACCACGCCGACCACGGGGTCGGCCGCACTTACGGTGACGGCGACTCCAGGGGGCCTGGTCGCGGGCTCATACAGCGGGACCATCCTGGTGAGCGGCACGGGCGCCGCTACAGGTTCGACCAGCATAACCGTAACCCTGACGGTGACAGCGCCGCTGCCTACCATCAAGAACGTGACAAACGCGGCAAGCTACGCCACCGGGGCGGTTTGCCCAGGCGAGTTGGTCACGATCTTTGGCACAAACATCGGACCGGCCGCGGCAGCATTCGCGACCACGGACCCGGCTACGGGCAAGGTGGCGACGACCATCGGCGGCGTACAGGTGCTGTTCAACGGCGTACCCGCTCCCGTGATTTACGCCAGCAACACACAGGTAACGGCGGTGGTGCCGTTCGAGATAGCGCCCGTTGCCAGTCCCTTGGTGTGGATCAAGTCCTTGGGACAGAGTTCCAACGAGTATCGGTTGACCTCAGCGACAACGGCGCCGGGACTGTTCACGCAAAACGCGTCGGGCACCGGGCCGGGGGCGATCCTGAACCAGGACAACAGCCTGAATGGGCCGAGAAATCCAGCGGCCAAGGGCAGCGTCGTGCAGGTTTACCTGACCGGCGAGGGCCAGCTCAGCCCGCCGGTAGTCACGGGCATGATCATAGCCGCGGCCCTGCCGCCTCCGCAGGTGACGCCGGTGCCGGTACTGGCGGTCGGGGTGACACTCAACGGCCAACCGGCTCTCTATGTGTACGCCGGGGCGGCGCCGGGCTTGGTGGCGGGAATGATGCAACTCAATGTGCAGATCCCTGCGACCGCACCGTCGGGTGCCTTGCGGATCCTGGTGTCGATTGGCGGGAACACGAGCCAGAGCAACGTGACGGTGTCAGTGAGGTAGGAGAGGACCGTAGTACCGCGTGGATTCCCTGCTGTTCTCATTGCGCAGTCTGCCACGGTCGATGATGACCACTCCCCTCGGGTCATAGGGCTGGCGGGTGATTTCAACGGCTTGGATCACGGTAGCTCTCTAATGGAAGCACCCCGGCCGATGCGGCTCGGGTGTGGCGGGGGACTTGGGCCGGGGCACTTCGGATAGAGTCGCGAGAAGTGAACCGCTGGCGCATGCGCCACGGAACCCTCGAGCTATGGGTTTTCAATAGCGGCTGTGGGCCCAGGAATGGGTTGAGTGCCGGGCATGAGGATGTGCGGGTGGCAGAACCTCACCCCAGATCCCGGCCGGCCATCCACCTCAAAGGGGGCGTGATCCCGCTGTGGCACACGGATGGGCGTGGCTGCGGCAACAACCCGAGACAATTGAAACCGTCGTCGGTGACACAGAAGTGTTCGAACCTCCCAATGAAGAAGAATGGCTGAAGCGCCGTCGCCAGACTGAAATTTGCGAGAACTTCCCGGCTCGTCCCGCACTAGCTCAGGAGAGAATGTCCAAAGGTCGAGAGCCGATCTGGATGGCGGGATGGGTTCAGCGTCTGCTTTCGGCCTTTTCTCGTTTAGACATCGAGTCAGCGCGCGTGGCGCGCCATGGATGCGACCACGCTGGAGAGCGCGAATTGAGCTGGTACAAGAAGCCGGTCAAAGCGCGCAACTCAGCAGTGGTTTCCCGGTAAGCCACGCGAAAGCGACATTCAGCCCCATCCGCCTCACGGGTGAGGAAGCTAGTACTACTGGGTCATAAAATGTATGCCTTCGAACTGGCAGACGGCATCTGCCAGTGGCAGTCTGCTTTGGCAAGATGATTCGTCAGTTGGCAAGACCGCAAGTGGTGGAGTAGACGGGGTCTTCGAGTTACTCTGTTCGCCAGCCACTGGCAGGCGGCCCGTGGCGGCGATTTCGCGCTGTTGTTCCGCGGTTGTTTTGCCCGCGTATCCTGGGCCCGAACGCGGATGGCCGGCGTCGCGCTCTCCGGTGTGTGCCTGGAGGCCGGAAGAAACCGGCGGTTGGCTGCGTCACCATGGACAGACTCAGCGAGGCC
>PLMF01000077.1:4927-6270 GCA_003142355.1 Bryobacterales bacterium
CAACGAATCCAAGATGACCGGCGCGGGCAGAGGGGGAAAAACGGGTCCGCTCGGCTACCAGGAACCCATAAGCCGCAATGCACAGCGTAGCGTGATGGTGGAACCCGCGCCAGTTACGGCCTTCGAAGTGCCCCAGCCCCAATTCTTGTTTCAACTCCTCGTAGTCGCGCTCAATGATCCAGCGCTGTTTGGCCATCTTGATTAAGGCTTTGAGTTTGGTCGTGGGTGGCAGCGTCGATACCCAATACTTGGTGGGTTCCGCCTCCCCTCGTGGCCACTCGATCAGCAACGATTTCTCAGCGTGCGGTTCCGCCTTTTCATAGTCCCGATGAGCCGCGCGCACTCGAACGGCGGCAAACCGGGATCGCAACTTCCGCTCCCCGGCCTCGCGCCACGTGACTTCCCGGAAGGCAGTGGAGGGCAAACTCATCGCCAACTGCTTCACCGAGACAGGTTGATGCTGATTGCTTCGGCGCAACAGGCGCGGCGGGCGTCCCATTCTTCCTCGTGGCTTGGCTGGCAGAGGCTGTTGGCCCGGTCCCCAGACCGTCATCGTGCTTTGCACGCCCACGACATATTGCAGTTCCAGGTCAGTGAGTCCGTCGCGAAACTCGGTGTTGATGCCATAGGCCGCATCGGCCAGCACGACTCCCCGGTCCACCTTGGCCGCCAGCGCTGCGCGAATCTGATCCAAGGCGATCTCCGGCTTGGTCTGAAACCGAACCTCTTTGGGTACTTCCGTCTCTTTCCGCCTCGTGAAATCCTCGGCCCATTCCTTCGGTAGATACAAGCGATAGTCTACCGGCAAACTGGCATTCCACGTCGCCACCGATAAACTCACCGCCACCCGGCAGTTGTCCTGTTTCCCCACTTGTCCGCAATACTGGCGCGCGACGCCCACCGAATGCGTGCCCTTCTTTGGAAAGCCTGTGTCATCCACGATCCAGGCAACCACCGGTCCCTGCTTCCGCATCGCCGGCAATACTTGTTTGCGTACGTGCTCCAGTAGCGTTTCATCGCTCCAAGGTGCCTTGGCCACCAAATGGTGTAGGGACTGCCGCGTCGCCTGAACGCTCCCAGGCTCCAGACGGGCTGCCATCGGCTCGATGCTCTTACGCTCACCGGGCAGGAGTAGCCCGCGGCAGTAGTTCTTCAGCGGCGCGTGCCGGTCTTCGTGCCCCGCGGCGATCGCTAGGCCGTCCATGTATGCCGCGAAGCGTTTCTCCTGTGGGCCTGGCGCGGAGAGGCGTGATCCCACAACACAATTCTACATCAGATTGTTCTTTTATGACCCAGTAGTACTAGGCGCCAAGGGTTCTAAGCAGCCAACGCTACGCAACTTC
>PLMF01000302.1 GCA_003142355.1 Bryobacterales bacterium
CGCGCTCGCGATTCTGGCGTGGAATATCAACGCCATCGCGCGCCTTCCGGAAGAGACGCAGCAGGGCGTGACGTTCAAGATCATCTTCTTCCATGTTCCCATGTGGGCCGTCGCTATCACCGCGGCCTGCGCGGCGCTGCTCGCGAGCGTCTGCTTCCTCGTAACCAAGAACTTCAGGTTCGACGCCGCGGCGGTGGCTGTTACCGAGGTGGGGCTGGCGTTCACGACGGTCGGCCTGGTCACCGGCTCGATTTGGGGCCGCGAGATCTGGGGCATCTGGTGGACCTGGGACGCGCGCCTGACCTCGGCCCTGGTGTGCTGGCTGCTGTACGCGGGCTACCTGATGCTGCGCCAGGCCATCGAGGAACCGACGCAGCGCGCCACGTTTGCCGCCGTGTTTTCCATTTTCGCTTTCCTCGACGTTCCGATCGTCACCTTTTCCATCAAGTGGTGGCGCACGCAGCACCCGCAGCCGGTCTTTTGGGCCGGCGGCAGCTTCCCGCCGGACTGGACGACGCACTTCCTCTGGAACATGCTGGCCATGATGCTGCTCGCCATCGTGATGGTGGCCGTGCGCTTTCGGCAGGAAGAGGCGCAACGGGAAATCGATTCGCTGCGCCGCACGGCGCATGCTTTGTGACGGAGTCTTTCATGATCTTGCGAACACCCCTAGTCGCGCAGCTCGTATCCGACGCGGAGCGCCTGCAGCACCAGTACGAGTTCCTGAGCTACGGCCTCACCGCGGCGTGGATCATCCTGGTGATCTACGTCCTCATCCTGGTGGCGCGCGAGCGCAAGCTCAAGCGCGAGATTGCCAGCTTGCGGGCCATGCTGGAAGAGCGTCGTTAGGCGGCTACATCTCGAGGCTTCCCACCAGGCGGGAGACGTGGGAAACGCCCTCCCGCTTGAGGAAAGCCGCCAGTTCTCCGGCGATGCGCACCGGCGACCGCGGGTCCCAGAAGTTGGCTGTGCCCACCTGAACGGCGCTGGCCCCGGCGATCAGGAACTCGGCGGCATCCACACCGGTCGCGATTCCGCCCAGGCCGATTACGGGAATCTTCACCGCCCGCGCCGCCTGGTAAACCAGCCGCAAAGCGATGGGCTTGATGGCGGGACCGGAGAGCCCCCCGAAACCGGCGCCGATGCGGGAACGGCGCGTGTGCGCGTCGATGGCCAGCGCGATGAAGGTGTTGACCAGAGAGAGGGCGTCGGCGCCGCTCGATTCCGCCGCGCACGCCAGGGGTTCGATGGCGCCCACGTTGGGTGAGAGCTTCACGATCACCGGCCGGCGGGCCACGCGCTTGACGGCCGTCACCACGCCGGCCAGCAGCGCGGGGTCGCTCGAGAAGTAGATGCCTCCGTGGCTGGTGTTGGGGCAGGATACGTTGAGCTCGTAGCCGGCCAGGCCCGGGTGGTCTTCCAGGACGCGCACCACTTCCGCATAGTCTTCGGTGCGGTAGCCGAAGACATTGGCGAAAACCGCGGTGCGAAGCCTGGCCAGCGCGGGCAGCTTCTCGCTGACGAAGGCCCGGACGCCGATGTTCTGAAGACCGATGGAGTTGATCATGCCGCCCGTGGTTTCGTAAACCCGCGGCGGCGGGTTGCCTTCCATCGGCTTGATCGAAAGCCCTTTCACCACCAAGCCGCCGAGCGCCTCGAGGTCCACCAGCTTCTCGAATTCGAGCCCGTAGCCAAACGTACCCGAGGCCGCCAGGACTGGGTTGCGCAGCGGGATCCCGCACAGGGAGGTCGCCAGGGAGGGAATGGCCATGAGAAACGAGTGTATCAGAGGGGGGAGTGGTGTTATAGTGTTACCTTCGTTAGATCGCTCCCGGGTCCAGTACCCCCTGGGCTCAAACGGAAGGGCAGGTAGATGACAGAAGAGAAAAGCGTGCTCGGCTTGGCCACGATTCGCCAGAACCGGGGCATCTCTCTCGAGCAGATTGCCGAAACGACGAAGATCGGCGTCCGCTCCCTCGATGCCATTGAGCGGGGGGACTTCCAAAAGCTGCCTGGCGGCATCTACAGCACCAGCTACATTCGCCAGTATGCGCGCGCCATCGACTACGATGAGATCGCCTTGCTGGAGTTCTACCATCGCGAGACGGGTGCGGGAACTTCATCCCGAACCGGCACCGACAGCCCGAGCGTGGTCCGCGGATTCCGTCCCGTGTCTACCATCGCGGAATCATAACAGCCGGTGGTGCTGGAGTTAAGATCGACGTGCAGGCGCAGAAGCGAGTTGAACTGATGCGTACTCGATCCTTATGTCTTGCGGCGGCGCTGGCGCTCTGCCTGAGCGCGGCAGGAGCCGACGTCCGCGTGTGGCAGGGCGTACTCTCCCTGCCCACTTACCAGGAGGGGCCGCCCGATCCCAATCCGCCTTTCGACCAGTTCGCCGGGACAAAGTTTAACTACCCCTATACGCTGCGCGAGAACATAACCGGCCGCCGTGTGGACACCGCCTGGCGCGCCGTCTACCTGGAAAACGAGTACTTGAAGTGCTCGGTGCTGCCCGACATCGGCGGCCACGTCTACACCTGCGTCGACAAGGTCAGCGGGGAGCCGATGTTCTACGCCAACCCGTCGATCAAGAAGGCGCAGATCGGTTACCGCGGCGCGTGGGCGGCATTCGGCATCGAGTTCAATTTTCCGGTGTCGCACAACTGGGTCTCGATGTCTCCCGTGGATTTCTCGTTTGCGAAAAACGGGGACGGCAGCGCGTCCGTGCTGGTGAGCAATATCGACCGCCCGTACGGGATGCAGTGGACGGTCGAGCTGCGCCTCGCGCCCGCCTCGACGGTATTGGAACAGCGCGTCACCCTCTACAACCGCAGCGACGTGCGGCATCGATACTACTGGTGGACCAACGCCGGAGTGCGGGTGTGGGACGACTCGAAGATCTGGTATCCCATGCGCTGGAGCGCCAGCCACGGCTTCACCGATGTGGACACATGGCCGGCCAGCTCCGCCGGCCTCGACCAGAGCGTGATCCGCAACCAGACGCGCGGTACGGTTTCCCGGTTTGTGCACGGCAGCCGCGAACCGTTCATGGGCATCTACCATCCCCGGACGCAGACCGGCGTGGCGCACTATGCCGGCTATGCCGATCTGCCCGCCAAGAAGATCTGGTCGTGGGGCGTCGATGCCGACGGTCTGGACTGGCGGCGCGCCCTCTCCGACGACAACAGCGCCTACGTCGAGGTTCAGGCGGGGCTGATGCGCAACCAGGAAACCTATGCGTTCCTGGAGCCGCGGCAAAGCATCCACTTCACCGAATACTGGATGCCAGTGCGCGCCATCGGCGGCATCGCCCGCGCCAACCTCGCCGGAGTACTCCACCTGCATCGCGAGGGGGGAAGTCTGGTGGCCGGCTTCAACACGAACCGGGCCGTGGCGGGCGCCAAAGTGCGGATCCTGGAGGGCCGGCGCCTGCTGCGGGAAGACACCGTGGACCTTCGACCGGAGGCCGCCTGGGCCCTGGAAATAGCGGATGCGCCGCAGTCCCATCTCACGTTCGAATTGTGGGATGCCGGCGGACACGCGCTGATGCGGCAGACCGAGGGCGAGTACGACTGGACGCCGGAGGAAGAGATCCGAACCGGCGCGCAGCCTCGGCCGCCGTCGGGGGGACCGCTCGATTCGGGCGCCGGTCTGGAACTGAACGGGAATCTGCCGGCGGCCTACGAAGTGTACGATCGCGCCCTGCGGCAGTCGCCGGACGATCAGGCGCTGCGCGTCGCCGCGGGACGGCTGGCAGCGTCGCTGCTGCGATATGAGGACGCGGTCCGCTGGCTGGAGCCGGCGCAAACGCGCGCCACCCAGGATGCGGAGATCGCCTATTACCTCGGGCTGGCGTACCAGGGGCTCGGGCGGATTCGGGATGCGCGCCTGCAATTCGAGGCTGCGCGGCGCATGCCGCGCTTCCGCGCCGCCGGGGACTTGAAGTTAGCCGAATTGCTGGCGCGCGAGGGCGACTGGGCGGGCGCCTCCACCTATCTGGACGAGGCGCTCTACACCGAACCGGACGACCAGCGCGCGCGGGAAGAGCGGATCGCCGTTCAACGCGCACCAGGCCGGACCCCGGAGATGGCAAGACCACCGCTCAGCCTGTTTCTCTCCGAAGAGACCGGTTCGGATGCCGAGCGCGTGCTGGCCATCGCGGCGCAGTACATGCGGCTGGGGCTGTGGCGCGAGGCTTGGACCGTGCTCGCGCGGCAGTACCCGCCAGCGCCGCCGGAGCAGTCCGAACCTGGCGTGCCCTTGCCGCAGCAGCATCCCCTGGTTGCCTACTATCGCGCCTTCTGCCGGCAGAAGCTGGGAGAGCCTGCCGCGGCCGATTACGACCTGGCCGCGAAGTTGCCCGCGGCCTATGTGTTCCCACACGGCGCACAGACGCTGGAAGTGATCGAGACGGCGGTGCGCGAGAGGCCGCGCGACGCCACGGCCCATTTCCTGCTGGGTTCGCTGCGGATGGCCTCCGGGCTCATCGACGCCGCCATCGATGAATGGCGGACCGCGCAGAAGCTCGACCCCGCCATTCCGGTGTTGCACGCCAACCTCGGCCGCGTCCTGCTGCGCATCAAGCACGACATTCCCGCCGCCGCGGAAGCGTTCCGCGCCGGCCTGGCTGCGGACCCGTCCAACACCGAAATCTACGCCGGGATCGCCTCCGCGCTGGGCATCCTGGGGCGGCCGGCGTCGGAAGCCGTGGCGGCACTCGAGCGCTATCCGGATCCGCCACGAATGCCCGCGGCGCTGGTTTACGATCAGGCACTCAGCTACGCCGAGGCCGGGCGTTTCGACGAAGCCAAGGCCATGTTCCAGGGCCGCTTCTTCCCGCGCGAGGAGGGTGGCACCAACGTCCGGCAGGTGTGGATCCGGGTGCGCGCACTCGAAGCCCGGTTCCACGCAACGGCGGGCCGCTGCGGCGCCGCACTCGCGATCGTGGATCATATCGGCGACGCGGCCGAGCCGCTCGTCTTCACGCGCGACGGGCTGGATCGCTTCACCCTGGCCGCGCCCAACCAGGCGGCTCTCGGAATGGCGGAGGTGCGCTGCGGGCGGGCTGACGCCGCGGACCGCCGGCTGCGAAGCCTGAGCGCCTCCGGCGAAGCGGGCAGCCTGGTCTTCGCCTACGAACTCGCCCGGCAGTTGCCGGGCTTCGATGCCGCGGCATGGACCGCGCAACTGCAGTCGGCGGGCCGCCGCTGGGGCGGGCGCGACACCGAATCGAGTTGGAACGCGGCCATCTCCGGCATACTGGAACTCGACTTGGGGCACACTGACGAAAGCCGGGCGCTAATCGAGTCCGCGCTGCTGTTGCCAGACCGAAACCTGGCTCACCATCTCGGCCGCGAAGCACTCCGCAGCATCGCCGGGAAGCGATGAGCAAACGCACCGCCGCTCTCCGCGCTGCCTGGTGCGTGCCCGCCGCGGCTACAAAGTCAAGGTCACTTTACTAAGGGTGCGGGGGCGGTCGGGGTCGAGCCCTTTCTGGGCCGCGAGACAGGCGGCAAAGATCTGCGCCGGCACAGCGTACGGGATCGGGGTGAGCAACTCCGACACGCGCTGGGGCAGGCGGATGATCTTGGTGGCGCAGCCGGCAACTTCGCGATTGCCGGGGTCGGTGATGGCGATGATTTCGGCGCGGAGGTTTTTCAATTTGGTGAGGGTCTCTCCGATGGAGGGCCAGGTCCTGTCCGGCGGGGCGAAAGCGAAAACGGGAAAACTGGGTTCGACCAGCGCGATGGGGCCGTGGAGAAAATCGGCCGAAGAGAAACGCTCTGCCACCACGTAGCTCGTCTCCATCAACTTGAGGGCGAATTCGAACGCGTTGGCATAATTGAGGCCGCGCCCGACCACCACGGCGTGGCGCATGAAGCGGTAGCGGCTGCTGAGCGCGTCGATCTCCTCTTCGAGCGCGAGGGCCTGTTCCACCGCGCCGGGGACGCGTTCGAGGTCGGCGATGCGCACACGGCCGCCGAGTGCGTAAGCCAGCAGATACATGGTGAGCATCTGGCCGGTGTAGGTTTTGGTGGCGGCGACGCTCTTTTCGCGGCGTGCGTGCACGAGCAGGACATGCTCGGCGATGCCCACCAGCGTGCTTCTGGATTCGTTGGTGATGGCGAGCGTGAGGGCTCCCTGCTGGCGGGCGCGCTCCAAAACGAGATTGGTGTCGGTGGATTCGCCGGATTGCGAGAGGGCGACGACCAGCGCGTCGCGGTAATCCATGCGGGTCCGGTAAAGCGTGGTGATCGAGGGCGCCGCCAGCGAGACCGGTATGCCCGTGGTGATTTCGAGCAGGTAGCGGCCGAAGAGGGCGGCGTTATCGCTGGTGCCGCGCGCCACCAGGACCACGAGACGGGGACGCCGCTTTTCGAACAGGCGCCGGAGCCGTTGGACGCGACGCAGTTGGGAGGAGAGGGTGCGAGCCAGCGCTTCCGGCTGCTGCCGGATTTCTTCGAGCATGCGAGACATGGTTTTCATCATAGCAGCAGTACATTGAAAAGACGGGACTTCCCGGTTTTGGATTTTTCGGGCAGGGCTCAGGGTCCCAGGCGGTGGTGCCGGACCTGAGGCAGAGAAAACCACTATTTCTTATAAGCGCCAAGGATTATATCTAAATAAGGATTATACTTAGATAAGGAGCGATACAGAGATAAAGTACCAATTGTATTGATATTCATCAGCCTCGATTGTGAGCCGGCTTCCATCAGCCCGATTTCGTCCCTGACAACGAGGGACACCGGCCGGGACTGAAAGGTGACCGTATATGAGCACACTAAGCCAGGCTGAAGACTCACCCCAAAACGACATCGAGCAACTCCAGGCGCGCCTTGCCGACCTCGAAGGCGGAATGGCGCAGCTTAAGGCGAAGCCAGCGCCGTCCCTAGATGCCGAGAGCATGCTCGAAAACGCAACCGACGGCTTTCTCGTTTACAATTCCGAGTTTCAATTCACCTATTTGAACGGTGACGGCGAGCGGCTCGTTGGAAAACCGAAAACGGAACTGCTGGGCAAGACCCAATGGGATGTGTTTCCCGAAACGATCGGAACCGAAGTCGAGCGCCAGTACCGGCACGCGATGAAGGAACGGGTTGCCGCCGTTTTCGATTACCTTTATCCGCCCTTGGAGACGTGGCTCGAGATCCGTGTCTCGCCCTCGACCACGGGAGGCCTGTTGGTCTGGCTTCGCGACATCACCGCGCGCCGGCAGACCGAGATGCAACGCGAGAGGCTCCTTCGGGAAATCCAGGCTGAGCGGCAAATCTCGAGCGAGATCATCGAGAAGTCTCCCATCGCAATTGCCGTTGTGCGGGCGCCGGATTTCATCTACGAACTGGTGAATCCCGCGTTCCAAGCGCTGACGCCCGGCAAGCAGATCCTCGGATGCCGTTTCTCGGACGTCTGGGGCGAAGGGTCCGACCCCCTGGCGGCAAGTCTCGAGAACGTCATCGCCACCGGACGGGCTTTCGACGCGATCGATAGTCCCCGCACGATCCAACGCGATCCTGGCGCACCACCGGAGACCATCTTCGTTACGTCGTCCTGGATTCCGCTGATCGGCCCTTCCGGCACTCCCGATCGCATTCTGGCCCTGGTGATCGAAACGACCGAACGCAAGAGGCAGGAAGATCGGCTCAGGAGCAGTGAGGCACGTCTGGCCCGGGCGCAAAGAATGGCTAACCTGGGTAGCTGGGAACAAGATCTGGAAAGCGGAGAGCTCCAGTTATCGGAAGACGCTTGCCGAATTTTCGGTATGCGGCCTGAAGAGTCCCGAACCACGATGGAGACCTTGTTTTCCCTCGTCCATCCAGAGGACCAGGCGTCGGTTCGGGCGACGGTTCAAAACGCGCCCGCTCGGGGAGGATGCTCGCAGATCGAGCATCGAATCATCCTCCCGGACGGCACGGAGCGCTTCCTGCGGCAATACATCGAGCCGCTCGGCAAGGAGGCCGGTGGGGGCCGCCTCCTGGGCACCGTCCAGGATGTTACCGAATACAAGCACCTCGAAGAAAAGTTCCGGCGTGCACAGAGGCTGGAGGGAGTCGCGCGGTTGGCTGGCGGCGTCGCGCACGACTTCAACAACCTGCTAGTGGTGATCAATGGTTACGCCCAGATGATCCTGTCCAAACTGAAAGCCAAAGATCCTTTGCGGGATCAGGCACAGGAAATCATCAATGCGGGGAATCGTGCGGCGGCTCTAACGCGCCAGCTTTTGGCTTTTGGCCGAAAGCAGGTCATACGTCCTCGCGCGATCAATCTGAACACGCTGCTGACCGACTTCGAAAAGATGCTCCGGCGGCTGATTCGCGAGGACATTGAAGTTAAGCGGAACCTCGCTCCCGAACTCTGGAGTGTGAAAGCCGACCCCGACCAGGTCGAGCAGGTCGTCATGAACCTGGTCGTGAATGCCCGAGACGCCATGCCGAAAGGAGGTGTGCTGACGATTGGCACGTCGAACGTCGAACTCGGGGAACAGGAGGTCAAAGGATTCCTGGACCTGAAGCCGGGCCGGTACGTATTGCTGACGGTCACCGACACCGGGACCGGCATGACGGCAGAGACCAAACGGCGCCTGTTTGAGCCCTTTTTCACGACGAAACCCCCGGCGGAGGGTACCGGGCTCGGCCTGAGCATGGTTTACGGTATTGTCAAGCAACACGGCGGTGAGGTTTCCTTCTATAGCGAACTCGGACTCGGCTCAACGTTCAAGATCTTTTGGCCCGCCAGCGATCAACCCAGCGAATCGGCGGCCAGCGCGGAGAGGCCCCGGATTCCCTGCCAGGGAAACGAGACGATCCTGCTGGTGGAGGATGATGAGAGGGTGCGGCAACTGGTTGGGCAGATGTTGCTGCTGCAAGGGTACAAAGTCCTGGAAACAAGACAGAGTTCAGACGCTGTCGGCGTGGCCAGCAAGCATGACGGTCCCATCGATCTGCTGCTCACGGATGTCGTTATGCCACAGATGAGCGGCCAGAAGCTGGCGGAGCAGGTGGTGGCGCTTCGGCCGGGCATCAAAGTTGTCTTCATGTCCGGCTACCCGGGAAGCATCGCCTCGGAGCACGGCATGTTCAGCCCGAGTGCCTTCTTTCTGCAGAAGCCGTTTGCAATGGATACGCTTGGGCAAATCCTGCGCCAGGCTTTGGGCCCGGGCAGTCGGACGTAAAACGGCTTGTTGCCGAAAACGGAGGCGCGGGGATTCGTTACTTCCAACCGTCAAGCACGATGCGCCCCAGTTTCTCGACGGCGGCAGAGGCCGGTTTCACGGGGATGGAGCCCATGACCATCACGTTGATNNCCGAGGCCCGCGATGTGCCCCTGCTCGACGCCCTGCTTCTTGGCATCCACGGCCGCCGTTCCTTCGTATTTGATCGGCCTGTGCCGAATGGCGATCGTGACGAAGCCGGCATCGGGAGCCTTGTAACTGCAGGTGGACACAACGCCCGGGGTCTGCCCCGTGGGGTTCTTCTCGCCATCCGCCAGCTTGATGCCGAGTGTCTGTTCGATTTCGGCTTTCGACACGACGGTGCAGGCGTCAGCGCCCTGTCCCGGCAGTTTGGCCTGCCCAGCGGCGCCGGCGGCCGCCAGCAGGAGAAGAGAGAATGCGGTGAGACAGGTTCGCATACGGCAATGCCTCATTTCTTTTGCGCCAGGCGTGTGGCAAATTTCGCGACGTTGATAATGGCGCGTTCGTGTGTGCCCTCGCCGATCTTTCCCGTTTCGTCCCAGGCTTCCACGCGAAATCGGATGCGGCGGCCGTCCACGGCGACGACTTCCGCCGTGAATGTCACCACCGCTCCAATGGGCGCGGCGGCGAGGTGGTAGACGTCTACGTGAGTGCCCACGGTATCGAAGCCGGGATCGAGGAACGGCAACAGGGCGTCGCGGGAGGTCAGTTCCATGCGGCCGATCATGTGCGGCGTGGAGAGCACACGCGGGCCGTCCACGCCCAGGAAGGTAATGGCGGACTCGCTGGTGACGAGTAGCTTCTGTTCGCCCCTGGCGCCGATGGGGACGTTGGGCATGGGAATCTTACGCGGCCCCCAGGCCGGCCAGGACGCCGCGCATGTAGAACAGGGAGCGCAGCACGCCGGGCAGCGGGTCCTTGGGGTTGATCTCGTATTCCAGGTTGACGCAGCCCTGGTAATTCATCTTCTTGAGCTGTTTGAAAATGGCGGGGAACGGCATGATGCCCTCGCCCACGTCGCACTGGCTGTCGCGGCTGGTGAAATCGCGCAGGTCTTTGACGTGCATGTCGAAGAGGCGCCGGCCGGCCAGGGCGATGCTCTCGACCACATCGACGCCGGTGCGCGCGGTGTGGCCGACGTCGATACACAGGCCGACGCGCGGGTCCATGTCGCGCACCACTTCCAGAACCGACTGCGGCGAAGGGAAGTCCTTCTGCTCGGGACCGTGGTTGTGGATGGCGATCCTGATGTCGTATTCCTTGACGAACTTCTCCACCGTCCGGATGTTGGAGCGTGTGGGGATGCAAACCATCATGGAGAGACCGAGATTCCTGACGATCTCGAACCGCTGGCGGATATCGCCGGGGTCGTCTTTGGCCAGGCTGATGTTGCCGGCGCTGGTGACCTTCAAACCGGCGGCGTCGAATTCGGCGCGGACCTGCTTGAGCTCCTGGGGAGTGCTGTTGTAGGCGAAGTGAACGCCGTCCTTGATGCTGGTCCAGGGGGCCTGGACCAGCTTGAGCATTTCGATGGTTTTGGCGCGGTCGAAACTGCGGAAGGTATAGGTGGCGATACCGAGCTTGACGCCCCAGGGCTCGGGCTCGATCTTGGCGGAGGCGGGTGCGGCTCCGGCGGCGCTCAGGCCCGCGATTCCGGCGGCGGCGCCCAAGAAGTTGCGGCGTGTGGTAGGGGTTTTCATGGCAGTTTTCATGAGTTCGATGGCGGCGGTCTGTCCGGGGTTTGCGTGGTGCTCTCCCCAGTCTGGACCGGGGGAGCAGAGTCGATATCGGTATTTCGAATCACCTTTAACATGACGATGGCGACGAAAACCAGCAGCAGCAGGCCGAAGACTCCGAGGATAATGGGGAGTCGGTTGGCGGGGGAGTGGCGTTCGCCGCAGTTGCGGCACCTTTGGGCGTTCGGGGCAATCGGTTGCAGGCAGCGATCGCAGATTTCTCCCGACGGCCGCGCGGGTGCTTTTTCCATAGGCTCTGCGCACACTATACCACCGGGCGGCAATGCCGGATGCCGCCGGTTATAATTGAGGAGTGCGAACCAGTGGTGTTGCCGTTCTGATGGTGTGTCTCGCCGCCTGCAACCGCGGCGCCCACGACAAAGAAGCGATCCGGCAAGGTGTTATCGATCACCTTACCCAGGTCCAACTGAACGTGGCCTCAATGAATGTGGAAGTGACGTCGGTCCAGATCAACGGTAACCAGGCGCAGGCGACGGTGTCGTTCACTCCCAAGGGCGGCAACGCGGCGCAGGGAATGTCGATGCAGTATCAACTGGAGAAGAAGGGCGACGCCTGGGCAGTGGTGGGCCGCAAGGATGCGGGCCCAAGTCCGCATGGCGACGGGGGGATGCCCCCGGCGGCGCCTGGCGTGGTGAACCCGCATGGCGGGGGCAAGATGCCGTCTCCGGAAGACCTGCCGCCCGCCGGTCAAAAGAAATGAAACGTGTCGCGATCCTGGGTGGCGGTCCGGCGGGGGCATTCGCCGCGGAACGGCTGGCGTCCGCGGGTTTGGATGTCCTGGTGTTCGACGAGAAGCTCGCCTGGGAGAAGCCTTGCGGCGGCGGATTGACGTACAAGGCCTACAGCCAGTATCCCTTCCTGATCGAGAATTCGACGCCCAAGCGCCTCATTACGGAGACCATCCTGGCGGCTCCTCACGGAGGAGAAGTCAGCCTGAAGCTGGACGATCCGCTGCTGATCTACTCGCGTTTGGATCTCAATCGCATGCTGCTGGAGCGCGCGGAACGAGCCGGGGCGCAGATCGAAAAGGCGCGCGTGCTGGAAATGTCGCGGTACGGGCGGGGATGGCGGCTTCGCACCAGCTCGGGAACGGCGCACGCGGATTACTGTATCGTGGCGACGGGCGCCCGCAACGCGCTGCCCGAGGTGGGCACCAAACTCACGGCGGCAGACACCATGCCGGCCTTGGGCTATTACGTGCCGGGGGACCAGACGCACATCGACATCCAGTTTCTGCCGCGCCTCGAAGGCTACATCTGGGTCTTTCCGCGCTGCGGACATCTCTCGGTGGGCATCTGCGGAAAGGGCGAGCCGGCCAGCTCGCTGCGCAAACGCCTGGAGCAGTACCTGACCCAGCGCGGGATGGCGTGGAAGGGCGCGGCCTTCTACAGCCATTTGCTGCCTTCGCTCGACGCGGCATCGTGGGAGAAGAACCGGGTGGCGGGCGAAGGCTGGATGGCGGTGGGCGACGCCGCGGGCCTGGTGGATCCGGTCACGGGCGAGGGCCTGTACTACGCCATTCGCTCGGCGGACCTGGCGGCGCGCGCGTTGCTTTCCGAAGTGGGCGAGGCGGCCGGGAGAGTGGGGCAATACCGGCAGTCGCTGCGGCGCGACTTCGCGGCCGACCTGGAATTCGGCTCGCGACTGGCCAAGCGCGTGTTCCTGGGACGATTCCTTTTCGGCTCCGTGCCGGCGCGCATGGTGCAGTTCAGCCGCCGCAGCCCGCGGTTCTCGGCCATCATCCAGGACCTGTTCACGGGAAAGCAGCCGTACCTGGGTTTGAAGCGGCGCCTGCTGGAGAATCTGAACGGGAGCTTGTACGACATCAGTATGAGCCTAGGGTTCAGCAGGCTGGTGCCGCGTAAGGCGGGCTAGGGAAGAAGCTCTCAGCTATCAGCAGTCAGCGATCAGCCAAGCCGGTGTGGCTGGCGGCTTCGCCCCGGAGTATTAGGTTATGTTTCAGAAGCACGGGCATTCCAAGTCGGAAGAGCTGTTTCGCAGGGCGCAGGAGACGATTCCGGGCGGGGTCAACTCGCCGGTGCGGGCGTACCGGAGCGTGGGCGGGAACCCGCCGTTCATCGCGCGCGGTGAAGGCTCCCATATCTTCGACGTCGATGGCAACGAGTACATCGATTACGTGGGGTCTTGGGGACCGCTGCTACTGGGGCATCGGCATCCGGATATTGTGGCGGCATTGGAGGGCGCGCTGGCCATCGGCACCAGCTTCGGCGCGCCCACGGAACAGGAGGTCGAGCTGGCCGAAGCCATCCGCGATGCGATGCCTTCGATCGAGATGGTGCGGCTGGTCAACTCGGGCACCGAGGCCACCATGTCGGCCATCCGCGTGGCGCGCGGGTTTACCGGGCGGGACCTGATCGTCAAGTTCGAAGGTTGCTACCACGGGCACGTGGATTCGCTGCTGGTGAAGGCCGGCTCGGGCGTGGCCACGCTGGGGATTCCCGACACCCAGGGCGTACCCAAAGCGTTCTGCGATACCACGATCGCCCTACCGTTCAACAACGCGGAAGCCGTGGAACAGGCATTCCGCGCGCATGGCAACCGCATCGCCGCGGTGATTGTGGAACCGGTGGCGGGGAATATGGGCTGCGTGCCTCCCGTGCCCGGCTACCTGGAAGCGCTGCGCGATATTACGGCGCGGTTTGGCGCGCTGCTGGTGTTGGATGAAGTGATGACGGGTTTCCGCGTGGCCTTCGGCGGAGCGCAGCAGCGCTACGGCATCCGGCCGGACTTGACCACGCTGGGCAAGGTGATCGGCGGCGGGCTGCCGGTGGGCGCGTATGGCGGGCGCAAGGACATCATGAGCAAGGTGGCTCCGGTGGGACCGATCTACCAGGCCGGCACGCTATCCGGAAACCCGCTGGCGGTGGCGGCGGGGCTGGCCATGCTGCGATACCTGAAGGCGCATCCCGGAGTGTACGGCCAGTTGGAAGCGCGCGCCGCGGAATTATGCGCCGCGGCGCCGGCGGGCGTCACGGTGAACCGGGTGGGCTCGATGTTCACATGGTTCTTCACGAACCAGCCGGTGACGGATTACGAATCGGCCAAGCGCAGCGACACGGCACGGTTCGCGCGGTTTTTCCGAGGGATGCTGGAGCGGGGCATCTACCTGGCGCCCTCGCAATTTGAAGCGGCCTTCGTTTCCGCGGCGCATTCGGAAGAGGACATCCGCGAGACTATCGCGGCGGCGGGGGAAGCGTGCAGCGTTTGACCCGCGTTTCTCACGCCATCGCGCCTCCGCCACCCGAGTGATCTGCGCTCATCCGGCGCTCGGAGACCGTGCTTCGGAGAACTGCTTGATGCGCACGGAGCCCTCCGGGAAGCAGGCGCGAATTTCCAGTGTGCCTCCCATGGCCTCGACAAACTTGGCTAGCGTGCTGACGTACATGTCGGATTGGCGCTCAATCTTCGAGACTGTGGCTTGCTTGATGCCCAGGGTTTCCGCCAGACGCTCCTGGGTCAATTCACGGGCGGTGCGCAGTTCATCGAGGGCCATGTCATGCAGGGTGACTTTGACGCGGGCCTCGACGCGTGCGAGAGATTCCGCCGGGAGTCGATTTCGGAGTTCGCTAAAGTTTTTTGCTTTTGCCATGGTCGTCACTCTCTTCCAGTTCGATCAGGTGCCGTTCGTAGAGGCGGTCCGCCAGGGGCACGCAAGCCTCATACCACTGTTCGTTTCCGGTCTTGTCGCCGCCGATCAGCAGCACGGCATTCCGCTCGGGGTCGAAGGCGTACAGGACCCGATAGGGGAATCGCGTTGAAGTTTCCCCATTCCTCCGGCATCTCCGGAAGTCGCTATGCCCACATGCGCGAGTTGCGGCTCCTCGATGCCCAGGCTGTTCCACCAGGACTCGAATTGATCGGTGAAGAGCACCGAACATTCCATATGATGAATATAGCTCAAAATGAATATAGCGGTCAAGGGGAGGAGGGGAGCTTTGCCCGCGCGTGCAATCTTCATGCGCGCCGCGCCTGACCCTCGGGCAGCTCTACGGCGGTACTAGCGGCAGCGGAACGTTGCGCCCGTTCCGGCCCAGTCGAACCCAGCGCGGCCAGGAGTCTCGGGAAGGGTGCATGGAGACTTCACCGGCATGCACGGCGTCGTGGCCTTCGGCCCGCAGCCACTCCGCCAAGTCCGGCGACAGGGGCATGTCTACCAGGAACTACACCGGCTCAACTCAATCGTCTCGTCTTCCGAGAGGCTGGCGGCGTAACGCAAAGCCTCATCGATATCCGCCGGCTCCAGGTAGGGATAGGCGCTCAAAATCGACTCCCGGCTTTCCCGGGCGGCCAGACCGAGCAGCCGCGACACCGGGAAGCGCAGATTGCGTATGCAAGGCTTGCCCGTAGCCACCGCAGGGTCAACCGTGATTCGCTCGAACCGCATGGAGTGTATCCACTCTAATCATACCGGCGCCGCCAACGGTCAATCGCCGTTGACTGGAGGTCCCTTGATGGCGCGCCAGAGGCGGCGCGCGGAGAAGGTCACGATGCCGAAGAAGACGGCGAAGCTGATCAGAATCACCGTGAGCTGCCGCCGGGGCGGGAGGCGTGTCACCACCGGGCCCGGGCTGGCCCCAAATTCGAGCGAGATGCGCAGATGGATGGCGGAGGGTTGGGCGGCGTGGTTGTCGACCACGACGGCGTAGTCGTCGGGCGAGCTAGCGTAGTAGGAGAGATTGCCGGAGGAAGCCAGGGGCGTCACCGCCAGGACGCCGTGCGATTGGCCGCCGCGCAGGCGTTCGAGATCCTGGCCGCGCATCAAAGCGATTCGCGCCTGCGGGGAACCGGTCAGCACCTGGAAAGTGGCGGAAACCAGGGCCGGCTGCTGTTTGAGAGTGAGGTCCACGTAGCGCCACTGGCTGGCGGGGATCTGGTAGACCTCATCCACCAATTCCACGCTGGTGGGCGCGGCCAGCAGCATCCCGGCCAGCGCTACAATAAGGACCATGACCGACAGTATGGCACAGCCACGGGGAGGGCTTGCTTCGCTGGAGTTGCCGGGCTGGAAAACGGCGCTGAGCTGGGTGGCCGCCATCCTGCTTTCGCTGCTGTTCCTGGTTTCGGGACTCTGGAAAGTCACGGACGCGCAAGGCGCGGCGGTGCGCATGGCGCAGGCCGGGGTGCCGGAGTCGCTGAGCCTGGCGGCCGCGCTGGTGTTCGGGATTGCGGAGACGCTGGGCGGCGTGCTGTTGCTGGTGCCGCGGTTCCGGCGCTGGGGCGCGATTCTCACGGGGTTCCTGCTGCTCGCCTTCCTGGCCTATTTCGCGGTGAATTACAGCCTGCTGCGGGGCGCGGATTGCAGTTGCTTCCCCTGGGTGAGGCGGGTGGTGGGTCCGGGCTTCTTTATCAGCGACGGCCTCATGTTGCTGCTGGCGGTGCTGGCGGGAATCTGGTCGCGGCCGCCGGAAAGCCTGCGGGGCGTCATTCTGGTGCTGGGCGCGGTGGTGGTATTCGCGCTGGTTTCCTACGGAGCGGCTGCCGTCCGGCAAACCGGGGTGAAGGCGCCGGAGACCATCGCGGTGGACGGCCAGCCGTACTCGCTGGAACATGGCAAGATCTTTCTGTATTTCTTCGACCCGGAATGTATGCACTGTTTCGACGCCGCCAGGCGCATGTCGCAGTATCATTGGGGCGATACGAAAGTGGTGGCCATTGCGATCCAGCAGCCGCAATACGCGGCGCAGTTCTTGCAGGACACCGGTCTGAGAGCGGCCATTTCGACGGACATCCAAAAGCTGAAACAGGTCTTCCCTTACACGAGCACCCCGGCGGGGGTAGCCCTGGAGGACGGCCGTGAAAAAGCGTCGCTGACGAAATTCGAGGGCGAAGAACCGGGCGCCACGCTGAAGCAACTCGGCCTGGTGTACTGAAACGCCATGAACCTGCTGATCCCCAACCTGGGAACCACATCCCTGAAGTACCAGATTCTCGAGATGCCTTCCGAGAGGGTGCTGGCGAAGGGCCGGGAGGAGCGCGTGGGCAATTACCGGGACGCCATCGCGCGGATCTCGACCGGCGGGACGCCAATCGATGCGGTGGCGCTCAAGGCGGTGCATGGCGGGCCGAAGTATCGCGGGACCTTCGTTGTGGATGAGGGTGTGGTGGAAGCGCTGCGCCAGTTTCTGCCCGCCGCGCCGGCGCACAACGCCATCTACCTGACGGCCATCGAAGCCTTCCGGCAGGCCATGCCGGGGATTCCGATGGTGGCCGCCTTCGAGCCGGAGTTCCACACCACCATGCCGGAGCACGCGCGGCTGTACGGCGTTCCGGGCGCCTGGCTGGAAGACGGCGTGGCCAAGTACGGGTTCCACGGAGCCTCGCACCAGTACGTCGGCGAGCGCGTAGCCGCGATGTTGGGACGCCAGGTGAAGCTGGTGAGCTGCCACCTGGGGGGAAGCTCGTCGATGTGCGCGATCGACGGTGGACGGTCGGTGGACACGACCATGGGGTTCTCACCGCAGTCGGGCCTGGAGAATGCCACGCGCCACGGCGACCTGGACGTCTTCGCCGTGCTCTACATGATGGAGCGCCACGGATGGAGCGCCGCAGACGTTCGCAGCCAGCTTGCCAAGGGCGGCGGATTAACGGGCCTTTCGGGCGTCGAGGGGGGCGATGTGCGCGACCTGGAGGCGGCCGCGGCCCAGGGCAGCCGCCGCGCCGGGCTGGCGCTCGAGGTCTTGGTGTACGAGGTGAAGAAGACCATGGGAGCGTTCGCGGCAGCGATGGGCGGATTGGAGGCCGTGGCGTTTACGGGCGGGATCGGCGAGAACTCCGCCCGGCTGCGGTGGGCCTGCTGCGAGGGCCTCGAATTCCTCGGGATGCGGCTGGACCGCGCGAAGAATGAATCGGGAAGCGGAGACCGGGTGGTTTCGGCGGACGATTCACGGGTCACGGTGCTGGCGCTGGC
>PLMF01000079.1:0-7725 GCA_003142355.1 Bryobacterales bacterium
TCGGCATCGGCGCCAACACGGCTATCTTCACGCTGCTCGATCAATTGATGCTGCGGCGGCTTCCGGTCAGGCATCCCGAGCAACTCCAGATGATTTGGACCACTGGGCCAAACCTGGGCAGCAACCAGGGTTCGAGGGCCTCGTCCTACCCGATGTACCAGGATTTCGGGCAGCGGGCGCCGGCCTTCTCGTACGTCTTCTGCCGTTACTACACGCCGCTGTCGATCAGCCTGGGAAACCAGACGGAGCGCGTCACGGGCGAGCTGGTCTCCGGGAACTACTTCCAGGCGCTCGGGATCGGGCCGGCGCTGGGGCGGGTGTTTTCGCCCGAAGAGGATGACCGCGTCTACAAGGGTCACCCCGTGGTCGTACTGAGCCACCAATACTGGGTGACCCGGTTTGGGGCGGATGCCGGCGTGATCGGACAGAAGATCCTGGTCAACAACTATCCCATGGTCGTGGTAGGGGTATCGGCCGCGGGATTTTCCGGCATTGACCCGGCGCGGTCGCCGCAAATCCGGATTCCGATCCAGATGAAGCCGCTCATGACGCCGGCTTCCGACAACCTGGGAGATCGACGCAGGCAATGGATCCAGATTTTCGCGCGCCGGAAACCCGGCTACACGATGCAGTCGGCGCAGGCCTCGTTACAGCCGCTGTTGAGCGGGATTCTGCGCACCGAGCTGGAAAGCCCGGCTCTTCGCGACGCGCCCCAACCCGACCGCGACCGGTTTCTGGCCAGGAGGGTACTCACCGAGTCGGCGTCCAACGGCTACTCGGAGTTGCGGAGGAGCTACTCCACGGCCCTGGTGGTGCTGATGTCGATGGTTGGTGTGGTGCTGCTCATTGCATGCTTCAACGTGGCGAGCCTGCTGATCGCACGCGCGGCCGCGCGGCAGAAGGAACTCGCCATGCGATTGGCGATTGGAGCATCGCGCGGACAGCTTCTGAGACAACTGTTGATGGAGAGCGCCCTGCTGGCCGTGGCGGGTGGAGCGGCGGGCCTGCTGCTTTCCGAGGCGATGGTACGCGGATTACTCGGCTTCCTGCCCGCCAACGGAATGTTAGCTACGCTGCGGGCCGAGCCGGATTGGCGCATCCTGGCTTTCAACGCCGCGCTGGCGATTGCCACGGCCTTCCTGTTCGGCCTGGCGCCGGCATGGCAAGCCCTGAAGGTCGATCTGTGGAGCACGCTGAAGGAAGGCGCGGGTTCAGCCGGCGGAAGCCGCGGTTCGGTGAGACTGCGCAAGAGCCTGGTGACGGCGCAAGTAGCGTTCTCATTTCTGCTGGTCGCCGGCGCCCTGCTGTTCGTCAAGACGCTGCTCAATCTGAAAGAGATGAACTCGGGATTCCGCGACATCGACAAGATCATCACCTTCCAGATCGATCCGGCGCGCAGCGGCTATTCGCTGCCGCGCCTGAAGGCCTTCTACCAGCAAGTGCTGGAGAACGTCCGGTCATTGCCAGAGGTCAAGTCGGCCGGCTATGCATGGGTATCGGTCCTGAGCGGTCGTGAAGCGGACTGGGACGTGTTGGTAGAGGGTCAACCGACTGTAGATGGCGATACCCAAGCCTTTGTCAACGGCCTCTCGTCCGGCTACTGGCGAACCATGGGGGTGCCGTTACTGGAAGGCCGCGACTTCGAGGACGGCGATGTCGACGGCCGCCCAAAGGTGGCCATTGTAAACCGCAAGTTCGCCAGTCATTTCTTCGGAAACCGGAGTCCCACCGGACGGCGCATCACATTGGACGTCGGCCCGCGGTCGAGGCCCGACTTCGAGATCGGGGGCATCGAGATCGTGGGCCTGGTCGAGGACTCGCTATACGATGGTCCACGGGAAGGGGTGCGCCGCCAGGTTTTCTTTTCGTTCCCCCAAATGAATCAGCCGGTCGGGACGGCGTTCTACGTACGCACGTCCGCCGATTCCGGCAGCATGTTTGCCACGCTGCGCCGGAAGGTTCGGGAACTGGACGCGACGATGCCGATCTATGAGATGAAGACGCTCGGGGACCAACTCGACGAAACGCTCGGCACTGAGCGTTTGAGCGCGACGCTCTCGGCGGCTTTTGGAGTGCTGGCGACGCTGCTGGCGGCTGTGGGTCTCTATGGCGTGATGGCCCTCACGGTTGCCCGCCGGACGAGGGAGATCGGCTTGCGCATGGCACTCGGCGCGCGGCAGGGCGCCCTGCTCTGGATGGTCATGAAAGACGCGTTCAGCCTGCTGGGAATCGGGCTCGCGCTAGGGATCCCCTGCGCCTATTTGCTAAGCCGGTACGTGTCGTCACAACTCTTCGGCGTCGTGGCCGCCGACCTGGGCACGGCGGCGGTCGCGGCAGTCACTCTGGCGGCGGTGGCCACGGGTGCGGCTCTGGTGCCCGCGAGGCGCGCCAGCACGATCGACCCGATTCAAGCTTTGCGTCATGAATAGAGTGCTACGCCCCCGAGACCGACAGTCGCCGATCAGATGGGGTTCTTCAGCCGCCATCCTCTGATCCTGCGAGGGTGCACGACATGAAAGGGGCAGGTACGCAGTTCCTTGTGGTTCGGGCATGCTTTTTTAGCTTGCCCTTTGTCTTCCCGAGCCAGCACAGCTCCGCCTGGTGTGTGCCAACACTCAGAAACCCGGCCAAGTAGACACCGCGGCGTTCACTCAGGAGAAATCGGCTTGATCGAGGCCGGCGGCCCTCAACTCTTCATCCGCAGCAGCAGGTACAGGCCCGTCAGCGAGAACACGCCGTCGGGGGACCAGGCGGCGATCATCGGCGGCAGCAGGTTGACGTCGCCCACCTTCTCGAACAGCGTCCCGATTCCCCAATAGGCCACCGCAATCGCAATGCTTACGCCAATGCCCGTCATCGCCCCCCGGTTGCCCACCAGAAAGCCGAATGGGACCGCGATCATGGCCATGATCAGCGCCAGCAACGGCACCGAGAACTTGCGGTAGAACTGCACTTGCAGCTTCACCGTGTCGAACCCGCTGCGCTGCAGGTCGCGAATGTAGCGGTCCAGTTGGAAGAAATTCATCTGCTTGTCCTGCACCGCTTCCTTGAGGAAGTAGTCGGGCGGTTCGGTCAGCTCGGAAAATGTCGTGGCCTGGGAAGGAAAGGGGCTGTAGGACGTGCAGGCGAGGCCCCGATATCCGCAGCTCCAGCCGTTTTCGAAGACCCACGTCTTGAGAGTGGGACTCCAGCGCGCGCGCTCGGCCGATATCTGGCGCGTGAGGCGGAAAGTGTTGGGCTCGAGTTCGAATACGCTTACGCCCTCCATCACCTTTTCCGTGGTGTCGAAGTACCGGTAGTAGTAAATGCGCGACCCGTAGCCCATGATCCACTTGCGGTCGGGACGCAGATAGGTTTGCGTGGCGCGGCCCTTGATTTCGTCGCGCAGCGCGTCCTGCTTGCGGTTGGCCCCGGGCACATAGTAGTAGTCGAACAAAAATAGCCCGGCGCAGAACAGCGCGCTGCCGATGAACACCGGCAGGGCCAGCCGGAAGAGGCTCACGCCGCAGGCCTTGAACGCCGTCACCTCGTTCTGCTTGCTGAGCACTCCGAAAGCCACCAGCACGGCCACCAGAATGCTGATGGGCAGCGTGTCGTAGATCAGCTTGGGAGTGAGGAAGAGCAGGTACGTGAACATCTTGACGAGCGGGATCTTGTTGCGGATCATGTCGCCGATCAGCTCGAAGAAATTGTAGACCAGCGTCATGGATACGAAGCTGGCCAGCAGAACCACCAGGTAGAACAGGAAGTTCGACAGGATGTAGGTATCGACAAGCTGCGGCAGCAACGGCAGTCTCCCGGCCGCCCGGCGCGGCCGCCCCGGCTGGCCGGCCGTTCTCGACTTGAGCCTCTGAAACAGCCGGCCAAAGGCCGCTTTCGCGCCGCTGAGCAGATCGCTATCTCCGGGCCGCTCCATGCGCGCCAGAAAGATCAACCCCGCCAGTCCGAAGACCACGTCCGGAAGCCAGATGGCTACCGGAACCGGCAGCGTCCGCTGCCTCGCCAGGCCGATCAGCGACACCGAAGAAAGGTGGTAGCAGAAGAACGCCAGGAACAACCCAATCACATATCCGGCCGACTTGCCGCCCTTGCGCGTGGCGATGCCCAGAGGGATGCCCACCAGGGCGAGCATGATACAGGCCACCGGAAGCGCGAAACGGCGGTGCAGTTCCACCTTGGCTTCGATCCGGTCGGGCCCGGTGTAGTGCAGCAACTGGCGCGTGTTCATGGCGCTCGAAGCCAGCGGCTTGGGCACCGGCGGCGACGCGTAGAGCGCCTGCTCCCAGGCCGGGGAAAAGCTGTCGTTGGCCTTGGCGTCCTTGCCCATTTCGTGCACGGCGCGGTCGCGCATGGAAAGCTGGATGCGGTTATTCTTGGGGTCGGACACGGCGAAGACTTCGCGCGCCACGGTGATGAGAGGGCCTTCGGCTTTGTCGCGCATGCCGCCGGTACGCTGATCGGGCGGGGTGACGTCGGCAATGAAGACGGCGCGCCAGACCGTCACCGGGCCGGGCCGCACATCGCCCACGTAGAGGATGGTATTGGGGAAATCTTCGTCGAACACGCGCGGCTGGATTTCGGCGGAAAGCTGCGTGGCCATCAGATCGTTGATGATGCGCGTGCTCTCGCGAATGGCGAACGGCGTCAGCCGCAGCGAAGCATAAGCCGCCAGCCCCGCGCCGATGGCCGCAAACACCAGCACGGGCGCGATCACCCGGCGGCTGGAGACGCCCGCCGCCCGCATGGCGGTGATTTCACCGTCGCTCGCCATGCGGCCCAGGCCGATCAGAATCCCCACCAGCACGCCGAACGGAATGGTCAGGGGCAGCACCGGGGGCATGGCCAAGGCAAACAGGGTGATTACGGTTTTGAGCGCCGCGTTGCCGTTGCCCACCAGCACTTCAAACAGCTTGTCGACGCGCTGCAGGAAGATGACACAGGTGGCCAGCAGCGTGCCGAGCACCGCGCTCGAGAGGATCTCGCGAAAAACGTAACGGCCGATCAGGCGCAACTGTGCCGTCTCCTAGCGAGGCTGTGCCGCAGACCAGCGAGCAATATTCGACGCGGAGACGCGGAGACGCGGAGGAAAACGCGGAGAGAAGGACGATACCAATAGTTCTCTCCGTTGTCTCGGACGCCTCCGCGGCTGGAGTTTATGAGGCGCATCGCTGAACGGGTCACACTACCAGGGGCCGAAACAGAGCAAGCGGAGATCGCCGAGTCTAACACCTCTCTCCCGGCGACCTCAGCATCTTCGGATCTCCGCGTCCCCGCGTCTCCGCGTCGAAATCGAGTCTGACTCATTCGCATCGAATTCCCGGGTCCAGGTACTCTAGCGCACCAACTCCGGCGCCGGCGCTACCGGCAACTTGGGCAACTCCTCCTCCGCCGGATGCAGTTCCAGATCGTCGACCAGAATGGAGGGCGCCACCACGGACGTTTCGGCCGCAAAGGAAGAGGCGCCGATCAGGGCGAACGGCGCCGGACTGTTCATGAATTCGAAAACCGTGCTGTCATCCCCCGCCGCCAGGATGTCCTTCAAAGAACGGGCATTCAGGCCGCGGAAGCGCAGGCCGCGCACCAGTTCTTCGCGGCCGTCCGGGTAGACCTTGTAAACCAGGATGGGAATGCTGACCGGGTGCGTCGACCCCGGCGAGCCGGCAAGCAGCCGCCGCGCCTCGTCCAGCGGCGCCGAAGAGGGAAAGTCCATCTTGCGGACCATGATGCCGTATGGCTTGTCGCGCGTCCGGCAGAGTTCCATCAGCTTATGCTTCAATTCCGCCGCCGGGGTGGTCTCCGAAGAGCCGATGAACAGGTTGCTGAAGCCGGCGGTTGCGGCGCCGTAGTTGCCGGGCATGCGCGCGCGGCCGTTCGATCCTTCGAAGCCGCGGACCGGCTGGCGGGTCAGCAGGAATCCTTTGAGTACGCCCTTTTCGATGAGGTGCAGCGGCGCGGCCGCGACGCCTTCGCGGTCCACGTCATAGCTGCCGTAGAGCGGCCGGCCGCGCCATTCCTTCTGCGTCGGATCGTCCACCACGTCGAAGGAATCGGGCAAGACGCGCGCCCCTGTGCGGCCCTCCAGTTCGCTGGCAGAAACCACGGCGCCGCGCCCCTGCTCCATCGCCGGCCGCCGCGTGAGCGCCAGGTTCCGCCCCAGCACTTCCGCGAAAATCTGCGCGCCCGCGATGCCCGCAAACAGCACCGGCCCGCTGTAGTCTTCACCCTTGGGCGCGTGCGCCAGCGCCACCACGTTCTCGGCCAGAGCCGCCAGGCCCCGGTTCAGCTCGGCGTCGACAGGCATGTGCGTCGCATCCAGCGAGTGAAACGCCACGGCATCGCGCACGATCATGCCGTCGGGCGCCTGCGCCGTGGCCTGCGCCCGCAGGTAGGTGGAGGATTCCCGCGCGCGCACCTCGGTGCCCTCGGAATTCACCACGTAGAAGCCGCCATCGCTGGATTCCATCACCACGGTGGAATTCTCCACCTCGGGATACTGCGCGAAAACCGCGGAGAGCGCCCGCACCCGGTTGGTCCATGCCTCTTCATCGATGGCCAGCCGGGGCAATGCCCGGATGTAGTGCACCGGCTGGGCGTGCGCGAAATCGTCGATCTGCTCGCCGGCCGTGAGGTTGCGCAGAGCCGCGCGTTTGCGGGAGATGGCTTCCACCGCCGACTTGTACGCCGAATCGGTCTGCAACCACAAGTACCGGCGCAGCAAGGGATAGTCGTCTTCCAGTGGGAACCGTTCCAGGTTATAGCGCGTGCCGAACGAAAATCCGCTGCCGGTGTAGTTGGTGTTGTCGAACTTGTAATCGCCCACGCGGACGTGGACTTCCGGGGAGCGAAAGCGCTCGTGGCGCCGCCCTACCAGGCCGCCCAGGCTGGCGGTGACGCTGAAATTCTCTTCGTCGTCGATCAGGTACTCGATGAAATAGGGCGCTTCGAGGTTGGAAAGCGTCAGCTTGCGCGAGCGCTCGATCTCATCGTGCATGGCCTGGAGCATGGGATCGGGCGCGGGAGCGGGTTCCTGGGCGCTCCATGCCATCGCCGCTCCCAGCGCCGCGGCGCCAAGCAGCAGGCGCCTCACTTCGAGTCTCCCTTGCTCTCCATGGATGTGGGCTCGGGGAGCAGCGGAGGCCGGTCCTGCGACTTGGCCTTCTTTTCGATCTCGATTTCCGAAACCAGTATCGCCGGCGAAACCGCCGAGACCGGGACGCTGCCCGATTCGGCGCCGCAATATCCGTTGAATACTTCGGCCTTGTCCGAAGTCGCCAGGATCTTGGCGAAGCTCGCGAGCGGCGTTCCCACGATGTCCGCGCCGCGCACCAGCTCGTCCGGCCGGCCGTCGGGATACACCCGGTAGACGATCACCGGAATCACCTTGAAAGCCTGCAACCCGGTGCGCTGCGTGGTAGTGAAGCCGCCGGTGATGTCGCGGAAGTAGAGGCCGTAGGGCTTGTTCTGCTTCTTGATTTCGCCGATGAGCATCTGGCGCAGCTTCGCTTCGGTCACCGTGTTGGTGGATTCCACGAGCAGGTTCGACTGGCGCGAAACCACCTCCAGCCCGGGTTGCCGCCGGCCGTGCCCGTTGGAGCGATCGAAGCCGCGAATGGGGGAACGCGACATCAGGAACGTCTTCAGCACGCCTTTGTCGACCACCGTGACGGGCCGCGCTTTGACGCCCTCATCGTCGTAGTCGTACCAGCCGTTCAAATCCACCGCGCC